>JAFVOP010000051.1 GCA_017505745.1 Clostridia bacterium
CCTTTTTCAGTGATTATGCTTTTTCGGATGATCGTTGGACTTTTGCTCGCCTCTCCTGCTAAGTGGGAGAAAATTTGCAAGCAAATTGGACCGCCCATGGCGGTGGAGGGGTTTATACACCGATCCGCACAAAAAGAGGGGCAAGCCCCTACCGCAAAAAAGGCTGGAGGACAAAAACTTTACTCACCTACCCCCCCCACGGGTCATTCTGAGTGTAGTCTCCACTATTGCAGGAGGCGTGTTTTGCTTTCTACGGCGCGGAGACCCACGAAGAATCTGCTAACTTCCTTTTTTGGAGTAACAAGATTCTTCGCGGGTCTTTCCCCGTTTGCAAGTGAAAATCGGTTTAGAGAGCATGAAAGACGACGCTCAGAATGACCCAAAAGGGGAGTGTATACGCGCAAAAGAAGGAAGGCTCGAAATCGTATGATATGGAATATGTTATGGACGGGATGATTGGTCAATCACGGATTATGATCGAATGATTTTTATTTGATCGAATTGTGATCGACTTTTTCTTTATATTTGAAAATAGTATATTCTTTTTACAAAAAAATGTATTGTATCTGTGATGGGCGTATGGTAAAATGAATTATCAATCGGAAGAGGCCGAAGCAAACGGGACGAATCCCGCTGCAAGGGCGAGCGAAATGGCAGGGCAACCGCCTTGCAAGGGCATATTTCCTCAGCCTCGCACGGGTCGGCTCACTTGGCTCCTCCGGCTGCTATCCTCCCTGTGTTGGGATCGCGTCCCCCTATTTTTAAAATATGGAAAGGAAAACAAACACATGAAAAAATTTTTATCTTTGTTGTTAACACTCGCGCTCATGTTGTCTGCACTCTGCTTGCCCGCAGTTGCGACCGGTGAGACCGTTCCCGAGCCGTCCCTTGATGACGATGGATACATGCAGATTTATACTTGGGACCAGTTGAGAGAGCAGATTAGTGCCGATCCGGACGGAAATTTTAAGTTGATGAATGAAATTAAGGTTGCAGAAAGTACTGTATTGGGATCCTTGGGAAATACTTCCGATGCCCCGATCGTGCTTTACACAAACCGTAGTCTCCTTAGTGCTACGATGTCGTATGATGGGACTGATGGCACTAAGATGCCGTCTGCTTCAAACGTCAAATTTAGTGGCATCCTTGATGGAAACGGCCAAACAATCAACTATGGTAACAAGTACGTAACCAGTGGTAAAACCATGGCGTCGATGCTGTTTTACACTTTGCAAGGTTCAGCCCAAATAAAAAATGTTACGCTCGCAAACCTGAATATTGTCGGATCGGATAATGACGGCCGTGTTGGTCTGGTTGCGTGTGACCTAGGTACCGCTGAAAGTGCTATCTTTAGTAATATCACCGTTACCAACGTAAACTTTACGCATAATGGAAGCGGCGAAGTTGATTTTGGCGGACTTATGGCCAGATATACCAAAACCTATCCTCTTACCATTGAGAACTGCAACGTTACGGTAAATGCAAGCATTGCAGATGGTAAAACGGGATCCGTGGGTGGCTTGTTTGGAGCCATTACAAATGGTAATATCTCAATTTCCGGTTGTACGGTAAACGGAATCCTGAATGGAGGAACAAACTCTGCAGGTGCAGTGACGGGATCTCTCGGTGAGACTGAAATGCTCAGTATCAGTATTACCAACACAACTGTAAACGCTGCTGTGAGCGGCAAAAATGCAGGCGGCTTTTTTGGAGAGGTTTCCGGTGTAGCTACCATTTCCGCGAAAACTTCTATTTCCAACACCGGTGCGATCAGCGGCACCAATGCAGGTGGATTTATCGGCTCGGTTTCCAATGCTGCAAACATCACTGTTTGGAACTTTGAGAACCAGGGCGCGGTGAGCGGTACGAACGTAGGCGGTCTTGTTGGCGCACTGACCAAAAAGGCTACCTTTGACGTAAGAGAAACCACCAACACCGGCACTCTGACGGGTACTCACACCCATGCAAGAGTGGGCTATATCGCTTTGGCAGATCTCTTTACCGTTGCGGCTCCTACGCTTCGCGCAGATGGCGGTCTTGACTTTAACGTAACCATTGATAAGGAACTGCTTTCCGACGTTACCGTTGTTGGCGGTACGCAGGTTGGCATGATGATCACGCTTTCGAGCAACATCCCTGCAACCGGCTTTACCACTGTAGGCATGGCTGCTCTCGGTGAGCCTACTGATGCAAACTCTGCATACTACATGAACAAGAGCGCCGCTTGGAATACGCTCTTTGATCTGGAAGAGGATCAGACCTTTAAGGCTTACATTTCCAACGTAAAAACCGAGAATGCAGAAAAGGAATTCTCTTGCGTGGCATACGTAACATTTGAGTACAATGGCGGTGAATACACGGTTTACTCCTCTGTTGCTACCGGTACTCCTTCTGCTCTTGCTTCTGCAACCTAATGTGAAGAAAGGATAAAATGATCATGAAGAAAATGAATTACATGGCTCCGGAAATGGACGTTGTGCTGGTAGATGAGGCTGACGTGATCAGAACCTCTCTCGGCGGCGACGATAACCTCGTAGAGAAATCCGAGGAATAATCGGACTCTACACCCACCAATGGGGAATGCCTCTCAAACGGGCATTCCCCGTTTTCTGTTACTCGGAAACCCACGAAGAATCTGCTAACTTTTCTTTTTGAAGTAACAAGATTCTTCGCGGGTCTTTCCCCGTTTGAGGGCAAAACCCGTTTTGGAAAGCAGGAAAGACAACGCTCAGAATGACCAAAGGGAGTGTGCGTGCAAAGGGGGTGTGCGGCGGAATTCGGTTGGAAATGGACCGTTGAGGATGCCGGTACCTACCGGATTTGATCGAACATTGCGCATAGGGGGATTCTCCTCATCCACCGCTCTCGCGGTCCCCCTTCTCCGCTGGAGAAGGCAAACGTACTCCGCACTTCACCTTTTTCAGTGATTATGCTTTTTCGGATGATCGTTGGACTTTTGCTCGCCTCTCCTGCTAAGTGGGAGAAAATTTGCAAGCAAATTGGACCGCCCTTGGCGGTGGAGGGGTTTTATACACCGATCCGCACAAAAAGAGGGGCAAGTCCCTACCGCAAAAAAGGCCGGAGGACAAAAACTTTACTCACCTACCCCCCACGGGTCATTCTGAGTGCAGTCTCCGCTATTGCAGAAGGTCTTTTTCGGTTTCTATGGCGCGGAGGCCCACGAAGAATCTGCTAACTTTCTTTTTGAAGTAACAAGATTCATCCGATTTTCGGTTGGCTCATTTGCCGTACCTGCACAGAGTCGCAAAACCGCGCCTTTTTGGCAGGATACAGATGTTTGAGCGTTCGATCACAATTCATGATCGAATGATTGGAAAATGATCGACTTGTGATTGAATTTAAATGCAATTTTTAAAATAATGTATGTTATTTTTAAAAAAATGTATTGCGCGGATGACTGATTCGTGGTAAAATTTAAGTACCAAAAGGAAAGGAATTTATTTCGCGTTTTCGATACGTTCAAATATGTCCTTTTTCTGCTTTTAACCCCTTGCCCCGTATAATCCAAATGAAAGGAAAATGAAGAAATTGGAAAAGCTGTTCCTTCGTATGCTCCTTCTTCTTTTGGCGGTGCTTCTTTGCACCTCGACATTCGTTGCCTGCAATTCGTCAAGCAACCCGCAAAATGAAATCACAGTTACCGATTCCGAAACCGATGAGGAATCCACCTCTGAGGAATCAAGCACCAACGGGGAGGAATCCACCACCGAGGCCGAGGACCCCGTAAATCTGATCCCGCTTGTGGCAGGCAAGGTTGCGGTGGTATCCATTATTTATCCGTCGAGCTATGCAGATTATGAATATCAGGCCGCGCAAAAACTTTACAACTTTATTTTGGATAATACCGGTGTGCGACCGCAGATGATGCGCGATACCGAAACGCCCGCTGCCGACGTGATCGAGATTTTGGTGGGGAACACCAACCGCACGCACGAGGTCTTTCAAAGCCGGTCGCTGGATGTGGGCACCTACGTGCTTCAGTATACCGGTGGCAGCATTGTGGTAAACGGATCCTTTGACGATGCCCTGGGATACGCGGTAAATGCCTTTCTCACCGGCATTCAGGAATACGGAATGAAGGAAGAGGGGGTTTTGAGCGTTCCGGATCTGGTGATGCAGTTTGCTTACATGGCTCCGCTGAGCGCAAATCACTTCTCCTTTGGAAATGCAAGCTTTCAATCCTTAACCAATTGCGGCGAGGGCTGCTACATGCTCTATTTTGATCGGGCATCGGTTTCCGATTTCTCGGCCTTTTACGGTGCGCTCCTGCAAAACGGAATGGAAAAGCACGAGGAGCCCCGCATGATGATGGGCAGTGAGAACAACTATTATGCCTCCTGCACAAATGAGACTACAGCGGTTACCATGATCCTCAGCACCCACAACGGGCAAGCGAGAGTATTTGTGGAGCCGAAGGATAACAACGGATATTTTGCATACGTCAACGATAACAAAGCCAAGGTTTGCGAGCCGTTGTTTATGCAGATAGGAACCGGAGTGGATAGCGGCATGTGCTACATCTTCCGCTTTGACAACGGCGATTTCTTTATCGTGGACGGTGGCTTTGACGATAGCTCGTCGGATTACGGACACCTCAAAAGCTGCCAGCGCATTGTTGACACGCTGACTAAGTACGCACCCAACCCCAACGATATCCGCGTGGTTGGATGGTTGAGCACACACCCGCACATCGACCACATGGGCGCGTTGCGGTATTTTGCAAATAACTACCGCGATTACCCGAATATCACTGTGGAAAACGTGATGTACAACCATTATTCTCCCGGCGTGTTGGAGGAGGCCGAGCTTTCGAGCGTGGAATCCAAATATGAGGAATCGGCAAAAAAGCTGTTGAAAAACGGAGCTACGATCCACCGCAGCCATACGGGTCAGGTGATGGAGTTTGGTGAGAATGCCAAGCTGGAGATCATTTACACCCATGAGATGCGCATGGCCGCGCAAACGCTGACCAGCGGCAACGGAATGTCGATCGTTATGCGCTTTACCGTGGAGGGACAAACCTTTTTGATCACGGGCGATACCACAACCAAATCCAACCGTGTAATGGAGGCCATGTACGGCTCGCTGCTCAAATCCGATTTCTACCAAACGCCACACCACGGCTACGGCGGAAACACCAATACGCTGGCAGGCTTGGTAGACCCCACATGGCTGCTTTGGCCCTGCAACGATACGCGCTACGCGATTGTAAAGGATTTTGACCATAACGCGTTCTTCTTTGGAAGCTCCTCGCATGTGCAGGCCGCGTTTATTGCCAACAATCAAACCTTTGTGTTCCAGTTGCCATTTCACGGAACCAATTACACCGTAACGCAAAACGCATCTGCTTCGTAAATACAGTTTTTTGACAAAGGAGTGAATCAGTGATGACAATTGATAAGAATTTTGTAAGTGGAAACATTGAGGTCCTGGATATTCAGGGAGATACCGTAACCCTGGCCAACGAGCTTCGCGACATCTGGGAGGAGCGCGACTGGTTTTACTGGGCCTTTCGTGTAACCGGGGCGGCCGGCAGAACGGTCACCTTCCAATTCCCGCACGTAAACCGCGTGGGCTACTGGGGAGCAGCCGTTTCCACCGACTTGTATTCCTGGGAATGGACCGGCGGACGCCGCGCGTGGACCGCAGAGGACGGAACCGTATACGAGGCCTTCTCGTATACCTTTGGTCCCGAGGAGAACGAGGTGTATTTCTGTTACAATATGCTCTACACTCCCGCTCGCTTTGAGTCCTTCTGCAGTCAGCACGGCCTGAAGGTTGAGGAGCTTTGCCTCTCCAATAAGGGCAGAAGCGTTCCGTATGCGCGCTTTGGCTCGGGAGAGAAAAAAATACTGCTCACCTCGCGGCACCATGCCTGCGAGAGCACGGGCACCTACGTGATGGAATCGGTTTTTCAGTCGCTGATTGAGAATCCGATGGAGGGATACGAGGTGATCTGCGTTCCGTTTGTGGATTACGACGGCGTGGTGGACGGCGACCAGGGTAAGCACCGTTTGCCGCACGATCACAACCGCGACTACCCGATCGACGGTACGCCCAGCATTTACAATACCTGCGCGGCGATCCGCAAGCTTACCGATGCCACCCCTCCTGTGATTGCTCTGGATCTCCATTCTCCCAAGCATCACGGCGGAATCAACGATAAGGTGCACATCCCTTACAATCTGGAAGAGGAGACCGAGCGCTACAACCGTTTCTCGGCCATCTTTGCCGGCAAGATCACGCCCGACGCCATCCCGTACGATCCTGCAGATAACATCCCTGCCAACACCGGATGGAACAAGTCCACCAACGCCACCTGCGCCCGTTATATGAGCGTAAAACCGGAAAACGAGCTCTCCTTTGTGGTGGAAACCCCTTATTTTGGAACTCCTGACGGAAGCGTTGTGATCGATCGCAACACGATGTTTGCCTTTGGGCAATGTCTGGTGGCAGCAGTTCGCGAGTATGAAAAGGATATGTGACCGACTCTTCTCCGCGCCGAGCGGATCAAATACATATGGTATTGCAGTTGCATTTGCAACCAAATGAAAGGAGCACACGTATGAAAAACAGACCCTCTATCAGGCTTTTGACGTTTCTTCTGGCGCTTTTGATGCTACTTGGCACCCTGTCGGCTTGTAACGGAGAATCCAATCCCGGTACACAGACCGATACTGAGAATACAAGCGGCACCGAGAGTGAAACCGAATCCAAGGGAACCGAAAGCAACAGCGAATCCGACGACGACACAATCAACAGTGTTTTAAACGGCGTGCAGTTTAAAAACGAGGTCATCCAGGTGTTCTCGTGGACGCCCGGAAACCTTTCGGAGTATGTGGAAACCGTTGATGAGAATACCACACTGATCGACCAGGCGGTGTTCAACCGTTGCGACAAGGCGGAATCGCGCCTGAACCTGCGCATCAACTGGACCTATGTGCCCCAAAACAATCAGTTCGTGGACACGGCAGACCGTGAAAACAGCAACGGTGGAAAGTACGATATTCTGGCTTCGGTCAGTACGCATATGCCCGTGCTGATGTCGCGCGGTACGCTTTCCAACCTGATGCGCTATCAGTATCTGGATTTTGATCACGAGGCATGGCCTTCCACGCTTTTGGAGGACATTGAGGTTGGTAACAAGCTCTATTTTGCGTCGGGTGACATTTCTCCCAACCTGATCTTTATGACCTTCGTTCTTTTTTACAACAAGGCACTTATGAAGGACCTTGGGGTGAATGAGAAGCTGAACCAGATGTATCAGGTGGCCGATATCTATGAGCTGGTGGAATCCGGAAAGTGGACCTATGATAAGCTTTTTGAACTGTCCGAAGGCTTGTATCTGGATGTCAACAACAGCGGCAGCAAGGATCTGGGTGACCGCTTTGCTTACCTGACGTATGAAGCACGCTTTGACGATTTCTTCTACGGCGCAGGCTGCACCATTGTATCGGCTGATAACGATTCCTATGCGATCAGCGATAGCTTCCAGGATGCCATTTATATAGGTGACGTTCTCGAGGATGCCAACCGCTTTATTCACAGCACCAATGACGGCCATATCGGGCCGGAATATACCAAGGTGAGGGATGAATTTGTTGCCGGAAGAGTCCTCTTCTCTCCGGCTCCCGCATCGCATGCATGGAATACCTATTCCAACCTGGAGGGCTTGGAGTACGGCGCGCTTCCGAATCCGAAGTGGAGCGAATCGCAAACGGCATACTCCACTGCGCAATCGATCCAGTTTACCATGTACTCGGTTGCGTCTCAGTCGAAGAACTCGATTGCTTCTGCGGCACTGATTCAGGCTCTGGCCGAGGAGGCCAACGCGTACACCCGCCCCGCTTGCTTTGACAAGCTGATGAAGGGGCGTTACGCCGAGGATCCCGAGGATGCAAGAATGTGGGAGTACGCTGTAGATGCCAATGTGTTTGATATGGCGCGTTTCTTTGTAAAGCTTTACCAGGAGAATCAGGGAATTACCCCCGAAAATCTGTTCCGCGAGCGCATGCTCAACAACAACAATAACTGGAGCGGTGTATTGGATTCCTATATCGTGCCGCTCACCATCTACACGGCAACGCTTTCCGGCGAGATTGCTGCATTGCCCGATTGACCCCTTTCCGCTCTTGAATTTTACGCCATGCACATGGCGAAAATTAAAAAACTATTTTTGAAAGGAAATGCGAATCATGAAGAAATTACTCTCTTGGATCCTGCTTGTTTGTATGATTGCAACGATGCTTCCGCTCTCTCTTTCGGCAGAGGGAAGCGCAGCTCCCTCCGAGCCTGCGATCCACGAAGCTCCTGCAGATGCTACACCGATCACCGATCTGGCCTCTCTCCTGCTTCCCAACACGGCCGGCGGTAGCTTTAAGCTGACACAGGATCTGCACATCACAAAGGCGATGATTGCCGCTTATCTGGAGAGCTTGGATGGCGCTGCTTCCATCGTTTCTCCCGAAAAGGATGAAAACGGCGATCCGATCTATTTCACCGCAGACGGCAAGATTGCTTACGATAAGGTGAACGGCGAAACCAAGGCCGATACTGCCGAGGGCGCAACCGGAAACGTGAAGGATGCCAACGGTGAGGACGTATATTACCAGAAGGTTGATGCTCTGAGCGCACCCAAGATTGCGTACGATACGGTCAACGGCACGCTGAACTATGAGTTTACGGCCGCATTGATTACTACCAACAAGGGCACCGATGCCGGTGACGAGGCCGTATGGGAGGCCAATAAGGCAGGCCGCGCGATTTACGGCAGCGGACATTCCATCACCTTTGAAAAGGGTATCACCTTTGCGGGATGCGCTGTGCTGGTCAACAAGATCTACGGAAGCTTTGCCATTTATGACCTTGACCTCGGATCTCCCGAATACGGCGTGGAAATGGTGATTGGCAGCATGGCAAACGTAGGTATGGTTTCCGGCGGTACCGTGGACGTGACGAAGGGGGAGGAAACCCTTGAGGCTTCCTTGTATGCCGAAAATGTAAACATTTACGGTTCGATTGATGAGACCGCGAGAAATTCCGACAACAACGTAGGAGGCTTTTGCGCGAAGCCCGACGATTTTACCGAGGTAACGATCAAGAACTGCGATAGCTATATCGATGTTTTCCGCACCAAGGACAAGACCAATCTTGCGAAAACCGCCAATTATTCCGGATTTATCGGAACCTGGCAGGGTGGCACGCTGCTGATTGAGGATTCCAACTATTACGGAACCATCACACAGGGTATGAACGGATCCAAGGATGATAAAGGCGGATCCGCAGGATTTGTGGCTACCACGATGCACAACACCACCGAGGGCAGCACGATTACCTTGAAAAATTGCACCAACTACGGTACCATCATTGCCCCCCGTCTTGGCGCCGGTATGATCGCAATCACCGGCCTGGACGTTACGCTGGAAAACTGTGTGAATCGCGGAACCATCATCCAATGCGACGACGGGGAATCCAATATCGGTACCTGTGCGGCAGGTTTGATTGCAAGCGTTTCCGGCGGTAGCGTTACGGCAACCGGATGCGCAAACGAGTCCTCGAATATCTCCATGGTATCTCCTTCCACCGAGGCCGTTGCTTCGGGTCTGATCGGCTTGATGTATGACAGGGAAAAGGTTACCCTCACCGATTGCTTCTCGTTCACCTCTGCAGATATCTCGATGGTGAACGGCGCTGCGATCCGCTTTGATGCTCCCACCAAGCTTCGCTTCCGTGCTACTCTTTCGGCCTCTCTTGTAAAGATGATCGAAGAGAGGTACGGCGCAGAGAAGGTAAAGGTTGGAATGAAGATTGCAAAGCTTTCCGACTATGAAGCAGCAGGCAGCTTTGACGCATTGACCGATGCACAGCTTCTCACAGTAGACGGAACCTGGTACGATGAGGAGCATACAACCTTTGTAGCAACCACGAACGAGATCGCAGAGACAGATTACGGCACGAAGTATATTGCTACCGCGTACGTGACTTTGATCGATGCACAGGGTAGTGAAAGCACCGTTTATGCAGCGGTAAACACCGAGGCGGCAAGAAGCGCTTCCGACGTGGCAAAGGCCGCGCTTGCGGACCGCGTTCCCGTAGCCATTGCGATCAAGGGCTACGTTTACGAGATCTCCTCGGGTAGCTTCAGTATGTATACCCCCGCCGGCAACGAAAAGCTGCAGGCATACGTGGTAGAGGCCACTCCCGCATCCTGATCGGGATGCTCTCGACCTCTTTCGAGGTGCTTTTCAAGGAATACTTCAAAGGAGCAGAGAACGTTACGTTCTCTGCTCCTTTGGCATTGCTGAAGCATATAGAAAAATTTTCTGTTTATCAAAATATCTTGACACGAAAGTGTTTTTTTCGTATACTGAGTCTGAATAAAAACCGGAAGGAATGAACGGGATGTTGAAAAAAATATTTGTAATGTTGCTTGCATTTCTTTTTTGCTTGACAATGGGCTCCTGTGCTTCGCAACCGTCGGATCCCCAAGATACGGAAACGGAACGTGATCCAAATCAGGAAAGCACTTCCGAAAGTGAAGAGGAAAGTGAAACCGAATTCACCGATCAACCGGTGGATGACAGTGAGCTTGTCCCTGCCTACGAAGGGACCAAGGCAGAAATTACGCATACTGACATCTACAACGATTGTATTTTGGTAACGGTACAGGATACCACGAAAGCAGAATATGAGACCTATCTGGAAACGCTCTTGTCCTTTTCCAATTATACCGAGATCGTTTCTCCGCGTGAAATTCTCGGGAATACAGGCAATCTTGCCTCTATGTACACCAAGCAGACTGCAGAAGGCAACTATCTGATCAACGTCCTATGGATCCCCGAAGAAAAAAGTGTATACGGAGTTGGGGAAGTGAAGATCACGGTAGAGCCGTTGCATGATACCGATCTGTCGGTGTTTGATCCCGCGTCGGCGACAACGGGAAGCGTGGAGTCCCTGCTTATCCAGATCGGCGTTGACGAATACGGCGCGATCGGTTCGGTGGTGGAGGGCGCTCCCGACCAGAACAAGGACAGCGGCATGTCGTACGTATACCGCCTGTCGGACGGAAGCTTTCTGGTGATGGACGGCGGCGGAGACGGTTTTGGAACCGGTGATGCGGACCGCGAACAGGCATCCCGCATCTATCGTACGCTCGATAAGTACAAAACCACCGACGAGATCGTTATTGCCGCGTGGTACATCACGCATCCGCATACCGACCACATGGGTGCGTTCATGGCGTTTTCCAATATCTATCTGAGCAATCCCAACTATAAGGTATCGATGGAGAAGGTGATCTGCAACCTTCCCAACATTTCGGAGCAGACGCTTCTCTCGTATGACGGCTTCAATTACGCGTTAGGCTCCGACAAGATGGAGCTTTACAACACGGGCCTGGAGAATCTTCGCGCCGACGGCGTGGATATCTACAAGGCGCACGTGGGGCAGGTCTACTACATCCGCAACGTGACGGTTGAGATCCTGTTCACCTACGATCTCTTTTCTCCCGCACTGCCCGAATCCTTCTTCGTGAGCGACGCCTACGGAGCTTACGTAGAACGGATCTACAACAATGACGAGGTATCCTTCACCCTGCAGGCTTGGTCGGAGAAGGATATGCAATATCAGGCGTTGGATCAGATCTATAAGGGCGTTATGCCAGAGCCCAATGCCGACGGAAGATATACCCTGACCATTCCCGCAGGATACACCTACACTTCCCCGGACGGAAAGCATACGTATACGGCAAGCCAAGCGGTCTCCTTTACGTTCCGCAAAAACAGCGCGGAGTTCCTCTTCTTTGCCAATTATGACAAAGCCGACGACGTTGCCATTCTCCGTGAGCGCCATATTGACTCGAGCAATTCTACCAAGGCGGTTTACGTCGCCTGCAAGAGAAACAACTTTACCAACACCTTCTCGCTGATCTCGCAGATGACCGTCCACACGGGCGAAAATGTCTCCCATACGGCACTCTGGACGGGAGACGCCACCTGTTACAGCATTGCGAGCGTGAACAAAATGTACGGAGCCGCCATGAAGAGTGATTTCGTACAGGTTCCGCACCACGGACTGACCCAGATGGACAGCGGCTCTTCGCATATTGACATTTTGAAGCATACCTTCGAGATCGAGATCAACCACTTCTTTGGTGCGGCGAGCGGCGTGTCGCAGGAGATGTATCCCCAGACCTGGTTCCCGCAAGCCTACAACAGCGACGGATCCTACGGGTATGTGCGCGCGAAATACGTGTTGTGGCCCTCTTATCTGAAGGGCGCTCGCAAGTTTATCGACGGAGAGCCGGGCGATAGCTTGGTCACGTCGGATTCCTACACGAATACCTGGAATCCCTTGCACCATTTGCAAGTCGAAGCGCAAGCACAGGGCGGCAACGTCTACGTGGGAAGATGCTTCCTCACGGTCTTTGCCTTGGGAGATACGGTCACAGTCACCGAGGATCACACCCTTTTCACGTCTTCCGGAGGCGAGACCGAGGGAGGGAATACCATCACCTCGGCAGAGGATTTTGCCACTATGGATTCCAAGGGCTCGTACGTCCTCGGTTGTGATATCACCGTTACCGATCCTACAGGAGCGCTCTTTGCAGGAACCTTCCAGGGAACGCTTGACGGTCAGGGACACACCATTACCATTGTATATGACAGACTGAATGCAACGGCGTTTGAAGCGCAAAGCGGATTTGTGTTCACCAATCTCAAGAATGCGACCGTGAAGAATCTGACGGTTGCGGGAGTCCGCATGACGATGGAAACCGGATCCGGACAGTACGGGATCCTGGCGCGCCGCGCATCGGGCACGGTGCTGATCGATAACGTGCATATCGTGGGCGCCGTTCTGACCGAAGCGCTCAGCTCCAACGCCAACGTGGGCGGCTTTTTTGGAGATACCGATGCGGAGTCCGAAATTACGATCCAAAATTCGTCTTTCAAGAGCACGATCAACGCAGCGCATAACGTAGGAGGATTTATCGCGCGCGCGGGTACCTCCTCCGCAAAGGCGAAGTCTCTCGTCATCGAGAACTGCACCTTGGAGGGCACGCTTACTACCACGGGCGCGCGCCTTGGCGGATTTCTTGCACAGGTCAACGTCAGTGATACCTGTCTGATCAATCATTGTGAAAATCGGGCAACAGTTACAGGAAACACGTTGGCCGGCGGCTTCGTTGGCTTGGTTACGGCAGGCTCGGTAACTCTGAATGGGTGCGGCTTGGCAAGTCTTCCTACCGCCGATGCGGCTAACGCGTGGGTGGCTTCGGGAGAAGCTGAGGTTGTGAACTGTCAAATGAAAGACACGCAGCCGTAAAAATGCTTTTGTTCGGATTTCAAAAACCGAAGGGCAGAGAACATAACGTTCTCTGCCCTTCGGTTTGTTTTTTATAAAGATCTCTCATCCTCGCGGAACTGCTGGCGGTAGAGACTGGCGTACATACCGTCGAGCGCAAGCAGATCGGAGTGAGAGCCCTGCTCAAGGATCTTTCCCTCGGAGATCACGGCGATCTCGTCGGCGTTCTTGATGGTGGAAAGGCGATGTGCCACCACAATGGTGGTTCTGCCCTTGCAAAGCTCGTCCAGAGCCTGCTGGATCATGATCTCGGTGGTGTTGTCCAACGCGCTGGTAGCCTCATCCAGAATCAGGATCGGCGGGTTTTTGAGGAACACGCGCGCAATGCAAAGGCGTTGCTTTTGTCCGCCCGAAAGGCGCACGCCGCGCTCGCCGATCACCGTATCGTAGCCGTTTTCCATGGAGAGGATGTACTCGTGAATGTTGGCGCGCTTTGCTGCTTCGATCACCTCCTCCTCGGTGGCGTTAAGCCGACCGTAGAGGATATTTTCGCGGATGCTGGCGTTGAAGAGGTAGATGTCCTGCTGAACGATACCGATATTGCGGCGCAGGGAATCCAACGTGATCTCGCGGACGTCCTTGCCGTCGATGCGGATCTGTCCCTGTTGCAGGTCGTAGAAATGCGGGATCAGGTGGCAGATCGTGGTCTTTCCGCCGCCGCTGGGACCCACCAGAGCCAGGGTTTTGCCTTGCGCAATGCGCAGATCAATATTTTTCAGGACGTTGCGGTCCCCGTCATAGGCAAAGGTCACGTTGCAAAATTCGATCTGTCCGTTCATGCGCTCGGCTTCGCTGGCGCCCTTGGGATCGGCTTCGGGCGGGGTATCCATCACCTCTACAAAGCGTTCAAAGCCCGCCACGCCGTTCTGGAATTGCTCCATAAAGCGGATCAGAGTGTTCACGGGGCCCAGAAAAACGTTGATCGAAACGATGAAGGCAGAATAGTCGCCAAGCTCGATCCATCCGCGAAAGAGGAAGATTCCGCCAGCGATCAGGACCACCACGTTAAAGACGTCGGTGATAAAGGTGGTGGAGGAGTGGAACTGCCCCATAGCCTTGTAAGCTTTTCGACTGGCCTCGCAGAGCTGCTCGTTACCTACCTCAAATTTTTCGGCTTCTTTTTTGGCATTGGTAAAGGCCTTGGTGACACGAATGCCCGAAATGCTGCTTTCCACCGAGGCGTTGATCACAGCCGTGGAAACGCGGCGCTCCTGAAAGGCCTCGCGCATGCGCGCACGGGTAAACAGCGAAATTGCTACCAGGAGGGGAACACAGGCAAAGATGATCAGCGAGAGCCAAAGATTGATGGTGGCGAGATACACGAAGGAAACGATTACCGAAATTCCGCTGATCAGGAGATTTTCGGGACCGTGATGCGCCAGCTCCACCACCTCAAACAGGTCGTTGGTGAGGCGGGACATGATCTTACCCGTTTCGTGCTTATCGTAAAAGCTGAAGGGAAGCTTTTCGAGATGGTTGAACATATCGGTGCGCATCTGCGCTTGCATGCGCACGCCCATCATGTGCCCTTGGTACTGAATGAAGTAATTGAGCAGCATCCGTGTGAAATAAAGAAGAAAGAGTCCAATTCCAAAGATGACGATCATACGGTAGTTGCGATCCGGGAAAAAGTCGTTGAGCATGGTGCGTGTGATCATCGGATAGATGACACCGATCAACGCCACGAGAAGTGACGCGACCATATCCAGCGCAAACAGCTTTTTGTGCGGCTTGTAATAGCTTAAAAATCGTTTGAACATTTGTTGACTTCCTTCACTTTATTTTAATCGCTTTATTATACCATACGAATGGAAAAAAAGCAAGAAGTGAGACGAATTTTTGCAAAAAAACGGATAGAGAATGGAAAAATTCTCTATCCGTTTTTTGTTTATACTTGAGGTTCCTGGGGAAGCTCGGGAGCGGGAGCTGCCGCAAACTCGCTCTCGGGCAGACAGAGCATCAAAATACCGCCGATGGTGTTGCAGAAGAACAACGTCAGAATCGCGATTACCGTGAGCTCGGACTTGGAGGTGGCTTTTTTCATCTTTTTCAAAGCGATGATGCCGATAATTAAGGGGAAGATCAACCAGCACAGAAGCACCATGCCGAGAATGATGAAGACTTTTGCTGCTGTTTTCATAACATGAATCTCCTTGTTGTCTTTATTGTACAGAAATGTACTGCTATCATTATACCATGAATGCAAATGACTGTCAATAGGACACATAAAACGAATTTTGAAACCGCTTTTTGTGTAATCTGCCGTTTTGGACCCGCGGGAAATGCATCACTTTTTCTTGCGCAATTTTTGAAACCAACGGTGGATGGCACGGGGGATTGCCGTGATAAAGAGCCCAAAGCGATAGCTTTCGGAATTGGCAAGCTCCTTGAGCGCCTTGGAAAGCACCTTGCATTGCTCCTCATAGTAGCGCCAATCGCCGCTCAATCCTACCGCATCCGAGGCGGCGTATCCACGGCTCCTTAGCTGGATCCCCTCGGTGTAGGCATCTGCCGCAATGCGAATCGCAAGCTCCGCGGGGGTTTCTTTACAGGTACGGTCCTCGTTCTTCGGCTTTACGGCTTCCCGGAAGATCCCGTCCCAAAGCGCGCCGAAATCGATGCGATACAGCTCTTGCACGCTTGCTCGCGCGTCGGCTCCCATAGCATGCTTGCTCGCGTCATCGGAGAAAAGTGCCACAATTGCATCGGCAGCCGCATCCACGTCGGATTGAGGAACGGTTACCATACCGCGATTTTCTCGCGTGATGTCAAGGTTGGGAAGCTCGTAGGCCACCAGCGGCAACCCGCACAGCTTTCCTTCCATCAGTACCAAGCCAAAGCCCTCTGCGGTGCTTGTGCTGAGCAATACGTCGGCGTTTTGGTAAAAAGGCAGGACGTTGGTGTGGAAGCCGGCAAGTGTAACGTAGGATTTCATATCCTGTTCCTTGATATAGGCATGAACCTCATCGGAATATTCCTTCAAATCGGCCTTTCCCACGATCGTGAGCGTAGTATCGGGGATCTTTTTGCGCACCCGCTCGGTAATTTTCAGGGCATCCAGAATCTGCTTTTCGGGACTGATCCGTCCAATTACCAAAATCCGATGTCCTGTCAGGGGAGAGGGCTCCACATCGAGCGGGAGCTTGATGGGGTTCACGGTTTTTAAGGCGCGCAGGCCTTGCGCGCGCCACCAAGCCACATCCACGTCGGTGAGCGCCACCACGGCATCGGCCAAACGGTATAGGTGTCCCAATGCTGCATTGCGGTAGGCCATCAGGCTGCTTTCGTTGGCAATATCAAAGCAGAACATGCCGTGAGTATGCACAAGCAGGCGCGCGCCACAGCTTTTTACAATCATTTCGTCGAGCAACAAACAGGGGCTGACCCAAGCATTGTAGACCATCAGGTCCACCTGATACTTGAGCATGGCCGCGCGGAAGGTGCGGATCCGTTCCAACGCGTCATCCGCATCGCCGCCGTCCTCAAGGGGAGGAAGGACAACACGCGTCACTGCGGGGTGGATCTCATAGTCCGAGCGGTGAGGCTCCTCATCGGTGAAAAGCACTACGCGGTATCCTTGCTTGACCCATAGGTCGGTCAGTACGCTGAGTACGTTTTCGATGCCGCCGTTTCGCACGCGGAAATAGTAGGCGCCTACCGTTTTGATCTCGGTTTTCTCAGATTGGAACAACGGAAGCTTTGCGCAGGTATCTGCCAGCGCGGCCGCGGAAAGTCCCTCGCCAACCGTTTGTGATTCGTGCAGCATCAAAAGCAGATCTTCTTTGGTTGCGTACTTCTCCAGCTCGGTAAAAAAGGGGAGCTTTTGGGCGGGCTCAAGCTGATGGAAGAGAAGGGAAGAGACATTGGCAAACATCTGAAGGCGGATTCGTCTCAACGTCTCGCGGCAGAGCGATTCGGTTCCGCGCGCCTCCGTCCAAGCCCGTAGATAAGTATAGGTATAAAAGCCCTTGGCAACCGCCCGCATTTTATTCTCGCTGACGCGAGAGGACGCCGACGTGGTAATCCCGCTTCCCAAGCGGTAGCGGTGAATTTTTTTTGGAATGTAGAGGAAGGAATGCGAAAAATACTGTACCAAATAGGAGAGCAGAACGTCCTCGGCAATATTCATGTATTCGTTGGGGACCTCAGCAGTTGCTTGCTTCAGGATCTCGCTTTTGTAGATCTTATTCCAAAGCGTGAAATTAACGGTGCCGCCCACTGCTTTTTGGTCCAGGAGACCGCAGGGAGAAACCGAGAGCCGCTTATGCTCTACCGATTGCAGGTAAGCGCGGACATTTTCCTCCACGGCCACTCCCACGTTCTCCTTACAGTCGGAAAACAGGCGGGTGTCAAACTGCAACAGATCTACGTTGGCTTCCGTAATCGCGCGGTATGCGGTCTCACAGGCGTCGGGCGTGAGCATATCGTCGCCGTCGAGGAACATAAGATATTCGCCGTTGGCGTACTCCACCCCGTGTTTACGGGCGATCATCACGCTTTGATTTTGTTCATGCCGCACCACGCGGATCCTTGCATCCAGCTTTTCCAGCTCGCAAAGCAAGGCGTAGGTTCCGTCCGTGCTGCAATCGTCTATCACGAGGATCTCAATGTCCTCCAGTGTTTGCGCAACCACGCTGTTTACCGCTTCCACAATGTATTTTTCTACGTTGAACGCGGTAATGATCACACTCACCTTAGCCATTCGGTTTCCTTGCCCCTTTCCTGTTATCCCTGTGTCGGTTTATTGTATCATAAAAAACGTGTAAAGTCAATACAAAACCCAATTCCATCTATGGCAAAAATTTCGAAAGCTCTTTTCACGGAAATTTTTTCAAAACTCTGACAGGTTTTGTCAGAGTTTCGGTTTAAAATGGTCTTGTCACTCGAGGGACAAACAAAAAAACAAATTAAAAATAAGCAAAAATAAAAAAGAAAGGAAAAAATTATGAACACAAAAAATTTGTGCGAAGTATGGTATCAGAGGAACCGTAAATGTTACTTTCTCAGATGAAGCGGGGCAAGCGGTTCGTGTCAATAGATCCTTATACAGCTTTCTCACGAGCTTCGTATGATGCAAACAACCGGTTTCAATTGGGGTTGTATCGCAGACGTATGGATGAAGCGGATATTTTTGTAAACGGCGAATATACTCGCGAATATCGTGCAGCTCCGCAAGGATAATTTATAGGACATAGATTGTAAATTATAAAACGGGGGCAAGACCAAACATTTTTGTGCTTGGTCTTGCCCCTGAATTTTTACAGGCAAACTACTTATCCTTTCGTTGACCATTTTATCTCAACTTCAATACTTTCTACACCATCTGATGCCTTTTGTTGATATTCAAGGTAATACAAGAAAAATTTGGAATCAAGAACTACTTCTCGAACGATAGTACACTTCCAAATCGTTGATTTCGTTAGATCCCGAACAAAGAAACAAGACTCATATGTCAAGAGCGCATCCGTAGTGCTTAGCAGTTGTTCAAGAGCACCGTCCCATTGTTCATAATCCGATAAATCCTCGAGAATGGCTTTTCCGTGTGCCAAGGTAGCAGAACCCTCATTACATTCCCAATATACCTTGTTGTTAAAATAGATGGAAAATATATCCCGATCAATATTCAAGGTATCAGTGTCCAGCTTGGAGAAGGAGTTTTTTAATATTTGATCTTCAAAGCTTTGAGTTACACGATCTCTAAAATTATTGAAAAAGGTGCTGATTTCAAAATTGGAAGAAAAAATATTTGCGTTTTCGGGAGTGCTTTTATCTTGATCAATCTCACGTATCAGTCCGCTTGCCTCCGGTGCCCATTCAATCGAAACGCTATGCAAATCGCAGGCTTCAATTTCCCGACCTTCGACCTCCAAATAATAGATAAACTCTTTTATGCCTATTGCTTGCTGGCGAATAAGCATACAGTGTGAGACCAGTGCGCCGAGAGGACTGATTTCTGCTTGTTCTAACAAATTCTGTTCGACCTCCAGGAGATTGTCTGCTGACAACAGCCATTGCTCTACATAACCCTTCCATCCATCATATCGTTGAGGAGTAATGATTTCCGTAGGGTATGACTTGCAAAAACTTTCGCCTTGTTTCACTGCAAATGCAATTTCATTCTTCCATAGTGCCAAATATTCCTTGTACACATCCTCCACGGGCTGATTTCCATTTAGAAGTTCTGCGTTAAGCCATTGGTCATATGCATTTTGCTCCATATGTTCAAGAAAATGAATATATCGTTGTCCATCAGTTGTTTCTTGCCAATGAGGGACGAGATAGATTGGTTCTGCAAGCACTTTAAAATCTATTGTTGATCCTGTATTGCTCGATATATTGTTTTTTTCTGTATTTCCATCGGTTGTTTGGGAGATCACATTATTCTGGGAATCCCTTGCCTCATCCTCCGGCACATAACTACACGAGCTTATATTCGCCACCAATAAGGCAGATAACAGCATTGTTAATATTCTTTTCTTCAATTTCAAACCTCCTTGTTTTTTCTTTATTTGTGCAATTTTATTATAGCAAAGTTTTCCTGTACTGTCAACGGGATAATTGTCGAAATCTGTCTCTTTTTTGTGCTCATTGAAAAATATTCTTCAAACCATTGACAGGTTTTGTCAGGGTTTCGGTTTAAAATGGTCTTGTCACTCGAGGGACAAACAAAAAAACAAATTAAAAATAAGCAAAGATAAAAAAGAAAGGAAAAAATTATGAACACAAAAAATTTGTGCGAAGAGGAAACTGAATAATTTCTAAATAATTTCCAAACATAAAAAGCCCATAGGTTTTGATTTTCAAAGCCTACGGGTGGTTGAGGATGACGGGCATATCAAAGCCTTGGGCGGCAGAATTTCTGCCGCCCTCTTTGAATAGATTACTGAACTTCCGTCCACGTTTTTAAATCTGTAGAAGCATATTTAACCCATATATATGAGACAGAGCTGTCCTCTCGATAACTTCTAAAACGACAGATTAGAATATATGTTCCATCTTCATACAATATATCACACGCTTCTTCACAGCCCAGTCCCAGTTCAAATGAATTTTTGGGATATTGAATGTCAACGCCTGACCATGTTAACCCTCCATCTGCTGTAACGTATGTTCTGCGTGAAAAATTCTCGTCTGAATAATAAGATCCCGCAATGAGACCAACATTTTCATTTAACATTTTTGCGCATATAATATTTTCTCTCCTATAGAAAGAGGGAATATTATTTAGTAATTGCTCAACCCAAGTCTGCCCACCATCCGTTGTTTTTATCAGATTGGAAAGTTGAAGTTTTCCATTATTATTAATATTAAAAAGAAATAAATATCCCGTTTGCTCATCTATAAAGCTACAATATTTGAATGCATAATAATTTTCACTCGTTTCAAGTGTTTCAAAATTTAAGTTTTCGATTGTGACTTTTTGATTTTCTTTCGTAAATTGAATAACTTTTATAGGTTTTGTAGGTCTGCTAAAATCATTATATATGAGAGCACCACGATTTTCGCCAATTACAACAGAGGATGCGAATAATGTTTCAAAAACAAAGTACATATTTTCATTTGGCACAATAAAAGATTCGTTCCAATCTCCTATGTAAAGAATGAGCTTGCCTTCTTCGGTGATCGCATATTTAACATTAGAATTTCGGTATGCACCATTGCAAGCAATTGTATATTTAGTCTCGGTGCTTGTTTCTCCCTCTGTTGTTTCTTCCTGGATTTCCTCAACAGTCGATTCGGTGGTGTTTGTATCTTCAAACGAACTCTCGGCATCATTTTTGGGAGCCGTGTTACAAGCGGTTGCGTTGGCTAAAAGCAGCGCGGATAAAAGCAGTGCAAAAATGCGTTTTTTCATTCAAATCCTCCTTGTTTTTTCTTTATTTGTGCAATTTTATTATAGCAAAGTTTTCCTGTACTGTCAACGGGATAATTGTCGAAATCCGTCTCTTTTTTGCGCTCATTGAAAAATATTCTTCAAACCATTGACAGGTTTTGTCAGGGTTTCGGTTTAAAATGATTTTGTCACTCGAGAGATAAACAAAAAAGCAAATCAAAAACAAAAAAATAAAAAACAAAAAAGAAAGGAAAATTATGAACAAAAAAATTTGTGCGAAGAGGAAATCACTCTCGCACCGCAAACTGAAATTTTTGAAGAGGCGAAGCGAATTGCCGCAGAGTCCGCAGGAGCCGCGACCGATTCGTTCATCATGAAGTACGATGCCAATCAGAAGGACTTTCTGATTGGCGTCCTTACCGAGCCGGGATGCACCGTCACGAAGGACAAGGACGAAACCAACACCATGACTGCTACCATGAATATGGAGCAGTTGAGATTTTTGATCAACCTGGAATGTGTAAAGAACATCCACAAGGTTTTGATCCGAAATTATTTGGAAGAAGAAATTTTGGCAGCGAGAGCAGCCGAGAAAGAAGAAAGTGCTGCAAGTGTAGCAACACCCATGATGCTTTCTGCAAACGAGGAGGAGGGCGTAGCGGTTGCTTCGGTGCAGACTGTTGCAGAGACGGCAGGCTCGTCGATGGCGACGGCGATTTCGCTTCCCCTGGAGTCTTGGGTGGATGGCTGCATTTGCTGTCCCGAAACTGATTGGATTTGGTACAAATTCACCGTGCCTTCTAATGCGGAAAACACAACCTATACGGTGCACACCTACGGATCTTTGAATATGATTGGTGCTCTGTGTAATTCTGGCGGAACCGTGCTTGCCAGCGATAACGATGGAATCAAGTGCAAGATGGTAGCAAATCTTACGAAGGGCG
>JAFVOP010000052.1 GCA_017505745.1 Clostridia bacterium
TTACTACAACAATGAGAGAATCTCTCTCAAATTAAAAGGAATGAGCCCAGTTCAATTCCGAGCTCATTCGCAACAAATTTAATATTTAATTTTTGTCTAAACTTTGGGGTTCACTTCAACGCGCGGGGCTTTTCTTTGCTTCCTGCATATCAAAAAGCCACCACGAAAACCGTGGTGGCTAATTTCATTTTACCGCTAATTTTGCAGACGCTCACAGCTACCCTTCTTTTTCTTTATCGGTAGAGGTACGCGAGCCCTCTGCCGTTCAGCGAGACAGAATTGCCTTGTCGCTTCCGAATTTGCTTCCGCTGGACGCCTCAAAGAGGTAGAGCAGCTGCTCTATGGTGAGCTTACTCTTCTCTTCCCCGCGTACGTCCACCACAATGTTGCCCTCATGCATCATGATCAGGCGGTTGCCGTAAGCAATCGCATCGTGCATATTGTGCGTGATCATGAGTGTGGTAAGATGATTCTCGGTAACGATCTTATTGGTGAGAGCAAGCACCTTGGAGGCGGTTTTGGGATCCAGCGCCGCCGTGTGCTCGTCCAGGAGCAACAGCTTGGGGCGGTTCAGGGTTGCCATCAGCAGGGTGACCGCCTGGCGCTGTCCGCCCGAGAGCAGCCCCACCTTGGTGGAAAGACGGTCCTCAAGCCCAAGCTCCAGGGTGGCGAGCAGCTTGCGGTATTCCTCGCGGTCGGATTTTTTCACTCCCCACACAAATCTGCGCTTGATACCGCGCTTGGAGGCGATCGCAAGATTTTCCGCAATCTCCATATCGGGAGAGGTTCCTTTCATCGGATCCTGGAACACACGGCCCAAAAACTGCGCCCGTTTGTGCTCGGGCATGTTGGTCACGTCCACGCCGTCCAACTCAATCGCGCCGTAATCGGGCTTCCAGACTCCTGCGATGGCGTTGAGGAGCGTGGACTTCCCCGCTCCGTTTCCGCCGATCACGGTCACGAAATCGCCGTCCTCCAGCGTCAGATCCACGCCGCAAAGCGCTACCTTGGCGTTCACGGTTCCGGGATTGAAGGTCTTTTGCAGATCGGTAATTTTAAGCATTTGCGTCACCTCCCACGTTAGATTCGGGATCGGCATTGCGGTCGATGCGCAACGGCTTTTGCTTGGTAAAATACTCTTTTTTCAGATACGGAATTGCCAAAAACAGCGCCACGATGATGGCCGAAAGCATCTTCAAGAAGTCGGTTTTCAGTCCCAGAAGGATCACGAAATTATAGATCACGTAGTAGATGATCCCGCCTCCGATGACGCCAATGAGGCTGACCACGAAGTTGGGCTTGATCTTGAGCGAGACCGAAAGGCCGATGAAGATCGCCGCCAGACCGATCACGATCGCGCCGCGGCCCTCGTTGATGTTGGCCGAGCCCTTGTACTGCGCCAGAAGCGCGCCGGAGAGCGCCACGATGCCGTTGGAGATGGCGAGCCCCACCACCTTGTTGCGCTTGACGTTGATGCCCTGCGCGCGGCTCATGTCGGGGTTGTCACCCGTGGATTTGAGGGTGAGACCGATCTCGGTATAGAAGAAGAGCCAAAGTCCCACAATTACCGCCACGATGATCAGACCCGCCGCAACGATGGCCATGGGATTGTTGCTCATATTGAGGATCAGGGAGTAATCGCGTGCGCTGATCTGTACCAACGAGCGTCCGCCCAAAACCGTGAGGTTGACCGAATAGAGCATCAGCTGGGTAAGAATGCCCGCCAGAATGGCAGGAATCCCAAGCGCCGTGTGCAAAAGTCCCGTGATCGCTCCGGCAAGCATGCCAGCCGCAAATGCCACCAAAACGCTGACCCAAGCCGGCACACCGGCCGCGATCAGTACGGCGCACACACACATGCCGGTGCAGATCGATCCGTCCACCGAAAGATCGGCAATATCTAAAATTTTATAGGAAATGTAGACGCCGATCGCCATCAATCCCCAGATCAATCCTTCCGCGATCGCGCCGGGCAAAGCATTCAAAAAAGCCATGGATCTATCTTAACTCCTGTCAATTTTCGGGAACCGTAATGCCAAGCGCGGCGCAAAGCTCCTCGTTGTAAACCACGGAGGGCTCGAGGATCTTGATTTCGAAATCGGCAGGGGTCTTATTGCCAAGCAGGATCTCTGCTGCCATCTTACCGGTCTCGACGCCAAGCTGATAGTAGTCGATCGCCAGGCTTGCGTAGCAAATGGAAGAGCTGTAGCTGGTGAATACGGGGATCTTCTTATCGCTGCAAATGCTGCCGACGATGCTATCGTTCTGCGCCACGGTATTATCGGAGGGCACATAAATTGCCTTGCACTCGCTTGCCGCGGAATTGGTGATTGCCTGCAGCTCGGTTGCGGCATCCGAGAAGGTGTAGGCCTCTACCACGATGCCCGCATCCTCGAACAGAGCCTTGACCGCCTCATACTGCACGAGCGAGTTGGACTCGTTGGCGCAATAGATCACGCCCACCTTATCCCCCGCTACCAGGTTTAGGGTATCGATCATCATCTGTGCCTGATCTGCGAAGGGAACGGCGTCGGAGGTGCCCGATACGTTTGCCGGGATGTTGTTCTTAAAGGTATCGTTGTAATCGGTAACCGAGGTTCCGAGAACAGGAATGGTGGAGGTTGCCTCTGCTGCTGCCGTGAGCGCAGGGGTAGCGTTTGCCAGGATCAGATCCACCTTCTTGGAGGTGAAGGTGTTGATTACGGTGGTACAGAGCGGAATCTCGCCCGCAACCTGGGTATCCACCGTTACCGTTTTGCCCTCGGCCTCGAGCGCCTCGGTGAGCGCGTCGATAAAGCCCCGGGTTGCCTGATCCAGCGAATCGTGCTCCATCAGCTGGCAAATACCAACGGTGTAGTCGGTCTTTTCGCCACAGGAAGACAGACCGATGCACGCGCAAGCGCACATTACCAATGCCATAACAAGAGAAAGAACCTTTTTCATCATCAAAATCTCCTTTGATTTTGTAATTTATTTGCACAGCTGTTCGGGCTGTGAAAACCGAAAAACAAAAAACCTGCTCAATTCCCAATACGGAATCGAACAGGGACGGCCCAACGGCCGTGATACCACTCTGCTTCACCCTTTTCTCGCGAAAAGAGCCTCATCGGGTGCCAACACACCCTCTCCGATGTAACGGTCGGACCCGATCGGCCTACACAATCCAACGATCTTCAACCAACAGCTCGCGGAAGGAATTCGCCGAATGCACATGTCTGCTTCGCACCAAACAGCAGCTCTCTGAAATGCGGTCCTCGGGTACTGGTTTCCACTCAAACGCCTTTTTGCTTTAATTGTTTTGCATTATATCATAAATATTCTTGCTTGTCAAGAGTCATTTCTCATTTTTTCAGCATTTTTTTCGGACAACGGAAACAGAAACGGACCTTTAAAGAAACGAGCCGTCAGGCAAGGCAAGGGGAAACCTGCACGTTTCCCCCTCAAACGCCGTACAGAATATGCAGGTTTCGCACCTCTCCGTCCGCAATCCGCGCGTTCACGGCGTAGGCGTGCCCTTCCATTTCCGCTCCCGCAAAGGAAGTCAGGCCCTCTACGCAAAGCACCTCTGCCAGCTCCCGACAGATCGCTTCGATCTGGGCCTGCTTGGTCACGGCTTCGTCGGCTTCATTTCCACTTGTCAGGAGATCCTCGAGAGGCGTGTAAAGTGCGGATAACATTGGCAGATCCCGCAGCGCGCGAAAGCTCCATTTATAATACGGTAAATAGCGTCGATTGAGTAAAAAGATCGCGTGCAATGCGCTTTGCACAAATTCTACCACAGCCAGCTGGGCAGCGGCCTTTTCTCCACGAGCAAGACAACGGGGATAATTGTACTGTCCCGCCTGCCCCATGAGCAGCAGACGCCCCGCCAGCTTTTTCCGCCGCACATCCTCGGGCAGATAAGCAAGGCGCGCGCGGGCCGCGGTAAAGGCACCGAGGCCATCCCAAAAAACTCGACCGTTCGTGGCCTCCGCCAGGGATTGCTCGGGAACAAAAAACCAATCGCGCAAGGAAAGAGTCCCGTCGGGGCTCCCCACCTTTTCCTTGAAAAAGTCGCTCATACGGATCACGCCGTGTCGGTTTCCGCCAACGGGATCGAGCGGGCTGCGCAAAAAGCCGGAAAACTCTTTGGGCAGCTTGGCATAGGCGCGTTCCAGAGCGAACGCCGTTTTGCGGTCCACCAGGTCCTCCTCCGGCAAAAACAGGCAAAAGCCGGGCTCAAAATCGTGATCCTGCGACATTACATCGTCGTATCCAAAGCATTCCGAGCCACTCCCCACAAGACCCACGGCCAGCATGCCTTCCAAATTTGGAAATTGCTCTCGGAGCATCGGTTCGCCATAGGTTCGGTAAAATTGCTCGGACAGCTCCAATCCCTTCATGCTCCGTAGATCCTCCTTGCGCGTTCCTTGAGCTCCTTTGCATAGAAAAAGTAGCCGTAATATTCAAACACCGAGGCGCATTTTTCACAAACAAAGGCATAGTATCCGTCTCGCTTTTCATGCCCCTCCAGCAATGCCTCTGCACGCTCCACATACTCCAGGATCCGTTCATTGGCCTCTTCCAGTCCCAGCTCGGCTTCGGCGGCACTTGCCAGATTGAGATAGGTGATCGCCACCTCCAAAGCGCCGTCCTCGGTCTGCTCCATCACCGCGATCGCCTTTCGGTAGAGCGCGTCCGCCTCGGAAAACCGACCGAGATCCACCAAGGAGAGCGCCATATTGTTATAAAGGCCGCCCAAGCGACTGTCGGCAGGCTCCAGTTCCCGCTCGTAGACCTCCTTCGCGGCCTCAAACAGTGGCACCGATTCCTCGGCCTTGCCAAACGCCTTATAGACCGTTCCGCAGTTGAGAAACGTGGTGGCGGCTCCCACCTGATGTGCGATCTGATGCTTTTCGATCTGCGCCAGCGCAGCATAAACACAGTCCATCGCCTCAGACTCGCGCCCCAGCTTGCGGTAAAGCCCCATCAGCTCGTTGCGGATCAACAGCTCGGTGCGCACGTCACGGTTGCTCTCGGCCTCCGTGAGCCAGTAGCGCAGATGCCGCTCGGCAGAGGGATAATCGTTTTTATTCAAACATTCATCCAATTTGGATAGGATCCGATCGATCGAGATACATCCGTTTGCCATAAAATACTCCTTGAAATCGGGATTTATAAAAGAAAAAGCCCTTCGGGCTCCGTGAGTCCCGAATGACTGTATTATATCCGTAAATGTGATATTTGTCAAGCCGCCCGTAAAAATCTTTTCGGATTCGTCTGTTTTTTTCAAAAATAGAAATGACCCTTGCCCGCAGTTTTCATCCCACGAACAAGGGTCACTTCTGTTCACTCTTAGTATCTAACATCTTTTGTAATCCTCTCTTTCTACTGTCTACCTCTTGCTACCTGTTTTCAACTCTCTCCGCACGCAATTTCTACTACATTCTCAACCGAGTTTCCCAGTGTGCGTTTCGCCGTACTCCGTTTGCAAAAGGCGAATCCATGGACGTTTTTTCCTTCCGGCCTCCTCACGATCGATCTGAAGCTCCATCTATATTTTCTGTCATTCACTCCAAGGACCGTTTCAAATCTGTTTCCGCACTTCTACCGTGCCCGTACTCTCACTCACTCCACGTTCAAATCGAGTTTTCCCGTTCGCCCTGCAGACCGTGACTTTCTCTCACTTCCTGCCCGTGAGTCGCTACCAAGCCGTTCGGATCGTCCTTCCTTAACTTTTCATTGGCCCGTACCTCCTTTGCACCTATAGTATAGCATATTTTTTGGGTGTTTGCAATAGGCATTTTGCAAGAAATATACAATTATTTTTTGTTGAAAAGGCAGAAAATTGATTATTCCAACAAAAAGTTCTTTACAAACGAAGTTTTGTATGGTATAATGGATGTATGGTGCGGCAAAAAAATGACTTTTTTGGATACTTGAGAAGGCTCCCGATCTCTGCGCGAGATTGGGAGCCTTTTGATTTAATTCTCTTTTTGTTCTTCGTGACAATGACAGCTTCCGCTGCAGCCGCTACAGCCGCCTTGCGAGCCGCAGGAGCCGCTATCGGGACAGCCAATGCATTTTTTGCCGCTTTTTTTTGCCTTGATGATATAGGCAAGCGCTCCGCCAATGATCAATGCGATGATGCCAACCACGATCCAATCAACCAACTGCATACGCGTCTCCTTTCCAATTTAAGAGATTATGCCTTGTGCATAAACTCCTTCAACGAATACTCTTCCTTGATCTGCTTATTCTTGCGAACGATCAGAACGGCAAGGATGGCGGCAAAGAGTCCAACGATCGCCCATCCAACGATCGGCATCCAAGTGGCGCCGAAGTTCTGCGTGGTAAAGAGCGTACCGAAGAAGTAAACCAAAAATCCTACCGAATATCCAACGCCAAACTGAAGACCAATACCTGCCCACAGCCACTTCTTGCTCTTGATTTCGGCGTTCATGGCGCCGATGGCCGCGAAGCAAGGAGGCGTGAAGAGGTTGAACATCAAAAATGCCAACGCAGCGACGGAACCGATCCCCATCAAACCTTTCGCTTCCGAAAATTCAATGAACCCATAGCAAACTGCAAGCGTGCCGACCACATTTTCCTTGGCGATAAATCCGGTGATCGCCGCAGAGGCAAGCTGCCATGCGGCCACGCCGACAATCGGAGCAAAAAGATATGCAAAGGGCCATGCCACCGTTGCAAGAATCGATTGGCTCGCATCCTCTACCGGTTGGAGATTCCAACCAAAGTTCTGCATGAGATGAACGGCAAAGTTACAAACGAGAATAATGGTACCTGCCTTTACGATGTAAGCCCAGCCGCGCTGGCACATGGAAAGGAAGGCCTTTCCAAAGCTCGGTGCCTTATATTCGGGCAGCTCAATGATAAAGAAGGACTTGCGGTTCTTATGTCCCGTGAGCTTGTTGACGAGCAGTGCGCACAGGAAGATCAGAAGAATCCCTACGAAATACATCAGAGTTCCCACCCAGGAGGCTTCATCAAAGAATGCGCCCGCAAACAGCGCGATCACGGGAAGCTTTGCGCCGCAAGGCATAAAAGGCGTCAACATGGCGGTGGCTCTGCGCTCGCGTTCGTTGCGGATGGTACGGCAGGCCATAACGCCGGGGATGGAGCAGCCGGTACCGATGACAAACGGAATCACCGATTTACCGGAAAGGCCAACCTTCTTGAAGATGGGATCCAGCACCACGGTCACGCGTGCCATGTAGCCGCAATCCTCCAGGAGCGCCAGCATGAAGTACATCACCATTACGAGAGGCAAAAATCCAACCACGGCGCCCACACCGCCGATGATACCGTCCACCACGATGGAGGTCAGGAGCGGATTTGCGTTTGCCATAAGCCCCGCAACCCATTCGCCAAACATTTCGATAAAGGTCACGAGACCCGGGATCACCAACTCATTTTCCGCGCCCTCGTTAAAGGTATAGCCCTCAGCGATCCATACGCCGAGCCATGCCTGCGAGATCTGGAATACCAGGAACATCACCACGGCAAAGATCGGAATACCAAGCCATTTGTTGGTCAGGATCTTATCGATCTTATCCTGCGCGTTCTTATCCTTGGTAAATACCTTTCTCTTTTCTACGTCCTTTACGATTTTGTTGACAAAGTCAAAGCGACGTCTGTCAGCTGCTTCCACTGCCTTTTTATCGGCCAGATCGACGT
Source organism: Clostridia bacterium (assembly GCA_017505745.1). Taxonomy (GTDB): domain Bacteria; phylum Bacillota; class Clostridia; order Oscillospirales; family CAG-272; genus UMGS1865. Next base: position 7,678 of record JAFVOP010000052.1, read on the forward strand.
CACCCTGCACATAAAGCGCTTTCTGCACCTTCCCGCTTGCGGCAACGGCAGCGGCAACCACGTCCTTAAGGCCGTCTCCCGAGGTCGAGGTAGTTTCCAAAACAGGGCATCCCAGCTTTTCCGACAACGCCGAAACGTTAATCTTGGTCTCTTTCTTCTTGTTCACGTCGGTCTTGTTCAATGCCACGACCACCGGGATTCCGAGCTCAAGCAGCTGCGTGGTAAAGAACAGGCTGCGGCTGAGGTTGGTGGAATCGACGATGTTGATGATCACATCGGGATTTTCGTTGCGAACGTAAGAGCTGGTAATGCTCTCCTCCGAGGTGAACGGCGACATGGAGTAGGCGCCGGGAAGGTCAACGGCAATCAGATCGGCTCCGTTGCAAAAGCTCTTCTTGATCGCGTGTTCCTTCTTCTCCACGGTCACGCCTGCCCAGTTTCCAACCTTTTCGTTGCGGCCGGTCAAGGCGTTGTACATGGTGGTTTTGCCGCTGTTGGGATTTCCCGTCAGTGCAATTCTCATAGGGTGTGTCTCCTTTTTAAAAGTACTGAAAAATTTATTTTCGCGGTGGGAACCGTTCCAATACACGTCAGCGGTTAGCTTTTGCTAACCATTGGGCAAAAAAATAATCCAAGGATTATTTTTTTTCATCAAATCTCAATAGCATCGGCCAGATCGTAATCGATGTTATATCGGCCGTCCTTGATCGAAACCACGCAACCGCCTTTGAGGTGCGAAACCACGGTGATCGGCTCTCCCGAATAGCATCCCAAGGAAAACAGGAACGCGTCCAGCTCCTCGTCGTCGGTGTTGATCCGTTGGATGATATATTCCTTTCCCTCTTCTGCCGTACGTAACGTCATATCGATTCTCCTGTAAACAGATGAAGGGACCTGCATCCCCGCAATATTTGGCTTTTGATCAACGGTTAGCCGTTGCAAACCACGGTTATTATATCGCTTTTTTCTTGATTTGTCAAGACCTTCTTTTCATTTTTTCGTATTTTGTGAAAAAACGCAAGAAGTTACAAAATATGACGCTTTTTTTGGCAATTTATCCAAAGCAGCCGCAAGAAAACGATAGAGCCGCAGAAAGCGACTTGACTTTCGCAACGATTTGCCTTATAATAGACAAAGGAAACAAACTGTGTGAAAGGATTCTTCCATGAATTTGCTTATCAAGCCCGCCTCGGGACTTTGCAACATGCGGTGCAGCTATTGCTTTTACGCCGACGAAATGGAACAGAGAGAACAAAAGACCTATGGGATCATGTCCGTTGTCACCCTGGAGGCAATCGTCAAAAAGGCGCTCGCGTATTCCGAAAAGGACGGCTTTGTAGGGTTGACCTTTCAGGGAGGTGAGCCAACCCTTGCGGGCCTCCCCTTTTACCGCGCCTTGATCAGATTTCTGGATACCTATAACACCCACCGCCTCCCCGTCCGTCTCGGATTGCAAACCAACGGCTACCTCATAGATGACGAATGGGCGCAATTTCTTGCCAAGCACCAATTTCTGGTAGGTCTTTCGATCGACGGCACGCGTGACGTCCACGATTTCCATCGCACCGATGCAAACGGAAAGGGTACGTTCCAACAGGTTCTGCACGCCGCCGAACTTTTTCGGAAATACAACGTGACCTACAATACCGTAACGGTGGTGACCCGCCGGAACGCGCGCGCCGTAACGAGTATCTATCAGTTCTTCAAAAAACACGGCATGACCTGGCAACAGTACATCCCCTGTCTTGATCCGCTTGGATGTTACGAAAACAAAAACCTCACCCCCGCACAGTACGGACAATTTCTGTGCCGCCTGTTTGATCTCTGGTATCATGATTTTATGAACGGCACATACATCTACAACCGTACCTTTGAAAACTACGTGGCGATCCTGATGGGATTGGAGCCCGAGGAATGCGGCATGTGCGGACATTGTACGGTCCAGTTTGTGCTGGAAGCCGACGGAAGCGTATTCCCCTGCGATTTTTACGTTCTGGACGGCTATAAGCTCGGAAACTTCGTAACCGATCCGCTCGAAGAACTCCTTGACAGAGCCGTGGCATTGCAATTCGTGGAGGACTCTTACCGCACGGATGAAGCTTGCAGGTCTTGCAAATACTTCCCGCTTTGCCGCGGGGGCTGCCGCCGTCACCGTGAGCCCTTTGAACACGGAATCTCGGCTCGTAACCGCTTCTGCGAGGCGTATCGAATATTCTTTGATCACGCCGCTGACCGATTGGTGCAACTGGCGCAGATCGCCAAACGAAAGCACCGCTGAACCGCTTTGATGTGCGAAATACACGTATCCAAAACAGAAAGGACCGTCTCCCGTGAATATTGAACTTTCAGAACGCACACGCGAATGTGCCATCACATATTTTCAAAAAACGCGCGACCCCGAGATTCAAGCGCTCATCCCACAAAAAGCGCAAACGCTTGAGGCGGCGCTTGCCGATTATGAGCTGACACTTCTGCCCAACGCCAAAAGCTATGGAAAGTCGATTTTTGCGGACGGCGTTCACGTGGGAGATATTTGGTGCTACTGCATCGGTGAGGAGGATCCCGATGCCATGCTGAGTTTCTGCGTCTTTGAAAAACGGCTTTGGAACGGCGGTATTGCAACTATAGCGGCAACCCGTTTCCTTGCCGAAATCAAAGATCGGTTCTCTCTGCGCTCGGTAGGCGCGTTTACCTACACGTCCAACGCCGCAAGCATCCGTGTTCTGCAAAAACTCGGATTTACCGAACGCGAACGCTTTATCGAAAACGGCATGGAATCGGTTTATTTACAATTGGATTTTTCATCGATCGGAGTACACGTATGAATCTCTCAAAACAAATTGATACCGCGCGTCTGACGCTCGACTCCATTCGGGATACCGACCGCGATGCATTGATCGCGCTTTTGCGCGACGAGACCGTAAAACAGACCTATATGCTCCCCGACTTTGCAAGTGATGCCGAGGCGGAGCCGCTCTTTGACCGCTTGAAAGCGCTTTCGGAGAATCCCGACCGCTTTGTGTTCGGGATCTATCTGGAGGGGGTCTTGATCGGGATCCTGAACGATACCGAGATCCAAGGCGACACGGTGGAGATGGGATACGCCCTGCTCCCCGCCTATTATAACCGCGGCTACGCCACGGAGGCCTTTGCCGCTGTGATCGGGCATCTTTTTTCCATAGGGTTTGCCACGGTCCTTGCCGGCGCCTTTTCCGGGAACGCCGCCAGCATCCGCGTCATGGAAAAATGCGGTATGACAAAGATCGGCCGCACCGAATCGATCGACTATCGCGGTGTCACGCACCTCTGTGTGTATTACGCGATCTCCTCCCGCTGACCAAAGCAAAGAATCGTCAAGCCCCCCTCACAGCTCAAAAAAGCCAAAAAAGAGTTCCCACCGGCCGTTGCGCCTGTGGGGACCGTTTCATTTGAGCGACATTCCGCCTTTTTTGCGCTTCTTTCTTGACTTTTTGATAAAAATATGTTAGAATAAGATGTTATAGTATGTCTGCATGCAAAATGTGAAAGGATAAAAGATATGGAAAGGAGTGGAGAAGATGGTTCGGATTGTACGGGTACTTCCCGGAGGTATTGCCGATGCCGTGGGCATTCGCAACGATGATTGCCTGCTCGCGATCAACGGACACGCGATCCGCGACGTGCTGGATTACCGCTTTTATCTCACCGATACCTCGGTCTCCCTTGAGCTCTCGCGCAACGGCACTCCCTATGCCGTCCGTCTTTCCAAGGGCGAATACGACGATATCGGATTGGAATTTGAAACACCGCTGATGGACAAAAAGCATACCTGCGCCAACCGCTGTGTGTTCTGCTTCATCGATCAGCTCCCGAAGGGCATGCGCGAAACGTTGTACTTCAAGGATGACGATGACCGCCTCTCCTTCCTGCATGGCAACTACGTCACCCTCACCAACCTCAAGGACGCCGACATCGAGCGTCTGATCACCATGCATATCTCCCCCGTCAACGTCTCGGTACACACCACCAATCCCGAGCTGCGCGTGAAAATGATGAAAAACAGGCGTGCGGGAGAGGTACTCTCCTACCTCGGTCGCCTGGCCGACGCGGGAATTGCGCTTTGCACGCAGATCGTGCTTTGCAAGGGACTCAATGACGGAGCCGAGCTCGACCGCACCATGCGCGATCTTGCCGCCTATTTTCCTGCTCTCCGCTCCTGCTCGGTTGTTCCGGTGGGACTGACGAAATTCCGTGACGGGCTTGAGCCTCTGCAATCCTTTTCTCCCGAAGAATGCGCCGCCGTGATCGCGCAGGTCAACGCCTTTGGCGACGAATGCCTTGCCAAATACGGCACCCGCCTCTTTTACTGCTCCGACGAATTTTACGTCCGTGCAGGGCTTCCGCTTCCCGCGGAGGATTTTTACGAGGACTACTCGCAGATCGAAAACGGCGTGGGAATGCTGACCTCCCTTGCCTCGGAGTTCTCCTTTGAAATGGACTATCTCGAAGAAAATCTGGAACGTTTCCGCGCGCCGCGTTGCGTTTCGGTGGCCACGGGGGTTGCCGCTTACGAGCACATTTCCGCACTTTGCCAACGCTTGGAGCGCGCCGTTCCGGGACTTACGGTCCACGTTTACAAGATCGTCAATCACTTTTTCGGAGAAAGCGTTACCGTGGCGGGGCTGCTGACGGGTAAGGACCTCTCCGAGCAGCTGGCGGACAAAGAGCTCGGAGACGAATTGCTCTTCCCCGCAGTTTGTCTGCGCGCCGACGGCGACGTTTTCCTTGACGATATGACGCCCGCCGAGCTTTCGGCACGTCTTGGAAGCATTCCCGTTCGCGCCTCCAAAAGCGACGGCGCGGAGCTGTTACACGCGCTGCTGGGTATCACCGAAGAATAGAAAGGATCCATCATGTCAAAACCTGTTATTGCCATCGTGGGACGCCCCAACGTTGGAAAAAGTACACTGTTTAATAAACTCATCGGCGAGCGTCGCTCAATCGTGGAGGACACGCCCGGCGTGACCCGTGACCGCATCTACGGCGAGGCGGAGTGGCGCGGCAGAAGAATGGTGTTGATCGATACGGGCGGAATCGAGCCCAAAACCGACGATATCATCCTAAAGCAGATGCGCCTGCAGGCCGAGATCGCCGTGGAGACCGCCGACGTGATCGTGTTTATGTGCGACGTGCGCACCGGGCTCACCGCCGACGATCGCGACATTGCCATTATGCTCAAAAAGAGCGGCAAGCCGATCGTTCCCTGCATCAACAAATGCGACCGCGTGGGAGCTCCCCCTTTTGAATATTATGAGTTTTTCGAACTCGGATTTGACTGCGATCCCATCGCCGTCTCCTCGATCCACGGAAGCGGCTCGGGAGACTTACTGGACGCCTGCATCGACGCTCTGGGCGACTGGACCGACGAGGAAGAGGATGATGACAGCATCCACGTTGCCGTGATCGGAAAGCCCAACGCGGGCAAATCCTCAGTGATCAATAAGCTGATCGGGCAAAACCGCCTGATTGTTTCCGATATCGCGGGGACCACGCGTGACGCCGTGGATACCCGGATCGAAAATGAATACGGAAAATTCACCTTCATCGATACTGCCGGCATCCGCCGTCAATCCAAGATCAACGATAAAATTGAACATTTCAGCGTTTTACGCGCTCACATGGCGGTGGAACGCGCGCAGGTCTGTCTGCTGATGATCGATGCCTCCACGGGTATTACCGAGCAGGATGAAAAGATCGCCGGTATTGCGCACGAGGCGGGCAAGGCCACCATTATCGTGGTCAACAAGTGGGATCTGATCGAAAAGGACAATCAAACCGTCAATGAATTCAACAACCGGATCCGTACCGCGCTGGCGTATATGCCCTACGCGCCGATCCTTTATATTTCTGCCAAGACCGGCCAACGCGTGGAAAATCTCTTTGAGCGCATCAACTACGTACACAACCAGTCGGTCATGCGCATCACCACGGGTATGCTCAACGACGTGCTCGGCGACGCGATGATCCGTGTACAGCCGCCCTCCGACAAGGGACGCCGCCTCAAGATCTACTACATGACGCAGATCTCGGTGGCCCCTCCCACCTTTGTGATCTTCTGCAACAACGTGGAGCTTTTCCATTTCTCCTATCAACGCTTCATCGAAAACTGTCTGCGCGAGACCTTCGGCTTCCACGGCACGCCCATCAAGCTGATCATCCGCATGAAGGGAGATGAAGAATAATGCCTATCCAAGGCATCCTCTTCGATTTCAACGGTACGCTTTTCTTTGACAGCACCTTTCATTTGGAGGCATTTCGCCGAACCATGAAGACCTTCGGTATGCCGGTGCCCGATGACAACACCATCGTAAGCACCTTCTTCGGCCGTACCAATGAAAGGATCTGCCGTGAAAACGTGTGTCGCGATGCCGATGCCGAAATGATCCGTGCCTTTTCCGACTGCAAGGAATCGCATTACCGCGCCTTTTGCAGGGAAAACACGGCAGAGTTTCAGTTCACACCGGGGGCAGTGGAGCTGTTGGAATACCTGAAGGAGCAACAGATCCCCTACTGTCTGGCTACGGGTTCAGGCATCGACAACGTACAATTCTATTTGGATGAAATGGATCTTGGACGGTATTTTCCTCTCGATCGCATCGTTTACGACGACGGCAGCATTGAGGGGAAGCCATCACCCCAAATGTATGAGCTTGCCGCCGCGCGCATTGGGCTTTCCCCCAAGGATTGTGCGGTGTTTGAGGACGGCACCAGCGGCATCCTTGCCGCCAACCGCGCCCACGCAGGTGCCGTAATCGCCGTATACGAAGAAGGAATCCCGGCGCCCTTTAACGAGGAAACCAAGGTGGACGCCGTGTACCACGATTTGCGAAATTGGAAAGAAATTTTGGCAAAATTGAATTTGTTGAGGTAAGTTATGTTCGTTGATAACGTAAAAATTTATATCAAGGCTGGTGACGGCGGCAACGGCGCGGTCTCTTTCCGCCGTGAAAAATACGTGGCGGCAGGCGGTCCGGACGGCGGTGACGGCGGTCACGGCGGCAACGTGGTGTTCCGCGTGGACGAGGGCTCCAATACCCTGCTCGCCTTCCGCTACAAGCACAAATTCGTAGCGGGACGCGGCGGCGACGGAAAGGGCTCGAAATTCCACGGCGCCACGGCGGAGGATCTGATCATTTCGGTTCCCCCCGGAACGCTGATCCGCGATGCCGAGAGCGGCAAGGTCATCCACGATATGTCCGAAAACGCTGGTGCCGATTATATCGCCTGCAAGGGCGGACGCGGCGGTTGGGGAAACCGTCACTTTGCCACCCCCACGCGCCAGGTGCCGATGTTTGCCAAAAACGGCACGCAGGGCGAGGAGCGCGAGGTGATCCTTGAGCTCAAAATGCTGGCCGACGTCGGCCTGATCGGCTACCCCAGCGTGGGAAAATCCTCGATCCTCTCGCGCATCAGCGCGGCCAAACCGAAGATCGCCGACTATCACTTCACCACCCTCTCTCCCAACCTGGGCGTGGTACGCACGGGCGGAGAAAGCGGCTTTGTGGCGGCAGACATTCCGGGACTGATCGAAGGAGCCGCCGACGGCGCGGGTCTGGGACACGCGTTTTTGCGGCACGTTGACCGCTGCCGCCTGCTCCTGCACGTAGTGGATATCTCCTGCTTTGAAGGACGCGATCCCGTAGAGGATATTCAAAAGATCAATTACGAGCTGGCGCGGTACAGCCCCGAGCTGGCCACACGTCCGCAGATCCTGCTGGCCAACAAAGTCGACGCCCTGGACCGCGAGCTGGTGGACGTGGATGCCTTTGAGGCCTACGTCAGATCCTTGGGCGTGGAGCTGCTCTATGTCTCTGCCGCAACGGGCGAGGGATTGGATGACATGATCCGTCTGGTGGCCGAGCGATTGCGCGACCTGCCCCCCATTAAGGTCTACGAGCGTGAATACGAGCCCGAGGACGTGTACGTGGGCGGCGGCAAGGAGACCTCCATCCGCCGCGAGAACGACACCTTCTACGTGGAAGGCGAATGGCTCTTCAACCTGATGGGACAGATCAATTTCAGCGACTACGAGTCGCTCAACTTCTTCCAGCGCGTTCTGCAGCGCAGCGGTGTGTTTGAGGCACTGGAAGCCAAGGGCTGCAAGGAAGGTCACACGGTTTCAATCTACGATTTTGAATTTGATTACGTAAAATAATAACAAAGAAAGGCAATCATCTATGAATATTTGGCATGATATGGACCCCGCAACGATCCACCACAACGATTTTAACGCGGTAATTGAAATTCCGAAAGGAAGCAAATGCAAATACGAGTTGGACAAATACACGGGACTTCTCAAGCTGGATCGCATTCTGTATACCGCTACGCACTATCCCGCCAACTACGGATTTATTCCGCGTACCTACGCCGATGACGGAGACCCGCTGGACGTTTTGGTGCTTTGCTCCGAGCCGATCTATCCCCTCACGCTCATCCGCGTTTACCCCATTGGCGTGATGCGCATGATCGACGACGGCAAGATGGACGATAAGATCATCGCCGTTCCCTTCTCCGATCCCACCTATCTCGGCATCTCTTCGATCGACGAGCTGCCGCCTCACATTTTTGACGAAATCATGCACTTCTTTACCGTCTATAAGCAGCTGGAAAACAAGCAGACCGCCGTAAAGTCCCTGTTTGGCAAGGAAGAAGCCGAAGAGATCATCCGCGAGGCGATCGAATGCTACGAA
>JAFVOP010000053.1 GCA_017505745.1 Clostridia bacterium
GAGAAATTGGAGGAATACATACATTACTACAACAATGAGAGAATCTCTCTCAAATTAAAAGGAATGAGCCCAGTTCAATTCCGAGCTCATTCGCAACAAATTTAATATTTAATTTTTGTCTAAACTTTGGGGTTCACTTCACGAGGCGGGGCGAGGATTACTTGATATATTCTGCGAGATCATACTTGTTCAGATACTTATAGAAATACTCCATGTAACATTCTTTGTTCTCCTCAAAGTCCTTCCATACAGCAGATATAAGGTGATATGCTTCCGCAATATATTTTTCACATTCCTCAGCATTACCAAGCTTTTTATAGCAAGCGGCAATGCGCTGAAGAAAACTCCAATGGAATGTTTGCATACCTTCCCAAAGATATTGTTCTGCAGGATTATCATAGTAGTCTGTCAAAAGGAACGTCGTAAGCACATGAAGTCCTTTTTGATAGCATTTCAAAGCTTCGGGAATATAATCATCGGATGTGTAATCGCGGAACTTAACATCGGGATGCTGATCCATAAAGAACCAAGCATCACCTTCCTTCATACACGAACTGTACAATCCCTCCAAATGATGATTCCGAGAAAATACAGAAGCGTTCAACTTATCTTTTCCGGAAAGTCTAAATGAAATCGTATCATTACGAATGTTAAAGTCGCACGGAAGTGTCTCCAAAACATCTTTTGCTTTTTGATATTCGCCTTTCTTTAGATACGCCGCCGATTGACAATCTTTCGCATTACATATTCGAAGAAAGTCCGAACTCTCGGTAATAATTTTTTGAGAAAGCTCAATCAATTCGTCAAGATGTGAGGTATCATCATGATCGCGCAAAGCGTATTCGTAGGCATCTAACAGACAGCAAAGCAGAAATTCATTTTCCGGATATTCCTGCAAGGCGGCTTTTATAGTGTCTATATATCTCGGAGTGTCATCAAAAAAATACTTTCTCGCTTCATTAGTAATCTTTATGATTTTCGCTTTCATTTCACGAACATCGTAATCAAACAGAATATCCATGGAAACCTCAAAATATCCTGCGATAACCGGTATCATTTCCATATCGGGATACGTCAGACCACTCTCCCATTTACTTACCGCTTGCGGAGAAACAGAAAGAACGGAGGCAAGAGCTTCTTGAGTAATACCTTTCTTTTTTCTGAGTTCCCGTATCTTGTTGCCTATATTGATATTGGTCATAAGGAACCTCCAATTTTTATTGTGATGCGCTTCACTGGTATAAGTATAGCACACAAACAAAGATAATTCAACCACGCTATATTAGAATAAATTCAACTTATAGTTAAGTCGGTTGAGTGACACACATATCCATTGACAGCACATATTTTCCGCTTTCCCAACGCTTGCGTCTGGGGCAAGCATAGCGCGTGGCAGTCCACGCACCATCGGGCAGAAGCCCGAACCCACTATCCGCAGAGATAATGACGTACAAAGGCTCTCTCCGGGAGGGAGGCTTTGGAAAGCTACCGCCAATATAAAAACACCACCAAAGAAAAATCCTTGGTGGTGTTCGTGTTTTTCCCCGCTAAGAATACAGAGGCGAGGAACTGCGGTTTTATTTCTCTTAGCCCCCCCTTGGGGTCATTCTGAGCGTCGTCTTTCCTGCTTTCCAAACCGATTTTCGCCCTCAAACGGGGAAAGACCCGCGAAGAATCTTGTTACTCCAAAAAAGAAAGTTAGCAGATTCTTCGTGAGTCTCCGCGCCGTAGAAACCGAAAAAGACTTTCTTTCATAGCGGAGACTAAACTCAGAATGACCCGTGGGGGGGAGGTGAGTAAAGTTTTGTCCTCCGGCCTTTTTGCGGTAGGGGCTTGCCCCTCTTTTTGTGCGGATCGGTGTATAAATCCCCTCCACCGCTCTCGCAGTTCAATTTGCAAAAACCCCTCCACCGCCAAGGGCGGTCCAATTTGCTTGCAAATTTTCTCCCACTTAGCAGGAGAGGCAAGCTAAAAACGCGCTTTTTGACACGGAGGCGCGTGCGGTACAGATCGGTTGCAACGGGCGCACACTGTGCGCCCCTACAGGTTGGAGCAAACATTGCGCACAGAGGGGCTCTACTCATCCACCGCTATCGCGGTCTAATTTGCAAAAACCCCTCCACCGCCAAGGGCGGTCCAATTTGCTTGCAAATTTTCTCCCACTTAACAGGAGAGGCGAGCAAAAGTCCAACGATCATCCGAAAAAGCATAATCACTGAAAAAGGTGAAGTGCGGAGTACGTTTGCCTTCCCCAGCGGGGAAGGTGGCAGCCGCTTGTCGGCTGACGGATGAGGAGAGCCCCTCCGGGCACAATGTTCGCTCGACCTCCCCCAAAGTGGGAGGCTTCGTTTTTTTAACTGAATGACATTGGGGTAAACCTGTGCTTTTTTTTGCGGAAAACAATGAAACGTGCACAAAAGCGAGTGATTTCGCAAAAAAGTGTGCAAAGTTCTTGAAAGGAAGGGGGTGCGGGGGAGGGAAAACTTCTTTCAAGAAGTTTTCCCTCCCCCGCAAAAATAAAAGATTATTTCATCGATTCAAAAACCGATCGGCAAGAAGGTTGATGTAGAAGCCGCCGAGAACCGAGCGGGCCTGGAATTCGGCCTGCTTTGCGGTAGAGGTATAATACCAGTCGGTGATCGGCACGCGGTCCTCGCTCTCGCAGATCATGCGAGCGATAGAGGCGTAGACCTTCTTGGTATAGGCGGGATCGTCTGCCATCACGGTGGTCCAGGCCATCCAGTCGAGCTTGGTATAGTCGGAGCGGCTGTCCAGCGGCACGCCGTAGCGGTTCATCTGCATCTTGTAGCGCGCGATCTCCTCGCGGCTGACCGACTCGTCAAAGAGCCCCAGACCGAGCAGGCGGTCCCAGATGATGTTGTACTTCATGCTCCAGGTATCGTCGCGGTCAAAGGTCAGGCGGTAGCCCTTGCCGTTCTGCTTCTTGGCATCCTTTACCCAGCGGCTTGCCATATCCTTGGCTGCCTCGGCGTACTTGGGCGCGTCAAAGAGCTGCGCGTAGGCGCCAAGCGCCACGATGGCCTTGAGGCTGAGGTTGCAGTTGTGGGCGAGGTGACCCGCAAAGTCATCGGTGCAGAGCTGGTTTTCGGGATTGTAGCCGTACTCCACCAGGTAATCGGCCCACTTTTCCAGCAGATCCTTGTTCTCTTCCGCGATCGAGCGGTCGCCGTCGGCGCGAACACAGGCCGCCACGGTCAGGATCGCATTGCCGCATTCCTCCACAGGCATCTGCTTGTCAAAGAGCAGCTCGCCGTTCTTCAGTCCGTACACCTGTCCGTTGCAGAAGGGGTAACGGCCGCAGTCGTGCGGAGCAAACTCGTATTTCCACGCGTCCTTGCGCGCAAATTCAAAGAGCGGACGCATCATGGCGCGAACCAGCTCGGGATTGTAGATGAGGAAGAGCGGGATGGAAGGATAGGTAACATCGAGCGTGGCGAGACAGCCGTTGGAGAAGCATTCCTTGGAGAGGAAGTATTGCTTGCCGTCCGCCAACACCAGCTTGTGCGCCGCAATAGCCTGGCGGTATGCCAGGGATCCGATCTTTTCGTACTCGGGCGAGACCTTTTGCATGTCTGCCATCATTCCGGCGTCAAATTCCGCGCAGGCGGCGCGCAGAGCGTCGGCCTCCTTCACGGCCACGTCGAGCATGGCCTCAAAGCTGCCGTACACGCTCATATAGTACGCGTCCACGGGCTTGCCGTAGTGAACGATCGAATGAACGTCGTCGTAGGCAAAGACCACCGTATCGGAGAGCTTGTCGGAGTGGGTGCAGAGCATCGGGATCTTCGCGTGGGAGATCGGCTTGGAAAGGTCCACATCGCGGAATCTGTCCACATACCGTCCCTTGAAATACTTCCAGCGGCTGCCCTTGATCGGCAGCACCTCGGCATTGGGATGCACCAGATGCGCGTATCCCCAGTCGATGCGCACGTCGTCGCCGTCGCGGTTCAAAACCTTTTGGTCGGCCACGCCCATGCTGACGTGTCCTGCCTCTGCCTTTGCGGTGTAGGCCTGTCCGTTCATGTCGGCAACCAGCTCGGGCGAGAGGTCCACGTAAAATTCAAAGCTATGTCCCTCTTCCAGGGGGGTGATCTCGTAGAAGAGATAGGAAACGGGACGGGACATGACCTCGGGGCGGTCGAGCAAAAGGGGCGTGAGGAAGGTTACCTTAAGCGTGCAGGCCTTGTGTGAAAAGGTGTACACACTGGAGGTGGGCGTTACCGTAACGGAGGTCTGCTTGAGCGCCTTTCCGTTGGCCATGTAATAATCCTTGACGCCGGCAAGGCCCATAAAACGGTAGGGCACGCCGTCGATCAGCAAAATGCCGCACATCGATTGACCGTGACCGGTCCAATGGCGGGTGGTATCGGCGTTGAGATCGTTCTCAAAGCTCCATACGCTGAAATACGGGTCGCATGCGATCAGCGGGACCGCAGTTGGGCGAAATGCTTTTTTCATAGCTATGTATCATCCTTTCTGTTTCAGTAGTGTCCCGTTGCTTTCACGGCTGGGGACGAAATATACTGCTACCTTTATTATACCGCGTTTATTTTTTAAAATCCATGGGTATTTCCCACACGGGCATGAGGATTCTTCGCATACGGCGGGTTTTGAGGGACGGAGAAAAACGCAACGGGGATTTTTGCAAAAATCCCCGTTGATTTTAAGGCTTTGGCTTGCCCTTTGCCACCAGACACACCAGATACCCAAATACCAGCGCCGCCGTGATCCCACCCGCCGCCGAGGTGAGCCCTCCGGTCAGCGCGCCGAGCAGGCCTTTTTCGGCAACGGCCTTCTTCGTGCCCTTGGCAATCAGATAGCCAAAGCCGGTCAAGGGGGTGGTGGCCCCCGCGCCCGCCAGCCGGACCAGAGGCTCGTAGAGTCCAACCGCACCCAAAATCACGCCCGCCACCACGTAAAGCACGAGGATCCGCGCGGGGGTCAGCTTGGTGCGGTCGATCAGGATCTGTGCAATCACACAGCATGCGCCGCCAACCAAAAAGGCGCGCAGATATAGCGTCCAATCCAAGATTTCCGTCTCCTTTCTTTCCGCCACTTATTCGGCTACGATCTCCAGCAGATGTGCCACGGCAGGAATGTTTTGTCCCTGCTTGATGCTATCGGGGCTCATCATGGCGCCCGTGGAGAGAAACAGGACGCGGGAGGGCCCGTTGCGCCGCAGGAGCGAGGGAAGGATCTCGGCCGCAAGCACCGCCGCCGAGCAGCCGCAGCCCGAGCCGCCGCTGTGAACGTCCTGCTCGGTCTTGAAATAGATCATCCGCCCGCAATCGTCATAAACATCGGCAAAATCGGCATAGTCCTCCAGTGCCATCAGCTCGCAAAGGAGTTTGCCACCCTCGTGCCCCAAATCGCCCGTGAAGATGCGTCCGTAATCCAAGGGGCGTGTGCCGGTTGCCGAAAAAAAGCGAAGCAGCGTGTCCAGTGCCGCAGGCGCCATGGCCGCTCCCATATTGTTTGCATCGTTGACCCCTTTCTCGATCACCTTTCCGGGGAGTCCACGGCGGATCACGGCGCGCGGAGTGGCGCTTCGTTGGTTTTTTTGTACCAAAAACGCCCCGGCCGCCGTTGCCGTCCATTGCGCCGTGGGCGGACGCTGACTCCCGTATTCGATCGGCGTGCGATACTGACGCTCGGCCGAGCAATAGTGCGAGGAGGTTACCGTCCCGCAGCAGTCGAGCAATCCCGACGATACCATGGCCGATGCCAGCAGCAATCCCTCGGCGCAGGTGGAGCAGGCGCCGTAAAGCCCGAAATAGGGAACGTCGAAATCGAGCAGCCCGTAAGCGGATCCCACGCATTGGTTGAGCAGATCGCCCGCAAAGAGCGCCCCAACGTCGGTGTCGCGCATTCCTGCCTTGGCCAGAACCGTATTGAAGGCCAGACGCTGCATCTCACTTTCGGCTCCCTCCCAGGTCTTTCTGCCAAAGCGGCCGTCGGGATCGCAAAGGTCAAATTTCTCTCCCAGCGGTCCCTCCCGCTCCTTTTTTCCCACCACGCTCGCCGCGGCAAGGATCCGGGCGTCCAACTCCAGCAGCTCGTTTCTCATTCGCAAAATACCTCTCTTTTCGCCGTTTGGTTCTGCCTTTATTATGCGCGGTTTTTCGGATTTTTTTCCTCCTTTCGAAAAAATAAAATCGAAAAAAGATTTTTTTCAAAAAATTCCAAAAAAAATCGATTTATTGCCATTGACAACTATTTTTTTATATGTTATACTATTCTTGGAGTATTATCGGAGCCACTTGCTTCGGTGAAATATATGCCCGAAAAATCAATGACGTGATCAAAAAAATGGATCGAGAAAGGACTTTAAAAAACATGAAAAAAAGAATTCTTGCCCTGTTGCTCGCAGGCCTGCTGACCGCTTCGCTCGCTGCCTGCGTGTCTTCCAATAAACGCCCCGATGACGATACCACCGATTCGGGAACCGGAACCGAGCCGGATCAGACCCGCGAGGAGGGGACCACCACCGGAGAGGATAGTGTGATCCTGTGGGAGGATGCCGAGGGGACTCTTTACGTAACCGTAAACAACCTCACGCTTACCCCCGTGGATAGCGAAAATTCTTCGCTGAAGGTTTCCATGATGGACGAGCTCACCCGCGTGAAGATCAGCGCCGACGATAAGAGAAGCATTGTGGAAAAGGACGGGGTACAGTATTACGTGTCCAACGCGTCGGTTTCGGATCAGGACCTTCTCGGAAAGAATTTCACAGCCTTGGAGGCAGAGAAAACGATGCACGTCATCAGCCCCGTGCAGATCCGTACCTACGCATCCACCGACAACAGCTTCTCCACTCCCATCCGTCTGCTTGCCGTGGGTGACACGGTGCAGGCCGTTGCCACCGGAGAAGCCTGCGACATGACCTGGTATAAGATCAAGGTGGTGGATCCCGAAACCGAGGCGATCAGCTACTATTTCGTTTCGGCAAACACCAAGTATCTCTCCGAGGATCCCAACGGCTCCACCGAGGTGGATTACTCCGAGCATTTCACCGCTTGCGAAACACCCTTCGTTATGTATGTCAGAGACAAGATGAACCTCAATCTCCGCTCAACGCCCGACGCCGATGCCGATAACATCATCCGCTCGCTCACCGCTACCACCGAGGTCAAGATTTTGGCCATGGGTAAGGAGTCCTATGAAAACTGGTATCAGGTAAAGGTTGCCGATCCCAAGGTGGCCGGCATGCCGCAAACCTACTCCATCGGCTACGTCAACGCAAGCTATCTGGATCCTACCAACGGCTCCTTTGAGCAGCTGGTGGCCCACTACGGATTCACCGCGTTCAATGCCACGATGTATGCAACCACCGACGGACTCGGCGTGCGCACCACTCCGCATATCCCCGGTGAGAATGCCACTACCAACCGTATTGACGATTTGATGAAGAAGGAACAGGTTCAGGTCGTGGCCATCGGAGACGTGGAAAACATTCCGTGGTGCATGATCGAGCGCGAGGAGGGCACCGGAGACAACAAGAAGACCGTATATCTCTTTGTCAGTGCAAACTACCTCACCACCGATCCCAACGGCGAGCCTATGGTATCGCTGGAGGAGCTTCTGACCCGTTATCCCGAATTTGCAAAGGAAGAAACCGAATCCAAGGTCTATGCAACCGAAAAGACCTACGGCTTTTCCTCGCTGACCAACACGCCTCCTACCGTTGACAACGCCAAGCTGACGATCGAGTCGGCAACCGAGCTGACGTTGGTGGCAAAGGGTACCAAGTATGACCTGAGCATGTACATCGTACAGGATTCCAAGGGCGCGTACTACTTCGTATTTGCAGAGTTCTTCAGCAACTCCGCCGCCGTTGGTTGATCCCCAACCGTATAAAAACAAGCCGATCGGCAGAGAGAGAACTCTCTGCCGATCGGCTTGTTTTATGGGGAAACCCGCCGTCAAATTTTTCCCGCGAGCTCGGTTTTGAGGCGGGAGAGGATGCGCTTTTCGAGGCGGGAGATGTAGGATTGCGAGATCCCGAGCAGGTCGGCCACCTCCTTTTGGGTCATTTCGTCGCCGCCGCGCAGACCGTAGCGAAGCTCGATCAGCTCGCGCTCGCGCGGGGAGAGCTCTGCTACCGCTTCGCGGACCACGCGTCTCTCCTCGCGAAGCTCCAGATCGTAGGAGACCGAGTCCTCGTCATTGCCGAGAATATCCGAGAGTAAAAGCTCGTTGCCGTCCCAATCCACGTTGAGCGGCTCGTCGATCGAGACTTCGCAGTGATGCCCGCTGTTTTTGCGGATGTACATCAGGATCTCGTTTTCAATGCAACGCGAGGCGTAGGTGGCAAGCTTAATGCTTTTGTCGGCGCGAAAGGTGTTGATGGCCTTGATCAGGCCCACGGTGCCGATCGAGATCAGATCCTCAATTCCGGTTCCCGTGTTTTCAAAGCGCTTGGCAATGTAGACCACCAGGCGCAGATTGTGCTCAATGAGCATGGTACGGGCCGCCTCGTCCTCCAGATGGGCAATGCAGTCGGCCTCGGTTTCCCGGGAGAGTGGAGCGGGGAGAACGTCGGGCCCGTTGATGTAAAAGATGCCCTTGCGAGGCAGATGCGCGGCAAGCCAAAGACGCGCGCGGGTAAACAGATTCATAAAAACCTCCGAAAAAACAGAAATCAGGAAGGGGAGAGGAAGCTTCAGGCCGGAGGGATCACGGCATCAAAGCCCTGCGCCGTTTCCCCAAGCACGGCGGCGGCCAGCAGATAGTCGGCGGGATAGGACAAGGCACCCTCGGTGAGCGTGAGGCGGTCGGGAACCATCGCAAATAACAGTCCTTCGCCCGAGGCAGTGCGTGTGGGGATGGGACGAATCCGTTTTGCCTGCTCGTGTGAGGAGAGCCAGAGCGAAAAATCTCCGCTTTCGTAGGCATGAAACAGCGCGGGCGGGAGAATGGGCTTCAGGCGCGCCAGATCGGCCACGATCACGGCCCTGCCGCTGACGGGATCCCGCAGCAGATTTCCCGAGTCCACCATTGCCGAGAGCGTAACCTCCCGTCCGAACAGAGAGGCTGTAAGCGTGAGGCGCTTGGTTTTCCGGGAAAAACCGAGAAAGCGTCCGCCGCAAAGTGTCACGATTCCCGAAACCCCGGTGAGCAGGGCAAAGGTCCAGGTGGAAAGGCCGTCTCCCTCGAGCGTTTCCAAGGGGAGATGCAAGCGGTTGAGCAGGGTATAGAGCGCAGTCATCACACCGCCCATCACCGCGGAGACCAGCAAATGCACCGCCGCGCAGCGAACGAGCGGCCACAGGCGCGTGCGCTTAATGCCAAACGCGGTGGCGCACATCCCCAAAGAGAGCGTAAGGTCCAAAAGAACGCCCCACACACCGCCGGGACCGAGCAGTAGAGAGGCAACGGCGTAGGCTCCGCCCAGAGTTGCGGCGAGGCAGACGCGAAGGCGGGAGACCGACCGATGCAGCAGGGCGGCCGTGATCATCAGGCAGAGCAGGTCCATGCTCGCGTTGATCAGAAAATACAGATCGATGTAAACCTCCTGTACCATAAAATCCTCCTTTCTGCTTCATTATACCGCAACGGCAGTGATAATTTTGTCACAAAACCGAGCCAACGGCAAATTTTTTCAAGAGCCGTCGGAGCTTCCAATGTCATTCAGTGAAGGAATCATGAAAGGCTCTCCCACCGGGAGAGCTGGCGCCGTAGGGCGACTGAGAGGGGATTTTATTCAAAAAAGCTCCGTTAACGTAAAATAGGATATTTTCTATATCAAAACGAACTATTTGGAGCACTTTGTGGTCGAAGGCTTCTCTGCAAGAAGCCGTCCCAAAGTGCTCGCGGGAGCATCGCGGCTATACCGTTTAGAGCGAACATCGTTTGCCGCTACGACAATTTGAGCGTTGCTCAAATTGAGAAGCGAAGCAAAACGCGCACGAAACAAACCAATTTAGCAATAAAGATGTGCGGAAAGTTTTGAAAGGGGTGTGGGGAAAACTTTTCCAAAAGTTTTCCCCACAAAAAATATTACGCTAATAAAGCCTTTACTTCCAAAGCCCTCTCCGTCACGCTGTCGCGTGCCACCTCCCCCAAAGTGGGAGGCTTCTGTAAAAGTGCGATCACATCGAGCATCATACGGTAAAAATATCATATTCCACACGAAAAGTTACAGAGGGCATACTTTCGGAATGGATGTCTTTTACAAATTTCCCACACGAAAATTTATATAGCCCGTTTTTTGATTGCTCTTGACAAATCTACAAGTTTTTGATATAATGAATTTGATTGTAACGAAACCAGCGAAATTTGACAGGAGGAGCCGCCAAGCGGCAACGATCATGGTCACTCGTAAAAAAACAGAACGCAATTACACCTCGATTGAAAGCATGCAGCATTTTGCAACCAAGCTTGAAAAGTTTGGAAACCGAACCGCATACCGCTATTTCGACCGTCAGCACAATCTGCTTTCCATTACCTACCGCAATCTTGCGGCAAAGTTCAAGCAGCAGGCAGCGGGCTACACGGCGGCAGGCCTTGCGGGCAAGCGCATCGCGATCATTGGAGAAACCTCGGTGGAATGGGTCTGCTCGTATGTGGCGGCAATCGCGGCGGGCGGCATTGCGATCCCGATGGACCGCGAGCTGGATGTGCAGCAGATCGAGGGCTTCCTCGAGTTTGCAGAGGCGGACGCCATTGTGTATTCGCCGCTTTTCAATGAAAAATTCGCCACGCTTGCGCTCCGTCACCCCACGGTAAAGGTACAGATCCCCATGGCGCCCGAAAAGGGCTCCACGGAGAACGCGGCACACATCATCTCCTACGATAAGCTGATGGATATGGGCGACGATCTGGTTCGTCAGGGCTACGAATTCCCCGAGCCGGGGGATCCCGACCGCATGACCGAGATGCTCTTTACCTCCGGTACCACGGGAACGAGCAAGTGCGTGGTGCTCAGCGAAAAGAATATCCTCGCGGCCGTCAACGCGGCGTGCGAAACGGTGGACTTCTCGGCCGACGATTCGATCGTATCGGTGCTTCCGATCCACCACACCTACGAGCTGTGCATCATGCTCGCAGGCCTGAACTACGGAATGAATATTGCCATCAACGATAGCCTCAAGCACGTGCTCAAAAACTTTGCCCTCTTCAAGCCCACGGGTCTGGTTCTGGTTCCGCTGTTTGTCAGCACCATGAACAAGCGTATCTGGGAGGAGGCAAGAAAGGGTGGCAAGGATAAGGTTCTCAAGGCTCTTACCAAGGTGTCCTTTGCCATGCGCGGCGTGCGCATCGACCTGCGCAAGCAGCTGTTCCGTCAGGTGACGCAAGCCTTTGGCGGAAATCTGAATAAGATCGTTTGCGGCGGCGCGCCGCTGAACCCCGAGCTGGTTGGCATTTTTGCCGAGTTCGGCATTGATATTTTCGAGGGATACGGCATCACCGAGTGCGCACCCCTGATCGCCGTCAGTCCCTATTATGCCCCCAAGAAGGGCTCGGTTGGCCCTGCTGTTCCTTGCTGTGAGGTCCGCATTGATCAGGATCATCGCAACGACAAGGGCTTCTGGGAGGGAGAGATCCAGGTCAAGGGCGACAACGTCATGCTCGGATACTATAAAAACCCCGAAGAGACCGCCAAGGTGTTCACCGAGGACGGCTGGTTCTGCACGGGTGACATTGGTTACATGGATGATGACGGCTATATTTTCATCACGGGACGGAAGAAGTACGTGATCATTTCCGACAACGGAAAGAACGTGTTCCCCGAGGAGATCGAGGAATACCTTGCTACGCTGGATGCCGTTGCCGAGAGCGTAGTGGTGGAGCGTAAGAACCCCGAGGACGGCAGCGTAGTGCTGACCGCGGTGATCCTTCCGCAGCTGGATCAGTTTGAGGATCCCAAGGATCACGAGGCCGTGGAGGCGGCAGTCTGGAGCCAGGTGAAAAAGCTGAACCGTAAGCTGGTCAGCTATAAGCAGATCCGCGCGATCGAGTTCCGCTATGAGCCGTTTGAAAAGACCACGTCCAAGAAGATCAAGCGCCACACCGTTCGCTGATCGGTCCACGCGTTAAAAAACCAAAAAACCGGGGAAAATGCTAAAAAATTCCCCGGAATTGAAAAAAATTCAAAAAAACTATTGCAAAACAGGCGTTTTTGGTGTACAATATAATCAACTATGTTGCCGGACAACCAACCGGCGCAAATTTGACGTTCTCTTTTGGAGGTATATTATGGTAGTAGCCGGCGATTTTAAGAACGGTATCACGTTTGATGACGGTCAGGGTAACGTCCTGCAGGTCATCGAGTTTCAGCACGTAAAGCCCGGCAAGGGCGCGGCATTCGTTCGCACCAAGCTGAAAAATGTTATTTCGGGCGCAGTAACCGAAAAAACCTTTAACCCCACCGATAAGTTTGAAAACGCGTATATCGAGAGAAAGGATATGCAGTATTCCTACGACGACGGTGACCTGTACCACTTCATGGACACCGAGACCTGGGAGGAGACCCTGATCGCGCACGATAAGGTTGGCGACAACTTCCGCTTCGTAAAGGAAGAGATGATGTGCAAGATCATTTCCTACAAGGGCAACGTGTTTGGCGTAGAGCCTCCCACGTTCGTTGAGCTTGAGGTAACCGAAACCGATCCCGGCTTTGCAGGTAACACCGCCACCAACACCCTCAAGCCCGCAACGCTTGAGACCGGCGCTGAGATCAAGGTTCCGCTCTTCATCAACGTGGGCGATATGCTCAAGATCGACACCAGAACGGGCGAATATCTTTCCAGAGCGTAAACCCGAACAAACCAAATGGGGAGCACCGCATGCGCTGGGGTTTCCCCATTTTTGTACATTTTCATCACTATATTTCTTTTACGAAAGGAACGGTACCCAACGATGAGTCTTACCGAAAAAACAGCATTTTTGAAAGGTCTTGCCGAGGGCTTGGACTATGACAAAACCACCAAGGAGGGCAAGCTGATTGCCGCTTTGATCGACCTGGTGGACGAGATGGCAAAGGATATTGCCGAGCTTCACGATGACATTGAGAGCATTGACCAGGATCTGGACTATCTGAGCGATTACGTAGAGGAGCTGGACGACGATCTGGAGGACGTAGAGGACTATCTCGACGGGGAATGCGACGAGGACGATGACCTCGATTATGAAGAGGACGACGAGGATTGGGAGACCGAGTGCGACGGAGATTGCACGGCCTGCGACGGTTGCGATTGCGCCGATGAGGATTATTACGAGATCGTATGCCCCTCCTGCGGTGAGACCGTATGCTTTGATCAGGAGCTCGATCCCGAAAAGCTGATCTGCCCCGCCTGCGGCGAAAAGTTTGGTTGCATTGTGGATGAGGACGATTATAAGGCTATTTCGGAAGAAAACTGATTTTGAAAAGAGAGGCATGAGAATGCCTCTTTTTTCACTCCCTGCGCAAACGGGGAACCCGAAATCAAAAGGAACACATAAAGAATAGGTAGGAGCTTATGATATGAAGGAATCTTTCATCTGTCTTTCAGAGGATCATTGCGCGCGTGTTCTGGATACGCTGGAATTTATGACGCAACACCCCGAAACCGGATATAAGGAAACGCAATGCTCGGCCTACGTGGCAGAGCAGTTCCGTCAGCTGGGCTATGAGCCAAAGACCTTGGGGGATATCCCGGGATTTACCGTCAGGATCGATACCGGCCGTCCCGGGCCCTGTGTATTGGTGCTTGGAGAGCTGGACGCCGTAAAGTGCGCCACCCATCCCCAAGCCGATCCCGAAACAAGCGCCGTGCACGCCTGCGGCCACAACGCGCAGTCGGCGGCCTTGGTAGGCATTGCGGCAGGATTGAAGCAACCGGGGGCGTTGGACGCTCTTTCGGGCAGCATCCTGCTTTGCGCGGTGCCTGCCGAAGAAATGATCGAGCGCGATTACCGTGATAAGCTGATCGAAAAAGGAACGGTCCGCTACTACGGCGGCAAGCCCGAGCTTTTGCGCCGCGGCTGCTTTGACGGGGTGGATCTTGCCTTTATGGTGCACACCGGCAACCGTCTGTACTGCAATGCAGGCTCGGTTGGCATCGTTTCCAAAAAGGTGATCTATAAGGGAAAAGCCGCGCATGCGGGCGGAAATCCGCAGGACGGGATCAACGCGCTCTACGCCGCCAATCTCGGCCTTTCGGCCATCAACGCCATCCGTGAGACCTTTACCGAACAGGAGCTGGTACGCGTGCACCCCATCGTAACCAACGGCGGCGCCGTGGTCAACGGCATTCCCGACGTGGTGGAGATCGAATGCTATGTCCGCGCCAAAACCTACGAGGCGATGAAGCATACCAACCGAAAGGTGAACCGCGCCCTGATCGGCGCGGCACTGTCGATCGGCGCCAACGTGGAGATTTTGGACGCTCCGGGGTATGCGCCGCTGCAGAACGATCCGAATATGATCGCGCTTGCCGCCAAGGCGGCCGAGGTTGCTTATCCCGGGCAGACGCTGGATCAAACCTTTGTTTACGGCACGGGAAGCACGGATATGGGCGATCTTTCTCTGCTGTTCCCCTCGGTGCATCCTTACGCGCCCGGTGCGTCCGGCACCTCTCACGGCAGCGATTATCAAATTGCCGATCCCAAGCTTGCTTGCATCCAATGCGCCGAGTGGCAGCTGGAGATGCTCCGCTTATTGCTTTCGGACGGCGCCGCGGAGGCGATCCGTATCAAGGATGCCTTTACGCCCGCGTTTGCTTCTAAAGAGGACTACTTTGCCTATATCGACGACTTTTATTCCAAAGGAGACCGCATTGCATACGGCAACGGCAGCAACGATACCAAGGTCCGCCTTTGAATTCACGTCGAAGCCGAAAAAAACGGCTGCAAACGAAAGTGTGTTATCCTTATCGGAGAAATCGCAAAACAATGACCTGACACACGGTAGGGGCGAACTGTGTTCGCCCGCGAGAGATCGCAGGTCTCTCCTACGAACCCAAATTGTTTCGCAGTAAACAAATAATTAGCCCCGACAGATTTTTAGGTCTGTCGGAGCTTTTTATACTGTTTGATAAATTGGAATTTAATGAATAGTCTATTTTATTTCTCTGACATACAAACGGTCAATTCCATTTCCGTAGTTTACTATGTCTTTTACATAGCAATAGCCATATTTTTCATACAACCCAATGAATTCTGTTGGGATATAGGTCTTATCGAAGCCAATGCTTTTGGCATATTGATTGGCAAAATCGATAAGTTTTCCGCTGATTCTGTTGCCACGGTAATCTTCACTTACAAACAAAGTAGATATCCATGGAAAAATCTCTGGCAATGGGTAATAATCAGATTTCATGATGGTCGTCATTCCAACAATTTGCCCATTCACTATTGCTACGAATGGAGTTTCCCATTCTTCGAATTCCCAGTTTTCAAGCACTCTCACCGTATGCTCTTTTACATCTAACCAGGAGAAGTTCTTTACAAAGTTCAGTAAGTCCTCTGCAAGAGGAGTGCCCTTGTCAACTTTTTGAAGTTCAATTTCTTCCATTTTCCTACC
>JAFVOP010000054.1 GCA_017505745.1 Clostridia bacterium
TTGTGCAAAGGGAGGTGGCACGCGACAGCGTGACGGAGAGGGCTTTGGAAATAAAATCCCCTCTCAGGCGCCCTCCTGCGCCAGCTCTCCCGGTGGGAGAGCCTTTCATGATTCCTTAACTGAATGACATTGACCCGAAAACAGATCCTGTTTTTGTTCCCGATCCCGGTACGGAGAGCAGCGGTTATTCGGGCTTGTCATCCCCGTCCGAGGGCTCGGAGGGGGCTTGGGCAACGGGAGCATCCTCGGCGGAAACCTCCATCACGATTCCGTCTGTCACCGGTTCTTCGTCGGGTGGGAGCGTTTTCAGCTTGAAGTGTGCGATCACTCCTGCGATCAGGTAGTACAGCACCCAAACGTGGAAGAGAACGTCGACCAATGTGTCGGTGGCAAAACCGCCGAGCAGGAGAAACGCCGTATCCAAACTGAACAGCACCAGGGCGGCAATCATCCAACCCACTCGTCCCTTGGAGGAGAAGAGCCAGCACAGCGCGTAGACTGCTACGATCACAACGGCAATCGCGACGAAGATCCACAGTGCCGAAGACGGCAGAAATTCAATTCCTTCCGGATAAAACTCTGCATAGTATTCCGGTGGGAGCTTCCCGCAAAACTCCATACCGAAGCCTGTGATGAGGCGAGGGAAGAATAGGGAAAAGAGGAAGTAAGAGCTGCCGTTGGAAAGCAGGATTACGATGTTGATCAGTGTGAATGCCACGGCCAGCATCAGGTTTGCGCGCGCGGCATTGTATTTTGCCTCAAGCCTTTGACGCGGCGGGATCTGCGGTGCCGCTTGGTTATTTTGAAACAGATTTGCCATAGGGTCTCCTTTTCATTTTTTAGATGCCTTATTATATTACAAAAGAGACGGTTTGTCAACCAATTTTAAAACATGCCATCGATATCGTCGCGGTTGTAATACTGCTTTTTGTCGCAGAAGCGGCAGCTGATCTCCAAGCGCTCGGGTTTTCCCTCCGCTACCTGTTCTTCCAGAAGCTTGATCAGCTCGGCTTTTCCGAGGGTGATGAGCGCACGCGTGGTGCGCTCGCGGTTGCAGTTGCAGCGGTAGGAGACATCCAATTCGTCGAATACGTCAAAGGGAATATCGCGGAACGCGATCTGCGCGATCTCTTCGTTGGAGGCACTCGCGTCAAACAGACGCGAGATATTGGCCAGACCGTTGGCGTTTCGTTCGATCAGATCTACCGTTTTGGGATCGGCAAAGGGAAGGAGCTGCACCAGCACGCCGCCCGCCGCACGGCAGGTGCAATCGGTGTCCACCAGCACGCCCAGGGAGCAGACCGTGGGCACCTGCTCGCTTTGCGCGTAGTAGGTGGCGATATCCTCGGCAACCTCGCCGCTTACCAGCGGTACCGCGCCGTTATAGGGCTCGGCTCCGCCCATGTCACGGATGATGTGGAGCAATCCGCGCCCCACTGCGCCGCCCACGTCCAATTTCCCGTTGGATTTCAACGGCAGATCGACCGCGGGATTTTGAATATATCCGCGCACGTTGCCGATGTAATCGGAGACCGCCAGCACGTGCCCCGCAGGGCCGTCGCCGTGAAGTGCCACGGTAATGGTGTCGGTCTTTTCGCCCAGCATACACCCCATCATGGAGGTGACGGTGAGCAGACGCCCCAGCGTTGCGCTGGCCGTGGGCGCGGTTTGATGCAGTCGGATCGCCTCGTTGACGATCTCGGTGGAGTTGATGACGTGAATACGCGCGCTTCCGTCGGCAGTCATGGCGCGCAAAATCGTGGATGACATAGGGATTCCTTCCTTTGGTATGATGTTTTTGTGGGGAAGCTTTATGAGCATAAGCTTCATTAACGTATTTTTTCTGGGGAAAACTTCTTGAAAGAAGTTTTCCCCAGACCCCTTTCAAGAACTTTCAAAACAATTTCCATTGCTAAATTGGTTTGTTTCGTGCGCTTTATATCTGCAATAGCTCCCGCGAGCACTTTGGGACGGCTTCTTGCAGAGAAGCCTTCGACCACAAAGTGCTCCATGAAGGTAGTTTTGATATAGAGATCATACTCTTTCATGAGAACAGTGTTTATGGGAAAGAAGTTTTCTCAACCCTCTTCAAGAGCTTCTTCCATCAGCTCTCAAGGTCTGTTACAAACTGCATGTTAAGGCTTTGCAATGCAACTGCGTGGAAGGTTCTTGAAGGGTAGGGGGTGCGGGGGGAGGGGAACTTCTTGGAAGAAGTTCCCCTCCCCCCGCGACAAAACAAACTCCTATTTTTTTGCCCTTGCTGCGAGATACCAGCGCTCGGTGGTGTCCGTGGGGGCAGAGAATTGAAAATCCGACCACACGCCGAGAAATTCGAGGTGGTTTTTCTCCAATGCGGAGAGGATCTCGGAAAGCTCGTAGCAACGCTCCTGCTGATGCTCGTCGCAGCGGCGGTAGGCGCCGTTGGGAAGCTCCTCGAAGATCGAGAGATCAAAGTCGCAGATCGCGGTGTCGGGGTGAAATTCGTTTTGCCAACCGCAATACACGGCGGCGCGCTCCTCCGAGTCGGTTCCCTCGTCCCACACCAGCTCGTCCTCCAAAACGTAGGCGTTATTGCCATAGACGTGGCGGAATTTGTAGGGCGTATTCAGATCAAACAAAAAGAGCCCGTTGGGATCGAGGTAGTTGTGCACACAGGCAAAGCACTGCGAAAGATCTTCGGGGGAGAGCAGATAGTTGAGGCTGTCGAGGCAGCAGGTGATGGCTCCCACCGTACCGTACAGCTCAAACGCGCGCATATCCTGCTGCAAAAACAGGATGCGGTCGTTTTCTCCCTTGCGCAGATAAGCCTCGGAGAGCATGTCCGCGCTGCCGTCCACGCCAATCATATCGTAGCCGCGCGCGGCAAGCGCCAGGGTCATGCTTCCCGTGCCGCAGGCAAGATCAAGCACCAGCTCGGGGCGGGCGGGGAGAAAACGGTCAAAGCAGGCCTCCACAAAGTTGGCCCACGCGGTGTAGTCGATCTGCGCGTTGAGACGGTCGTATACGCGTGCCAGCGCGGAGTAGCCCTCACATCCCGTCATCTGCGGCGATCCTCGCGGTCCAAATGCTCTAAAATTGCCAAATAGCCTTCACTGCCGTACTTCATGCAGCGGTTGACACGGCTGATGGTAGCGGTGGAAAGACCGGTTTGATTTGCAATTTCGGAATAGATGTAGTTTTTTCTCAGCATTTTTGCCGCCTGTAAACGGCGGGACATTTCCAAAAGCTCGGATTCGGTGCAAAGGTCGCGGAGAAAGCTTCTGCATTCCTCGGGGGTGCGAATTGCCATGATCGCACGAAATAAATATTCGATCGCGGGGTCAGAAACGTGGTTTGCCATTTTTTTATCCTCCGTTAATAGTGCATTCGGTGGTATGCTCTTATTGTAACATGATTGTGAAAAAAAGTAAAGAGCCGATTGAAAATTTTTTGCATTTTGCGGCAGATTTGCCGCGCTCGGGGAGAAAAATACGAAAAAAAACGGCGGATGTCTTGACAAGATTTCCGGATGGCGGTATAATATAGTATCGGCGTTTTATTTTTAGCGAAGGAGATTTTACTATGGGCTTGTTGCAATATGTTGGCGATCTTTCGTCCAAGGATATTTATCAGGTGCTGAGCGCTCTGAGCGGAAGGCTCACCGATTGGGCAACCGCGCGAGGCATTGCCACCTGGCTGGTGTTTGCCCTGGGGCTTGCTGTTTCCGTGATCCTCGGCTTTGTTGGATACCGTTTGATCAAATTGGTGATGGGGCTTTCGTTCGGTATGATCGGATACGTGGTTGGAAAGGCACTCTTTGCCTTCCTTGCCGAAAAGTGGGAGTGGCTTCCCGCATGGTGCGTATACGTTCTTGGCGCAGCAGTAGCCCTTGTGTTCCTCTGCCTGGCGTTTGCAAAATTTTCGTACGCGATGTTCGTTTCCTTTGCACTGGCAGGGTATTGTGTCACCCTCTTCTACACGGGCAATACCGCACTGGCCTTGGGCGGCGGCATTCTGCTTGCCATGCTGTCGGTGTTCATGGTTCGCATCGTTTTCATCCCCACGTGCAGCTTTTTGTGCGGATTCCTCAGCATCAGCTTTTTGTCCCAGCTGCTTTCTAAAGTGGAATCGTTGCAGCTGAAGGACGGAAACCGTCTCTCGCTCTGCTGTGCGATCGGACTTTCCGTGATCTTCGCAGTATTCCAGTTTGTAAAGAATCGCAAATACAAGGAAGAATGGATCGAAGAATGATCCTGCATAACCGAACCCGCCCCTCGGCCAACGCCGAGGGGCGGGTTCCTTTTGTATCAGGGAAGTGTGACAAAGCTTTGGTCGGATCCAAGCAGGGCATTGGCCAGCTCATGGGCACGTTTGGTTTTCTTTTCTGCATCGGTGTGTCCGGTTCCCCAGAAAACGAACTGTACCTTGGAGGGCTCGATGCGCTCGTATTCACTCCAAAATTGCTCATAATATGAGTGGTATTCTTCCTCGGTTACTTCTTTTTCCAGATGGTAGTAGCGACCGTCAGATATTTCACGGAGGAAGAGAACTGTTGAGCGAGTGCTTTGATCAATGGAATATACCGCAAAGAAGGACTTGTCACCGCCAAGAGTATACTCCCCTTGGCAGAGTGTCATGTATTCTCCGTTGTTACGGCTTTGGTAGACGCAGAGATCGGGAATCGCCTCCTCTCCGTTACAAGGAAGCGAGCAGGCCCCGATGTTCACTCCCGAATAAAGATCGTATACGTGTATGGAAAGTCGGTTTCCCTGAGTAACGGGATAGGCTTCCAGTACCTCGGGGATCCCATCGAAATTCACGTCCGCAAGACCAACCGACGCACTTCCGTACATACCGTTACGGGGATCGTGAATATCAAATGTGGAAAGAAGCTCGACAAGGGCATTTTTTATCGGTTTGTTTTCCTCTGCCCTGCCGTTTAGCACGCGTGTTTGTCGAACGCTTCCATTGGCGACGGTGAGTGCATACAGAATCGGTTCCCCCGCCTCCGAAGTGCCGCTTTGCAAACACAATTTCCCTTCGTGTGCGGCAAATTGATTACCGTAGCGGATGTCTGCGGTTGCTTTTTTTGCGTTGCTTTCATATGCCGTTACCGCATAATAAAGGGAAGATATGGTCGGATCATTCGGAGTTGGTGTCATTGTCCAAAGCTCGTGAATTCCGTTTCCGTCTACATCTGCCCATGCAATTGGAGTATCAAAAAGACATTGGACCGAAGAGCTTGTAACGAAATAGAAATTTGGCAAAGACGACGGATGTCCGTTTACAAGCTCTACCTGCATAAAGATCTGTCCGCCTGTGTATTCATACAGCTTTTCGGGCGAGACGTCGATGGGATCATACGGGTGATCCCCTCCGATGATGGCTTTGGCTTGCTCGGGAGTCAATTCCTCTGCGGAAACGTTTTCCCGTTGCACGTAGTAGGTGCATTGGGCGGAAACCGAGCCGTCCGTTTTTTCATAATAATTTAAGAAAACCGCACAACCGTCTCGGAAAAGAAAAGATTGCCGATCAAAGGTCTCCACAGAAAACCCTTCCTCCCGCATCGTTTGATAGTATTCCTCGCGCGCTTGTTCCGTTACGTTGACGTAGGTGCGGAGGATGGACCTGTTGCGATAAACGGTAGAGCGCAGTGGAAACCCGGGGAGGGGAAAGGGTGGCGTTTCGGGAATTTCGATCACATTGGCAATATACAGGTTGCCATCCTCATAAATCCCGTCATCCCGATAATCCTGCACAGTAGGCTTCTCCGGCGCCTCCGGGTTGTCTTTGGGATCGGTCAGAAGGCAGACTGCAGTCACAACGCAGGCAACCATCGCCACCAGAAGGATCCAAAAGGCGGGGCGCTTGTAGTGCAGAACCTTTTTTACGCGTGCCTTCACGCCCACCTCGCCAAAGGCAAGCGGACAGACGGTGATCAAACGGCGAGGTCCGCTGCAATCCAGGAGCGCCTGAGAGTAGGCGGCCTTTTCCTCAAGGGGCCACTCGCGGATCACTTTTTCGTCGCAAGCCAGCTCAATGTCACGGCAAAGCAGGACGTAGGCAAGCCAAACGAGCGGATGGAACCAATACAAGGTCAGCAGCAGATATCCAAACGGCTTCCACCAATGGTCGCGACGTCGCAGATGCGCCCGTTCGTGCGCAAGAACGTAGGAAGCCGTTTGCGCGTCCATACCGGAGGGAAGATAGATCGACGGCTTGACGATCCCAAGAATAAATGGAGAAGAAATCTCGTCGCAGACGAACACACGGTTCTCCTTGCAAAGCGAAGCACGCACCTTGCGGTGCAGACGCAGATAGCTGATACAAGCATAAAGAGCAAGTGCAATCGCTCCCGCCGCCCAAATATATCCCACAATCTCGGTGGCAACCTGCCAAGGATCGGCGCTGTTGCTTGCGGGGGCGGAGGGAAGCACCTCTCCAAGGATCGGATTCACAGCGCTGTCCACCATCGGGATCCCGCTTTGGATCACGATCTGCTCGCCCGCTATGGGCACGGAGGGCGAGATTGGCGCCGTGCTTACGGTTTGGGTGCTGGGGATCAGACTCCACGCGCTTTCGATGGAAAACGGGCAGAGTAAACGAATCGCCACAAGCCCCCACAGCACACAGAAGATCCATTTTGGAGCACGTCGCAAAAGAGGGCGCAAAAGAACCACCGCCAGGATCAGCCATCCCGCCGTGATACTCCGGTTTAAAAGGATCAGAAACAGTTCCCCCATATTCATTCCTCCTTTTTGCAGGCGTCGATCAAGCGTTGGATCTCCTTCACTTCCTGTTCGGAGAGAGGCTTCCGTGCGGTAAATGCGGCGATCAACGCGGGGAGCGAGCCGTGAAAGCTTTCCTCCACAAAGCGTTCGCTTTTGGCAGCGTAAAAAGCATCGCGCGAGAGCTTGGAGGAAACCGTGCCGCCAATGTTTTGCAGCAGCCCTTTTTCGCAAAGCTTGCGCAATACGGTATACGTTGTCGGCTTTTTCCAATGCAATTCGCGCTCACACAGCTTTACCAGCTCTCCGGAGGAGATCGGCTCCCGTTGCCACACCAGCTCGGCAAAGCGCAGCTGCACCTCGCCCAATTCCAGTTCTGCCATATCGTTGTCCTCCTGTTCTGTTTTTGAGGTTTACTCATAATAAACCGCCCGTGTTTAGTTTATCATGAATAAACCGATTTGTCAACCCCTTTTTGAAAAAAATAAAAAAGCGGACCTCACAACTACGTGGGGTCCGCTTATGTAGGGGGCGGAACGGTTACTCTGCAGCTTGCTCGCGACGGCGATCCAATCTGCGGTTTCTGAAATACATGACTACGTCGGCACTGACCATGATGAAATTGAGAACGTAAAAGAAGAGGACGTACCATTTTTGCCCAATCGCCTCCATATACGCTTCATTGACCAGCTTTGAGGTGATTCCTGCCACGTAGCCGAACAGGATCAGGCACAAAAATGCCAAGCTTTTTCCTTTGGCTGTGCGCGCCCGATAGGATTTGAGTACGTTGAGCGGCCACGAGGCGCCAAAGCTCACGATCATAACAACTTCCAGGATTTCTGCCATGCTTTTACTCCTTTTGACAAATAAAGACTGTAAGCACAAGTATAGCACAAAGCCCCCGATTTGTCAAGGAGCGGGGAACACAAATCCGCGCGCGGTCGCAGTACTCGGATTACTGCCTTTTGTGCATTTTGCCAACAGGCTTTGGAACGTCATCTTTTTGCAAAAAAAGAGGCCTTTTCTCTCTTTTTTGCGAGAAAAAAGAGACTTTTTGGGTCTTTTTTCAGGATGAAACGGTGTCAAGACGGAACATCTTTCTTTTTGTGCACTTTATGCAAGTAAATTTTTTTGCATAAAACGCCGAAAAACATCGAACTAAGTAAAAAAAGTGAAAAAGCGATTGCAATCCCAAGCGGGTTGGTGGTATAATATAAAAGTGTGGTATTTGTTTCGAAAAGTACGGAAGAAAAGGAGAGAGGCACGTTGTTTGATCTGCAAAAGGCAAGCTTGTGGAAGCGTCTTTCCGCGGCGTTGTTGGATGGAATTCTTTTGGTAACGGTGGCGGTTGGCGCAGTGCTCCTGCTCTCCCTGCTCCTTGGATACGATGCAAGGGTGGAGCGGCTGGAGGAGATCTACGCCATCTACGAATCCGACTACGGCGTGGAATTTGACCTGACTCAGGAGGAATACGAGGCGCTTGATGATGCGGCGCGCGAGAGATATGACGAGGCAAGTCTGGCATTTTCCAAGGACGGTGAGGTCAGTCACCTCTTTGAATTGCTGTTTCATCTGACGATCCTGATGATCGTATTCGGAATTCTGCTCGCATTTTTACTTCTGGAATTTTTGGTTCCGCTTCTGCTTCAAAACGGACAAACGGTTGGTAAAAAGGTGTTTGGCGTGGGTGTGATGCGCACCGACGGCGTTAAGCTTACCCCCCTGCTTCTCTTTGTTCGCACGGTGCTTGGCAAATACACCGTGGGAACCATGCTCCCCGTGATGCTGGCCGTTCTGCTTTATTTCGGTGTGATGGGACCGATCGGGCTTTTGCCCGCGGCAGCGCTCCTGTTTGCGCAGGTCCTGCTCCTGTTTGCCACTCCGGCGCACACGCCGCTTCACGATAAGCTGGCGCATACCGTTACCGTGGACCTTTCCAGCCAGATGATTTTTGAAACTCCCGAAGAGCTTCTTGCCTATCAAACAAAATACAACGAAAGTAAGGAATGAGACGATTATGAAGGTTGAATTGCGGAATTTGACAAAAATATTTCCCAGCCGAAACAAAAAATCGGGGGAGGAAGTGATTGCCGTAAACGATTTTACGTTTACCATCCCCGACGGCAAGCTGATCGGCCTGCTTGGCCCCTCCGGATGCGGAAAGAGTACTACACTTTACATGATCAGCGGTCTGCAAAAGCCGACCTCCGGACAGATCTTTTTCGGAGAGGATGACGTGACGGAGCTGTCTGCGGAGAACCGCGGGATCGGTCTGGTGTTCCAGAACTACGCGCTCTACCCGCATATGACGGTCAAGCAGAATATTCTGTTTCCGCTTCAAAACCTGAAGGGGGCGGACAAGCTTCCCAAGGCCGAAATGCTGCAGCGCGCCTACGAGGCGGCAAAGCTGGTGCAGATCGACGAGTTGATGGATCGCAAACCGGGAGAGCTTTCGGGCGGTCAGCAGCAGCGTGTTGCCATTGCGCGCGCACTGGTAAAGATGCCCAAGGTACTGCTTCTGGACGAGCCGCTTTCCAACCTCGACGCGCGGTTGCGTCTGCAAACGCGTGAGGAGATCCGCCGCATTCAGAAGGAAACGGGCATCACCACGATTTTCGTTACCCACGACCAGGAGGAGGCCATGAGCATTTCGGATATGATCGTGGTCATGAAGCTGGGCGTGGTTCAGCAAACGGGACGCCCACAGGAGGTTTACGACGATCCCACCAACCTGTTCGTGGCCAAGTTTTTGGGTACGCCTCCCATCAACGTGTTTGCGGGAGAGGTCAAGAGTGAGAAGCTCTACATCGGCGGTGTAGCCGTGTTGGACGTTCCCGGTGTGGAGGATCGCGAGGTGACGGTTGGAATCCGTCCCGAGGGCTTTGTGCCCGATGCAAACGGTCCGCTTGTCTGCAAGCTCAATTCGGTGGAGGTCATGGGGCGTGACGTCAGTGTGGTTTCCACGCATGCGTCCTCCCTCAATCCCATCGTTCGCTCGATCGTCAACTCGGATTACAGGATCTCGTCCGAGGAAACCGTTCGCTATTCGCTGAAATCCCATAAGGTCTTCCTGTTTGACCGCCGGGACGAGACCAGAATTCGCTTTTAAGGGGAATCGGTATGGTAGAAAGCAAACATAAATGGAAGGCGTGGCTATACCTGTCGCCTGCGATCGTGCTGCTGCTGATCTTTACGGTATGGCCGATCATCAATACGATCCGTATGTCGTTGCTGGTGGACTACAGCACCATCAAGGAAACGGGCGGATACGCGTTTGATTTTGGCATCAAGAACTTTGTTCGCGTGCTGAATTACCCCAAATTTCTCAACTGTTTGAAGAATACGTTGCTTCTTTGTGTGCTGACGGTTCCGCTTTCCACGATCCTGGCGCTTCTGATCGCGGTCTGCCTCAACGCCATCAAGCCCCTGCAACGGTTTTTGCAGACCGTGTTTTTCCTCCCCTATGTAACCAACTCGATCGCTATCGGTATGGTGTTTTCGGCGATGTTCAATATTATCGGAAACAACATTGGAAGCTCCACGCAGCTGATCACCACGGCGGGTATCATCAACAATATCATCGGGGTATTTGGCGTGGATCCGATCAACTGGATCAACGCCGGCTCAAGCTATTGGGCAAACATTACCGTTTTGGTGGTTTACATCGTGTGGGATGCGCTCCCGTTCAAGATCCTGGTGCTTCTGGGCGGACTGCAGAGCATCAACAGGCAGTATTACGATGCGGCAAAGGTGGATAGCACCCCGCGCTCCAGAGTATTTACCAAGATCACGGTTCCGCTGCTGTCTCCCATGATCGCCTACGTGGTGATCACGGCGTTTATCGGCGGATTTAAGGAATATTCCAGCATCGTTGGTATTTTTGGTGACGGAATGGGTCCTGCGGGAGACAAAGGACGCCTGAACACGATGGTTGGATTTATTTACGATTCGCTTGCCGCCTCCCAGGAGGGCCTGGCAAGTGCGGCCGCGCTGATTCTTTTTGCGATCATATTTGTTGTTACCATGATCAACCTGTATGTCAGCAAAAAGAAAACACACTACTAAGGGGGTGGAGAAATGACGGAACACGTTTCGATGCAGGAAAAGAATCTGCAGCAGGTCTCCGCGCACCAGCGCATTGTGAAGGTTGCCGTACAGGTGCTTCTGTACGCCTTCCTCTTTTTGATGGCCCTCACGGTCCTCTTCCCGTTTTACTGGATGCTGATCTCCTCGGTCAAAACGCTTGCCGAATATCAGCTTCAGATCCCTACCTTCTTCCCGCGCAAGATCGTTTTCTTCAACTACGTAGAGGCGTTTCAAACCGCCAATCTCGGCAGGCTCTTTCTCAATACGCTCTACGTGGGTGTTGTTTCCACACTGTTGTCTCTGGTGATCACGGTGCTTTCGGCCTTCGCTTTTGCAAGACTTGAATTCAAGGGCAAGAACGCTCTGTTTGCCGCGCTCCTGGCAACCATGATGATCCCCGGGGAGCTCTTTACCATTACCAACTACATCACGGTGGATACCTTTGGATGGATGGAGACCTTTACGGCGCTGATCGTGCCGTTTTTGGTGAGTGTATTCTACATTTATCTCCTGCGACAGAACTTTATGCAGATCCCCAACGAGCTGTACCTTGCGGCAAAGGTGGACGGAACGAGCGATTTGAAATACCTGTGGAAGGTGATGATCCCTCTGGCGCTCCCCACACTCATTTCGATCACGATCCTGAAAATGATGGGCGCGTGGAACTCCTACATCTGGCCGCGTCTGGTTGCCAACAAGCCGGAGATGCGACTGATCACCAACGGTTTGCGCAACGCGTTTACCGATGCGAACACCCAGCAAACCAATATCCCCGTGCAGATGGCGGCGGTTGCAATTGTCTCCTTCCCGCTGTTCCTGGTGTTCATTTTCCTGCGCAAGTATATTATGAAGGGCGTTTCCCGCAGCGGCATCAAGGGATGACCGCACCCCAAATCCAATATCAATACCATTGATATAATTACGTTTTACGAAAGGAAGAAACCATGAAAAAGACCATGACCAAGCTTCTCTCTCTGGTGCTTGCGGCGATGCTGATGCTCAGCACGCTTGCCTTTACCGGCTGCCAAAAGGCCATGCCCGACTTCGAAATGCCCGAAGGCGGCTATGACGGAAGCGAAGTGACCATCACGTTCTACCACACGATGGGGCAGTCTCTCCAGAGCGTTCTGAATTCCGCGATCGAGTATTTCAACACGCTCTACCCCAACATCCACATCGAGCATACGCAGATTGGCGGCTACGATGACGTGCGCAACCAGATCAGCACCGAGCTGACCGCGCAAAGACAGCCCAACATCGCCTACTGCTATCCCGACCACGTGGCGCTTTATAACGTAGCGGATGCGGTGGTAACGCTCGACCAGTTCATCTCGAGCACGCAGGAGATCACGCTTGCCGACGGCTCCACCACGATCCTCGGCCTGACTCAGGAGCAGGTGGACGATTTCGTGGACGGCTACTGGAATGAGGGCAAGTCCTTCGGTGACGGTAAGATGTATGCGCTCCCGCTTTCCAAGTCCACCGAGCTGCTGTTCTACAACAAGACCTTCTTCACCGAGCATAATCTGTCGGTACCCACTACCTGGGAGGAGATGGAGGCGGTTTGCAGACAGATCAAAGAGATCGATCCTACCTGTATCCCGCTTGGATATGACTCTGAGGCCAACTGGTTCATCACGCTTTGCCAGCAGTACGGCTCGCCCTACACCAGCCTGGATGATAGCGGACACTTCCTGTTTGATAACCAAACCAATATCGATTTCGTCAAAGAGCTTCGCACCTGGCACAAGGACGGTCTTGTGACCACGCAGGAGATCTACGGCGCGTACACCTCCGGACTCTTCACCGCACAGGGTGAGGGAGAGGTCAAGAGCTATATGTCCATTGGCTCCTCGGGCGGTACCGTGCATCAGCTTCCTACCCAGGACGGCGACGGCAAGTATCCCTTTGAGGTTGGCATTGCTTCCATCCCGCAGGTGAACCCCGAAAAGCCCGCCGCAATCTCGCAGGGTCCCTCTCTCTGCATTTTCCAGAACGAGAATCCGCAGGAGGTAATCGCGTCCTGGCTGTTTATGAAGTTCCTTACCACCGATCTTGCCTTCCAGGCAGACTTCTCGATGGCATCGGGCTACGTTCCGGTCATTGAGTCGGCAAAGAACGATCCCTTCTACGAAAACTTCCTTTCCAAGGCAGACGGCTTTGATAATCTTGCCGCTCTTGGCGCCAGCGTATGTCTGGCCCAGAAAGACGCTTACTTCACCTCTCCCGCATTCAACGGCTCTACCGTTGCCCGCGAGCAGGTGGGCGCCCTGCTCCAGAAATGCCTGACCGAAAACTGGAGCGATGCCGAGCTGGATGCAAAGATCAAGGAAACATTCCGTGATGCGATCACGGAATGTGAATACCGTTCTTAAGCGTTGCGGGAGGACGGCCATGAACCGGCATCTGCAAAAGGGAATCGCTTATCTGCTTCTCCTGTGCACGTTGCTTTGCGGCCTGTCGGCCTGCGGAGAAAGCGAGCCCTCGCACATCGACTACGCCGTTGCGCACACGTTTGACCCTGCCTCCACCGAAACGGTGAAGGCGGAGGTCACGGTGAAGAGCTTTATCGACGGCGACACCACGCATTTTTACGTTCCTACGTCCATTTCGGAAAACGGCGTGCTCAAGGCGAGATACCTTGGCATCAATACCCCCGAATCCACAGGGCAGATCGAGGCGTACGGCAAAAAGGCGGCAAGCTTTACCAGAGAAAAGCTGGAGTCGGCAACCTCGATCTACATCGAATCGGATAACGGCAAGTGGAATCTCGATTCCACCGGCGCGCGGCATCTGGTTTGGGTTTGGTACAAGAGCGCGGACAGTGATACCTACCGCAATCTGAACATCGAGATCATGCAGAACGGACTTGCGATCCAATCCAATTCGGCGGCCAACCGATACGGAGAATCCTGCGTGGCGGCCTACAATCAGGCAGCCGCCGAGCAGCTGCACGTCCATTCCAAAGAAAAGGATCCCGATTTCTACTACGGCGAGGCGATTGAGCTGACGCTCAAGGAGCTTCGTTGCAATATCGCGGATTACGCGGGAAAAACCGTGGCGTTTGAGGCTGTTGTTACCAAGAACAGCGGAGCTGACGGCGTGTACGTGGAAGCGTACGATGCCGAAACCAATATGTACAACGGCATTTATGTGTACTACGGCGCCAATGCAACGCCTGCCGTTCGCGAGATCCTGAAGATCGGCACACGCTTGCGCGTGGCGGGTAAGATCTCTGAGTTCAACGGCTCGTATCAGCTCTCGGACGTCAGTTATTCGCCCTACCGCCCCTCCTCCAAGGATCTGCAAAAGCTGGACGAGGAGATGCACGAGGCGGCATATACGCTGACCGATCCCGCCCGCTTTGTTTCGGGCGAGGTTGAAGTTTTGTTTGAGGATAGCAAGCAAACCTATTCTTATGCGGAATTGGCGTTGCATTCATCGGTAACGTTCGAGACCCTCAGAGTGTTGCGTACGTCCACCACCACCAATCCCGCAAGCTCCTCCAACGGTGCGATCACCGTTTACTGTGAAGCCTCCGACGGTACCAAGATCACGGTTCGGACCGCGGTTCTCTACCGGGAAGACGGGGCGCTTGTCACGGCAGACCTCTTTGAGGGGAAGACGCTGGCATCTGTGAAGGGAATCATCGACTATTACGATCCCGATTCGGGAGAGGAAGAGGATGACGGCGATTTCCACTACCAGATCAAGGTCCTCTCTCTGGGGGACATTTCCATT
This sequence comes from Clostridia bacterium, assembly GCA_017505745.1. Lineage (GTDB taxonomy): Bacteria > Bacillota > Clostridia > Oscillospirales > CAG-272 > UMGS1865. Next base: position 14,535 of record JAFVOP010000054.1, read on the forward strand.
CAGGGTTCCTAAAAAAAATATAAAAAAGGAGAAAACCAATGAAAAGACTACTTGCACTTGTTCTTGCCACTCTGATGTGTCTGAGCGTTCTCGCCGGATGCAAGAGCGGCGGAAACACCGGACTGGATGACGCCAAAGAGTATTTGGATACCGTTATGAAGGCCGGATCCGAAAACACGCCTGCCGACTACACCGTACTGAATAAGGTTGTGATCGGCAAGGTAGAGTATGCGGTTAGCTGGTCGGTAGACGTAACCGCAGGCGTTCGCGTTGTGGTTGCCGAGGACGGCACCGTAACCGTTGACGTGGATGAGAGAGCGGCTGCAGACGTGGCATACGTTCTGACCGCTACCATCAAGGATGCCGACGGAAAGACCGTAAGCACCTCCTACAACCGCAAGGTTCCCGCATTCAAGGAACTGACCTGGGCAGAGTTCTGCGCTACCGAGGACGACGCGGCTGTTGTGGTAAGCGGTATCATTACCGGTATCATCGATACCGAAACCTAGCACGAGCTCTATCTGGAGGACACCGACGGCGGTTACTATGTGTATAACCTCGATGCCGAAAAGATGGACGGCCTGGAGATCGGTATGGAGATCCGCGTGCTGGGTATCCGTGATACCTACTACGGCGTGAACCAGATCATTGATGCATCGGTAGAGATCATCAACGAAACGCCCGCTCCCATAGAGCCCAAGGATATTACCGAGGCTGTTTTGGCTGCGGATAGCCTGAAGGATGAGGATCTGCTGAAATTGCAGTCTACGCTGGTTTCGATCGAGGGTGTTACCGTGATCGGACAGGATTCCACCAACGACACCTACTTCAATTTCTCGATCGACGGCAAGCTCAGCTACGTTCGTATCTCGGGCTCTGCAAACATGCTCAGCGAGGAAGATACCGCAACCTTCAAGGCAAACGTAGAAGAGAACGTTGGTAAGGGCGCAACCGCTACCGGTATCGTTTCGATCTACAACAACCAGATCTATCTCATTCCCGTAACCGTGGATGCGTACGCAGATTTCCGGATCGTTGAGCGCACCCCCGAGGAACAGGTTGCGTTTGAGGCAGACCTGATGGTAGCTCCCGGCACCGTAACCGAGGCCGGCACCGTGACGCTCTCCACCGCTGTGAAGCTCTACGAGGACGTGACCATTACCTGGGCGCTGGGTGAGACTACCTACGCAACGCTGGACGGAAACAAGCTCAACATTGCGATCCTTCCCGACGAGGCGCAGACCGTTACCCTCACCGCAACCCTGACCAACGGCACGGCAAGCACCACCAAGACCTTTACCGTAAAGATCAACGCGGCTCCCACGCAGGTTGCCGATATGGTGACCGCTCCCGTTGCAGAGACTCTTTACAAGTTCTACATCAAGCAGTACAACACCAAGCAGACCCTGTATTTTGCAGGCTACGATAAGGGCCTGACCTACACCACCGATCCCACCAAGGCCGTAGACGTTGGTCTGGAGGCTGTGGAAGGAAAGGACGGCGAGTTCTACTTCTACTACATGGTAGGCACTGCAAAGAACTACATTCTCATCACGCCCGATGAAAAGGGTGAAAACTACGTGATCTCCGCATCGCGCTATAACAACGGCTCCAATACCTACAAGTACAATTCGGATTTCAACACCCTTACCACCACCATTACCCTCAAGGATAAAACCACCGGTGAGGATAAGGAAATGACCTACTGGATCGGCACCTACTCCAGCAATGCAAGATTTGGCGTATCCGCGATCTCCTACATCAACGCAGGCAACTACCACGTCAGCCAGTTCCCGGCTCACTTCGGCGCTCTCATTGATGTGACCACCAAGACCGACGCGGAGAAGGTAGAGAGAGAAAAGAACGATCTGAGCATTCAGACCGCGTTCGACGAGCTGGGCGGAACGGTTTCGCTTCCCGCATACGGCGATCTCTATGCAAAGGTTACGATCACCTGGGCTGCCGAGGCAAACGCTGCAGTGGTGATTGAAAACGGCAAGCTTAAGGCAGTTCCTCAGGCAGAGGACGCAAGCGTAAAGGTAACCGCTACCATCACCCACGGCGCTGTAACCGAAACCAAGGAATTTACCGTTACCGTTGCCAAGAAGGTTGTTCCCACCACCATCACCGTGGCAGACGCTCTGGCAAAGGCAGATGACGAAACCGTTTCGGTAAAGGGTATCGTTACCGAGATCAACACTGCATGGAATGAGCAGTACGGCAATATCACAGTTACCATCTCCGATGCAACCGGCACGCTCTACATCTACAGAATGAAGACCAACGTAAAGGTTGGCGACGTGATCATCGTAACCGGTAAGATGGGTACGCACAACGGCAACCGTCAGGTCGCTACGGGCTCCTCTGCAGAGATCGTTCCGGTTTCCACCGTGGACGAGGTTTTGGCTATGGAGGACAACGCGGAGGTTGTAGTTGCAGGTACCGTTACCGCAATCAACACCGCATGGAACGAGCAGTACGGCAACATTTCCGTTACCATCACCGATGCGGCCGGCAAGACTCTGTACATCTACCGTATGAAGGCGAACGTTGCCCTGGGCGACGTGATCGTGGTTACCGGTAAGATGGGTACGCACAACGGCAACCGTCAGATCGCTACCGGCTCCACCGCAGAGATCTTCGGTAACACCGGCGAAGCCGCTCCCGAGCCTCAAAAGGTTACGATCGCTGCTGCTATGGAGCTCACCGACGGAGCAGACGTGATCATCACCGGCACCGTTTCCACGATCGACGAGGCGTGGAGTGAGCAGTACAGCAACATCACCGTTACCATCACCGATGCTACCGGTTCCCTCAAGCTCTACCGCCTGAAGACCAATGTAGCCGTTGGTGACGTGATCACCGTATCCGGTAAGATGGCAACCCACAACGGTGCCCGTCAGATCGGCTCCGGTGCAACCGCTACCGTCGATACTCCCGCAGCAAACGGCTGATCGGAACGGCGAAAAGCCCTTTCAAATTTCGGAATCCTCCCTTCCGGGGAGGATTCCTTTTTTACTTCTCTTGACAAACCTTTAAAAAAGAGTATAATAAAGAAAAAGATTCGAGAGGAGGGGGAACGCGATGAAATTGCGGTTGAGAGTTGGCTCCGTGATTCGCTGCCTGTTGCTCCTGCTTGCTTTGCTCGGGCTGTTTGCCGCGTGCGCGGCTCCGATCAAGGCGTTGGAGATCCAAGGTGAGGATCGCATCACCCTGATGGTGGGGGAGACGGTGACTCTGACTACCGATCTGCCGCCGCAATATATCAAGGATTTGGAATGGAGCGCCTCACACACGTCGGTCTCCGTGGATGCAAACGGAAGGGTGACGGCGGTTTCCGAGGGGAAGGCCATTGTTACGGTCTGCTACAAGGATCTGAGCGACCGCGTATTGGTGGACGTGGTCTCTCCGTCCGAATATCTGGAGCTTGTAGGGCGTGAAGCCTTTTATCAGACCTATACCGTGGCCGACAGCTACGGGGAGGCATTGGCAAGATCGGAGCAGGGGCTCATGTCGGGAAGCCTGACGGTTCCCGCGCAGGCCCCCACGCTTGCAACCGTTCAGCCGCGACTTGACGGCGCGTTGATCCGCAACAGTCAGCCTGCTTATATTGACGAAAATACCTATGCGGTGGTGGATGCCTACGGAAACGAGGTGTTGCGCGTTTATCGCGGTGGCGGATACATCACGCTTGAGGAGGTGGCGGCTTACGTCTATGCCTTTGGAGAGGTTCCCGCCAATTACGTGGAGGGGAAGAATGCCGAGCCCGAGGATAGCCCGTGGGGCGAGTATCTGCGCCTGAATCACACCCCGTTCAGCGGTGATACCGACCGTTATCCGTACGAGCCTGTTCTGCCCGATATCAGCGGCTGCGGCGGGGAGCTGGATTATTATGAGATCGACGTTGGCACTACGGGAACCGATTGTGATCCGCGCTATCAAGCCAAGATCTACAACGACGGTGAAACCATTACGCGCGGAGCGGCGCGCATTGTGTACACCCGTTACGATGCCAACGGGGATGCGATCCTCGATCCCAATGAAAAATATCTGTTTTACACCTACAATCACTACAACGATTTTCAGGAATATCTGAATTATTACGGCGGATGGGGAGAGCTGTTTGGAAACGTCACGGGTGGCGGAACGTTATCCAGTCGGGAGGACTATGCGCCCACCGCGTACGTGTCGACCGTCCGCGCACCCTTGCCCGCGGCTCCCAACGGAGAGGCCGTTACAGCGGCGCTTCTTTTCTATGACCCGCGCCGTTGGCAGTATGCCGCTTGGCTCGTTGCAGGGGCGGCGTAAAAAATGCTTGGGCGACCTGCGAAAAAGCAGGTCGCCCAAGCATTTTTTATTTACGGAATCTCTCGGGACAGGCGTTCGTAGGCCGCCGCATCGATGCGCGCGGCGGTGAGCGGAGTAATTGAGACGCGGCCCGCGCGAACGGCGTCAATGTCAACGCTCAGATCACGGGCTTCGTATTCCAGAGGGTCTCCCACCTGGATGTAGCGATCGTTTCCGCGGTACTCAAAATCGTCGGTGTAAAAGGGACCGCCCTGTCGGGTAATCGCAAAGCCGCGCACGGTTGGCGGAAGATTGACGTTGTAGAGCGAATGGCGCTCCAATAAGCGTTTTGCGCAAAAATAGTCAGCAACCGCATCCAGGGCGTGGATCGACTCTAAAAAGGCGTTGGGATCAGCCGAGAGGGCCACGCCGCGGATCCCAAGCCGAGCGCCCTCCAAAATAGCCCCAACGGTTCCCGAATAGGCGATGTCGTCCCCCAGGTTGTAGCCGCGGTTGATACCCGACAACACCAGATCGTAGCGTTGCTTCAACCCTAACACACCGAAACGGACGCAGTCGGCAGGGGTGGAGTCCACCGCATACGCGCGCACGTCCCCAAATCGGTCGGTGCGCTTGATTTCAATCTCATTGCGAAAATCGATAGCTTGGCTTTTGCCGCTTTGCTCCACCTTGGGAGCCACCACGGTGACCTCTCCAAAGCGAGAGAGAACCGGAATGAGCAAGGGGAGGATCGGAGATTCGATCCCGTCGTCGTTGGTGAGAAGGATCTTCATAGCCAGCCCTCGTGTTCTGCTTTGTACGCTCTCAGTCTTTCATCGGCCTCGGCGATCAGGGCGCGCATTTCGCGCTTGCTATGGACCGTTGCACCGCTGGCACAGTCATGTCCGCCGCCGTGATAGTGCTCGGTGATCGGATTTACGGTTACAAACCGTGAGCGCAAACGAACGCGGATCGAGCCATCCTTGGCCTCGATAAAGGCCAGCCAGATCAGGCTCCCCTTGATCGAATCCATGTAGGACACCGAGGCGCAGGCCTCTTCAAAGGTCAGACCGAACTTTTTTTGCATGGCGCGGCTGACGTAGAGACAGGCCACGCCGTTTGCCGTACGTTTCATTTTTTTGTATACGTAGGCCTGGAACTTCAGCGTGTGGAAGTCCTTCATATAGAGATTGGCATACAAACGGTCCACGTCCACGCCCAGATCCAACAGCAACCCCGCGTAGCGCATGGTGTCGCCCGAGACCGAACGGAAGCGGAAGCGTCCCGAATCGGTGACCATACCCGCGTAGAGGCAGGTGGCCGCCTCGCGGTTGATCTTAAGTCGGTCGCGGAAGGTGTAATAGAACTCCACGATCATTTCGCACGCCGAGGACTTGTGCTCCTCTACCCATCTGCAGGTGCCGTACGGTTCGGTCTCAATGTGATGGTCGATCTTTACGATCTCCCGACAGAGCGCGTACCGCGGGTTGGAGATGCGTGCGGTGGTGGCGGTGTCGATCACGATGCCGAGAGCATTGGCGTAGATTTCGTCGGACAAAGGCTCATCCTCTTCGCCGAGAAAGGCAACAAAGTCCGAAAAATCGGCGTTGTTGACGTAGATCTTCTTTTCGGGATAGCTCAGGCGCAGGATCTCGCAAAGACCCTTTGTGGCTCCCACGGCGTCTCCGTCGGGGCGCAGATGGCGAAACAGGATCACAGTTTCGTAGGCTTGGATCTTTTCGAGGATCGCGGTCATATGTTCCAGATTCATAGCAGTGTTTCCTTTGAAAGAGCGTTGAGGTCTTCGAGGAGCGCCATTGCCTCCTCGCGGTTTTTCAGGGTTGCGCCGCTGGCTTTGGCGTGTCCGCCGCCGCCGTATTTCACGGCAATGGGGTTGATGTTGTGGCGATTGGAACGGATTTCACAGAGCACCGTGCCCTCGCTTTCGGTAAAATTGACCCAGGTGTCGATGCCTCGGATCTCTCCCATCACGTTCACCATTCCGCGGGAGACCGTAAAGGTATCGGCACAGTATTGCTTGGCCTCCTCCTCGGTGGTATAGATGTAGGCCACGCGGTGCGGCGTGGTTTGGATCTTGAGCGCAAAGCGCGCGCGCAATTGGATGAAAAACAGATCGTCGGAATAGAGGTTGCGGTAGATATCGGAGGTGTCAAAGCGGCGCTCCATCAAAAAGGAGGCCATGCGGAAGGTCTGGGAGGTGGTGGAATCGTAGCGGAAGCGCCCCGAATCGGTGACCATGCCCGTGTACAGCATCTTTGCCGCCTTGGCTGAGACGGTGAGTCCGCACTCCATGGCAAAGGCTGTGAGCAGCCCGCAGCAGCTTTCAAAGGAGGTGTCGGTTATCTCCACGTCTGCGATCTTCTCGCAGAAGATGTGGTGGTCGATGCGCGCCGTTTCGTCGGCAAGCGTGTAGCGCTCGTCGCTGATGAGCGCCTTTGCCGAGGTATCCAGAATGATGGCAAGCGCGCCCTGATACTGTTCGTCCGCAACCGTGTCGATCGATTGCTCCCCAAGAATAAAGGAAAAGCGGGGGGTCATGTCACCAACGGTCAGGATCTCCTTTTCGGGAAAGGTGTCGCGCAGGATCTGTGCCAGACCAAATTGGCTTCCCAGCGCGTCTCCGTCGGGGTTTTTGTGTCTGTGAAGAATGATGCGGGGGTATTTTCGGATCTGCTCGTAGATTGGTTCGAACATACTCTCATCCTTTCTCAATGGACCGCGACGAAGAGTCGCCGTCGAAATAGCCCTTGTATTCCACGCGCAACGGACTGCCCGGGAACAGGTGGGCGTGCAGGTCGATGAAATAATTATCGGTCATGCTGGCGATATAGTCCACCACAATATCGTTTGGATCGGCTTGCTCGTACGGGACTGCTCGCTTGTAGTGAATGGCGTTTACGTAATCGATGTGGTGGGTGTAGATTGGGGAGGACGTTCTGTTTTGTTGCAGGTCCTCCAAAAGCTGCCCGTAGATCTCCTCCATCATCGGCTTTACGGTCGTGTCCAGTCCCGCAAAGGCGGCGGCACGGTGGTAGATGCGCGTATAGTTGTCGATCCGCGATTTGCGGAGAGCGCGAAAATGCTTGGTGTCCAATTTGATATAGGGCTTTCCGTAGCTGTTTTCGATGACGTTGACCACCAGATTATTAATGATCTCGGCGTTGATCGAGCCGATGTCCTCGTTGAAAAACATGCTTTCCTCGGCAATCTTGGTACGGGCGGCATCCTGGCGATCCTTACCAAGGTAGGCGATCACGTCGGAGAGCCGTACCACACTTCCTTCCAGCGTGCTGGGCATCAGCTGCATCATGTAGTCGCGGTCCACGTAACATTTTTGAATCATGCGGTCAAATTCTTCAAAAGAAGTCAAAGGAACGGGGTGGTACTCCTCGCAATCCAGCTCGCCGTTGTGTGTGGCGATGCCGTTGAGGGTTTGCAGGCTGATGTTATAGGGAAAGATCCCGTCCAGCACGCGCACCGAGTGGATGTTATGGAAGAAATGACGGCCCGTATGACGGAAATAGAGCTCGTCCAGGTAAGCCTCTCCCGTGTGTGCAAACGGGGGATGGCCGATGTCATGTCCCAGCGCGATCGCCTCGATCAGATCAAGATTGAGGTGCAGAGCACTGCCGATGGTGCGCGAGATGCGTGAGACCAGCTGCACGTGCAAACTGCGGCGTGTGAGATCGTCGTTTTTATAGAGGGAAAAGACCTGGGTCTTGTCGGTGTAGCGGTTATAATAGGGGCAATGCAGGATCTTGTCGATATCGTGCACAAAGGTAGGGCGCCAAACCGTTGCCGCATCCTTGGCAAGGTTCTGGCGGCGGACTACCCGGGTATCGTCAAACGCCACTTTTGGAAAAACGCCGCTTTCCTTGGCGCGTTGGATCTCTTGCTCCAGCTCTTTGGAAAGAGCCTCAAATTTTGGCATACTGTTCCTCCGTACGTGCTTGGGGGATGATCAATATCCGGTGATGCCGGTTTCGCTCTTCGCGATCTTTACGATGCGGCTGGTTCCCAGGCGATCGGCCCCAAGATTGATAAAATCCTCGGCGTCGGCAAGCGACGAAATTCCGCCGGCCGCCTTGATGCGAACTCCCTTGCCGATATGTGCGGCAAACAGAGCCACGTCCTCGCGCGTTGCTCCTGCCGTGGAAAAGCCGGTGGAGGTTTTGATATAGTCGGCGCCCGAGGCGGTGACCAGCTCGCACATCTTGATCTTTTCCTCGTCGGTGAGCAGACAGGTTTCAATGATCACCTTGAGGATCCTGTTGCCGCACGCCTGCTTCAAGGCGGTCAGCTCAGCCAGGATCTCGTCGTATCGGCCGGATTTCAGGTGGCCGATGTTGATTACCGTGTCGATCTCGTCGGCTCCGTTGCGGAGCGCGTCCTCGCACTCAAACACCTTAACGGCGGTGGTGGAATATCCGTTGGGAAAGCCGATGACCGTACAGATCTGCAGCCGATCGCCCACATAGTCCTTGGCCTGCTTTACGTAGCAGGCGGGAATGCAGACCGAGGCGGTAGAAAAACGGATACCGTCATCGCAGATCGCGCGGATCTCGTCCCAGGTGGCGGTCTGCGCAAGCAGGGTGTGATCGCATTTGGAAAGAATATCGGATAGCTTCATCGGTTCAAATCTCCTTTTCGTTCAGTTTTTGCAGTTGGATCTGTGTTCTCCAACATTTGTGGCACATGGCAACGTAGCAATCGTTTCCGCCCAGCATCACCTGGTCGCCCTCGGTAACAACGCGTCCCTGTTCGTCGATGCGTGCGTTGACGGTGGCCTTTGCTCCGCAGGAGCAGATCGTTTTGATCTCGGTGATCGAATCGGCCAATTCAAACAGGCGGCGGCTACCGGGGAAGAGATGAGAGAGAAAATCGGTGCGGAGGCCAAAGCAGAGCACGGGGATATTGCGCTCATCCACGATCCGGCGTAGGGCATCCACGTGCGCGGCGGTAAAAAATTGACACTCGTCGGCAATGATGACGTCGGCATCGGTGTGCAAGGCGAGAAAGCGGGCGTAAAGATCGTCCGAGCTTTCTACCGTATCGCAGGGAGCCGAGAGCCCGATGCGGGATTGCACCGTTCTTTTTCCGTCGCGGGTATCCAGGGCGGGCTTGATCAGCCAAACGCGCATCCCACGCTCCTCATAGTTGAATTTGGTGATCAACGCTTGCGCGGTTTTGGAGGAGCCCATCGCGCCGTATTTAAAATAAAGCTTTGCCATTGTTCCACCTCGCTCAATTTCTATCCTCTTTATTGTACCATATTTTTTGACAAAAGAAAAGAGAAACCGAAAATATTTTTTCGGTTTCTCTTGCTTCTTTTTTTGCCGCGGTCTCAAATCTCGGTTTCGTAGCCGTCAAACGCGACCTCCAGACCGTGCGCCTTCATCTTTTCGGCAAGCACTGCGTGAGTATCGTGCAGGGTGCGCGCCATATGGCTGATGCAAAAGCGCTTGACGTAGGGGGCAAGCGTTTTTTTCATTTCCAGCACCATGTTCAGGTTGTTGTGCTCAAAGATCCGATAGTCGCCCGGGAGGTCGCCAACGGTGGCGTCCAGAACGGCATAGTCCACGCCCTCGCGCTTAATGCTGGCCACCTCCTCGTAAAGGAGCCAGGCTCCGTCGAGGCCGTAAAACAGCTTCTTTTCCCCATCGGAGATGATAAAATGGACGGTTCCGCAGGATGCGGTGGCGTGATTGCCGCGAAATGCCGAAACGGTGTAGGGACCGAGTTCAAGCACCTGTCCCGGCTCCATGGGATAAAACTGTGCCGGTTGCAGGGATGCGATCGTTTCCTCACAGTAGTGATCCCCATGGGTGTGGGTGTTGATGATATAGCGGATCTGTTTGGGATCTTTCCCAAAGGTCTCCAGGGCATCGGGGACGTTGGGATTGGGGTCAATGAGGAGGCAACCGTCCACCAGCAGGGCAGAATATCTGCGAAAGCCCTCCATATCCCGATGCTTTTGAATCTTCCAATCGGCGGCTCCGGTTCCTAAAAATGTAATTTTCATGTGTGCAAGGCTCCTTTCCTGCGCATTTGGGGAAAGATCAGTAGGGGAGGCGTACCACGCGGGATTCATCCACACCAAAGAGCAGAGTGGAATCCGCGGCAGCGCCTTTCAGGATCAGCTTCGCGCCTTCTGTTGAGAAGGAGAGAGCGTTTACGGTGTTGTTTTCACCGTCCAGAATCACATCTCCGTCGGCAACGTTGCACATCAGCACGTTTCCGTTCCCCTCAATGCGAACCGATTCGCGGCTGGAATGCAGAAAGACGTTGTTGAAAATACGGTTCTGATTTCCGATGATATAAAGTCCGATCGCGGTGGTTTTATATACCTGTCGCGTATAATTCTCGGCATCGATGCGCTCGTAGTACCAAAAGGTTCCGGGAGCGTCGACAATATTATCGCGGAAGGCGCAGCGCGAGATCTGCTTGAGGTAGACCGCAGCGGGCTCCTCGGCAAGATGGTTGGCTCCGCAGTTGCGGACGAAGTGAATATCCGTGATATCCACGTTGTGAATGCCGCGCTTTTGTTGAATCGAATTGCTTCCGTCCGCGAAAAAGCCGTAGGACGGGGTATCGGCAATCACGCAGCGGTTGAAATGCGCGTAGTAGGAGGCGGCGGGGGCAAAATAAACGCCCACGCAGCAACCGTCCATATTGATCTTGCGGAAGTCGCAGGCATCGATCTCCGCATTCTCTGCAATTGATACCGCGCAGGCCAGACCGCAACAGGATACCTTTGAGAAATCTCCCTGATCTACTCGTTGGCCTCCCAAATACAGACCCGCAGAGGCAAAGGGGCGCTTGCAATCAAACATTCCGCGCGTATCCATTCCAAGAATGTCTCCCTGGATCCCGATGTCACTTACCATTGCACCGGCGGGGAGTGCTTTGACGCCGATCGATACGGCGGGGTGATCCTTCCCATTCAGACGGAGCTTGGTTCCGTAAGGGGTTTCAAAAACGCCGTTTGGGTCGAGATTGTAGGCCCAAACCTCGCCTTGCAGGTGAGAGGAGGGGGTATCTATCACCAAGGGGGCATCCAGCGGATAACATCCAACCGGCAAATAGACCTTTCCTCCGGTGTTACAAAGCTTATCCAGTGCGGCTTGAATCTCTGCTCCTGTTTGTATGACGTTCATTGTAAGTTCTCCTTTTCCTATTCTGTGTCGATTATACCATAATCAAAAAAAAAGTCAAGCAAATTTGAAAAAATTGCTTGACTTTTTCCGGAATGTCGGATTATCTTTGCCAATCGGCAACGCGCTTTTTTCTGTTTTTTACAAGGAGAGCCCTGCGATCCAACCGTTGGGATTTTTCCGCGCGGCGCATTCAAAACAAATACGGCTTTCTGCCATGGATCGGCATGGACTTATGAAAGGTGCATCCGGCAAGTGGGTCGGTTGCAAGGTCGACGTTATAGGCGGCGGTGACCGCCACGAGCTCCGTCATGTCGGCACCCGCAAACGCGCAGCTGGCAGGCTTTTGGGTGGGAACCTCAATGCGATCGACCTCACGCATGGTGCGCGTGTCTACCACGGCGATCTGCGCGTGTCCCCAGCGGGCCACGTACAGAAGGTCGTTTTCGTCAATCGTAAAGCCGTCCACGCCGTGGATCTCGACCGATCGACCCGTAGCCTCGATCTCCCCCGAGGCCTTCTCAAAGGCGTATTCCCTGATGATGTGAGTAGCGCTGTCGGTGTGATAAAAGCGAGTTTCATCCATCGACCAATCCATGCCGTTGGAGAGGAGCAAGCCGTCCAGAAGCGTCCGTACGGTGCCGCTACGGTCGATGGAGTAGAGCTTTCCGTCTACGCGCTCGGAGAGCTTCAGCCGCTTTTCACTTTGCGTGCCCACGTAAATGCGCCCATCGGGGCCTACCTTCATATCGTTGGCGTGGAGGATTTGAACCTTTGTGGGATCGTAGAGCGGTTCAGCCGCTCCCGGATCCAGATAGGAAACGCCGTCCGCGCGTGAAACGATCGTACGGTTGCTTCGATCAAAGGCGATCGCGGAAACGCCCCGTTCGGTGGGGATTTCCGTCAGCCTTCCGGTGACAAGATCCAGCTTGCAGATCTCTTTTTCCATGCCGTTGGTAAAATACAGACACTGTTCCGCATCGTTCCAGATCGGCCCCTCACCGATGCGGCAATGCTTGTGACCGATTACCCGCATCATCCGATCAACGCCTCTGCCTGGCGGATAAAACCGTCCTGCTCTTCCTTATTGATGTTGTTCCAAAGCACGTTCCAGCCGCAAACGCGGATCTGTAGATCCTGATAGCGATCGGGATGCTCTTGCGCGTCGCGAAGCGTATCGGCGTCAAAGACGTTGATATGGAGGGCGTGGCCGCCACGCTTGCAGAAGGTCATGAGCAAGCCGTACATGGCCTCCAATCCGTCGTCTCCCCGCACGGCGGTGGGAAGCAGACCGAGATCGAGGCAGGCATCTCCCACAAAGGAGGTGGCATCGATCTTGGTAACCGAAAGGATGGCTGCCGTTGCGCCCTCGCGGCACTGTCCCATCGAAGCAGAGCAGTTTTTGGAAAGCTCTTCGCCCAGCCGCCGTCCGTTGGCGGAGGCAGCGGTTTTTGCGCCTTGGGTATACGACATACGCGCCACGTGGAAGCCGCAATGCCAGTGTCCGCCGCGCAACGCAGCGTTCGGGCGTCCGCTGACGTGCTTCGTCACAAAATCGATGATATCGCAGGCTAAAGAATCGGGAAGGGAACGGTTATTGCCGTATTTGTCGCGGTCGGCCAACAGCTTGCGGCGGAAGGGCTCGCAGCCCTCGAAATTGCGATCCAGCATCTGTACCAGCTCCTGCAACGAGAGCTCGCGATTGTCAAAGACGTGTTTTTTGATCATGGCCAGGGAGTCGGCCACGTCGGCCACAAAGCCTACCGAAAGCGCGCTCGTGCCGGCCGCAAGCGCATCCTTGGCGCGTTTGAGCGCGTTGGGAAAGGTTGCGGAGAGCATGGATTGCGGATTCATGTGATGCAGATAGTCTTCAAAGCTGTTCACCGTTTCAACGATGGAATCGATGAGGAAGAGCAACTGCTTTTTGTATTCGGCATAAAGCTCGTCAAAGGTTTCATAAGAGGAAACGGAAGGGCTTGTTCTGCCCACGGCTTCGCCAGTGACTCCGTCGCAGCCCTCGTGCAGCGCATACTCGAGCGGCTTTAAGAGATTGAGATAATTCATGCCGCAGCTGTACTCGCCCTCAATGCCGTACTCATAGCAGCCGGTGACGTGTGCCAGACGCGCCTCCTCCTCGGTGGCGCCGTCGTTGCGCAGAAGAGCAGCGCGGATCGTGGCGTCCGAAACAAAGACGATCGAATTGTTCCCGCGGCGGATCATATCCAAGGCCTTTTGCAAAAAGGGCTTGGGCGTGGTTTTGGCAACCTTGATCTGGATCTTTGGATTGTAGATCCCCATTTGGTCGTACACGTCGAGAAAAACGTAGGAGAGCTCATTGATCTCCGTTGTGCCGTCCGCGCGCTCACCGCCCAGGTATACGGGCTGATTCCAGTAGTTTCCGATGGCGGTGAACTGCAAAAAGAAATGAGCAAGGTCGGTACGCAGCTCCTCCTCGGAGATGCCGTTTTCCCGGTCACGCTTGTAAAAATCAAAAAACAGACGGTCAAAGTTCGAAAGGGAACGCACCTGCAGGCCTTCGATGTGCTCACAGATCATAAAGTAAAGATAATCTACCAGAAGCGCCTCATAAAAGGTTTTGGGCGGGTGATATTGGATCTGCTTCAATGCAGCGGCCAGACGCTCGGAGCCCTCGGTGGTCGCGGCCAGGTCTGCCAGCCGCCCCACAAAGTCAAGGATCGCCTCGTAGGTGATCTTGATCCCTTCAAAGAACGCATTTTGCTCGGAAGTAAGATCGGGGCGTTGGCGCGCGCGCTCACTTTCGCGCAGCAATCCCGCAAAGCCCAGCTCCAGCACGCGATCCCACACGGGGGTGCTGTGGTCAAAATCGGGCCAGATCGTCACGATCCCCGCTCTTTCGTAGGATTTGATTTTTTGATTGACCTCGGGAAGGATCTTTTCAAACACTTCCTTTTTCCAGCTCTTGATCAGCGTTGCATTGAGAGGACGGTCGACCATATGGATCGCGGGGAAGCGGTCGCGGCGGTCGCAGGCAATGCGCGTGTTTTTCAGCACGTAAGCAAGGGCCCGCGCCTTGCGCACAGGGTGCGGCAGATGGACCAGCCGCTCGTCCTGCTCCAAAATCCCGTTGAGGATCTCCTCTCCCGAGAGTCCGGTAGCCTCGGAAAAGATCTCGTCTCTGCGAATGAATCGCTTGTGGGGGTCAAAGGGCTTGCTTTGATCGTGATATTTATTCATAATGTACGCGTAATGTTCGCTTGGAATGTATTTCATAGAACCACCTCCAAGAGTAATTATAACAAATGAGAGAATTTTGTAAATGATAAAAGCAAAACACTTGACGAAATCGAAACGAAATGATATAATATCCTTGAGGTGATGCAAAATGAAAAAGGAATGGAAGAACGTGGTGTTCACCTACGTGAAGGTTGCCGTTTTCGTTGCGCCGAACGCAGGGAAGAGTCTGCATGAAAACCGTCCGTTTCACGGCTTTGTTTTGAATGATGAAAACGGAATCAAGGATTATTATTTTTCCAACGGAGAGGTTCTGCACACCGAGGGAGGGGATTTTTTCTATCTGCCCAAGAATTCCTCGTACCGTGTAAAAACGGTACAAAAGGGCGCCTGCTACGCCATCAATTTCGAGGCTGAGATCGAGGACTCTCCGTTTTGTATCAAGCCGAAAAATTACGACGCGCTCAAAAAGAGCTTTCGAACGGCGTGTGACGAGTGGGGAATGCACGAATCCACAAGCCACGCGGCGGCCATGCGAGCCCTTTACGATGCCATCCATCTGATGCAAACGGAGCAGCTGCAAAGCTATATGCCAAGCAATCGGCAAAGCCTGATCGTGCCGGCTTTGGAAAAGCTTCGGGTCGATTTTACCGATTGCGAGCTTACCGTGGCCGAGCTTGCCTCGCTTTGCGGCATGAGCGAGGTCTATTTCCGCAAAATTTTTGTCAATAGCGTTGGGATCTCCCCCAAGGAATATCTGATCCGCAAGCGCATGGAATACGCCAAGCAGCTTTTGTTGTTGGGCGAATTGGAGATCTCGGAAATCGCGGGGCTTTGCGGCTACGGCGAGCCCTGTCATTTTTCCCGCGAATTTAAAAAACGGTTCGGCGTCTCACCGGGCGTTTTTCAGGGACGCTTTTATAAGAAACGCTGATCCTTAAAAAAGAAAAGCAGGAGGACTCCCGCAACGGTGTGTTGCAGGAGTCCTCCGTTTTCATTGGTAAGGTTGGTCAACCCGTTTTTCAGTTGTTTGGTTGGATGCGGATCCGAATGTCCCCCGTGTCGGTGGTAATTTCGCACTTGCCGCCTGTAACTGAGCTCGGCACCTCTGTTTTGCCGGTATCGGTGCGGACCAGAAATACCTTGTCGGAAAGCAGCGTCCCTTCCACGTCTCCGGTATCGGTTTGGATCCGAAGCTCTGCGGCGTCGCAAGCCTCCAGCGTCACGTCTCCCGTGCTTCGCTTGACGGAGAAGGCCTCGGATGCGATCACATTTTTTAAGATCAGCTTGCCGGTGTCTCCGTCGGAGCGCAGATTTTTGCAGGCTACGCTTGTCAGCGTTGCTTTTCCCGTAGAGACGTTCACCGTCAGATCTCCTGCGCAGGTCACGTCCGAGACCGTGATCTTGCCCGTGGAAACCGAAAGTTGGAGCGAGGCGGCAGCGATTCCTTCTGTGAGAATGTCGCCTGTGGAGGCTGTTAGCGTAACGTCCCCCAAGGCGGAGGCGTGATTCGTGACGTCCCCGGTGCTGGTTGAGATCGCGATGCTTTCAAAATGAAACGCCGAAGAGATCCGCGTGTCCCCCGTTTTTCCCTTGACCGAGAGCGTACCGTATGCTCCCTCGGGAATCGCAACCGTAAGCTTTGGCGGCTTGCCAAAATGAATGCCGATATACTCGTACCATGCTCTCGTGTCCACTACCTTGATCACGAGAACTCCGTCCTCTACCGCAACCTCATGCTTGCGCTTGGCTTCTTCATAACAAACCACCGTGCTCTCGGAGCCCTCGGCAGGAACCAGCTCCACCTGCGCGGTATCGGTACGGATGGAAATGTCCGAAAAGGTTTCGCTGAGGGTATAACGGTTGGTTTCGTATTTGGTTGTGGATAGCTTTGTAAAATCCCAGTTCAGCACGGTCATCACCCCTACAAACAGAATTCCGCTGATCAGAAAGAGCACCGTTGCCACCGTCAGCCATATTTTTACCGCAGTTCTCATTTTTCTTTCTCCTTACTCACAAAACAGCGTTTGATCCCACGCGCTATGGCTTTGGTGAGCCATACGCCGCCCTTGGTTGCCGCATGACATCCAAAGAAGAAAAGGATCGCCAGCGCCGCGCAAACCAGTCCCGCACCAACCGTAGCAATACCCGAAAGAGGATGCCCGGAAATTGCAACCAAGGCTCCCGCCGCCACACCGCCAATCGCGCCTGCGGCAAGGGATACGAAGACGGCCCACAGGGAAATGACCAAGGACCAAAGCACGGCGTACAGCGCGAGGAGCACGGCAAAGGCGGCGATCGCCAACGAAAGCCAGATGGGCGAACCCACCGCCAACAGCACGATCTCCCATGCGCGGAGCCGTTTGTTTGAAGTTGGCTTTGCTTTTTTCTGTTTGGTACGTGGGAGCTCCGCTAAAATTTGCGCCGCGATCGCATCCACCGAGCCAACACCTGCAACGGCGGCCTCTTCAGTTGCGCCTTCCTCGATACGGTCATCGATCATCTCGCTGTAAAAGGCGAGACGTTCCTCAACCTCCTCGTTGGGCAAATCGGCCAACTGCTTTCGCAGGGCCGCCAGAAAGTTGCGTTTTGTCATCTTTCCGGATCCTCCTTACTTACAAATTGATAGATCGCCATCACCTCGCGCCACTCATCCTTGAAATCTTCAATGCGTCCGAGTCCTGCTTTGGTAATATGGTAGTATTTTCGTAGCCGTCCTTCGTGCTCGGAGGTGCGTACCGTCAGCAGGCCCGCAAGCTCCAACCGCTTCAATACCGTGTAGAGTGTGGATTCCGAAAGCGCTATATACGGCTTCAGATCCTTGATGATCCTATAGCCGTAGGAATCTTCCTGTCTGATCGCGGCCAACACGCATACGTCGAGCAGTCCGCGCTTTAATTGAGCATCCATGGCAATACCCCTCCTTTCGGAATACATCATATCACGAAGTATTGTGTTTGTCAATAGATTTTTGAAAAAAATTGAGGAAATTGAAAAAAGGGGAGAGCGCCGTGCGGCGCTCTCCCCGAAGCTGTGACAACCTGTTCTATTTTCCCATGGTTTGCGCGGCCTTTTTTAACATCTGACGGATCGGCAGCTGATACGGGCAACGCGTTTCGCAAATGCCGCAGCCGATGCAGTCGGAAGCGGTTTTCGGCAGCTGCGCGTACCGATCACGCGCCCAGTCCTTCAGATCGTAGCGGCTGTAATAGCCCTCAAACAGAAAGACCGCCGAGATGTTGATCCCCGCCGTGCAAGGCGCACAGTAATTGCACCGACGGCAGAAGTTGGTACCAAGCGCTTCGCGGATCGCGGCGATTTTCTCCGTCTCCTGCTCGGTCAAGGGAGCCGTGTTGGCCGTGGCCTCTGCGTTTTGCGCGATTTCAGAGATATCGGCCATGCCGGGAATCACCACCGAAACGTTGGGATTGCTGACCACAAACCGCATGGCCACGGTCGCGTCCTCGATCGCTCCGCCTGCCAGGGGCTTCATGCAAATAAATCCGATGTTGTGCTTTGCGCATTGCGCGATCAGCTCCTCACCCTGCGTTTCCAAAACGTTGTAGGGAAACATGACCGTTTCCACCCACGGCAGCTCCACTGCACGACGGAAGAGATCCACCGAATGGAGCGTGATCCCAATATGTCCGATCTTGCCTGCCTCCTTGGCCTCCAGCAGGGCCTCCAGAGCGCCTCCGGGAGCCATGACCTGCTCCAGATCGGCAGCACCGGGGTTGTGGATCTGGTACAGATCGATGTAATCGGTGCGGAGATTGCGGCGGCTGACGTCGATATCGCGTTGCATGGCCTCCTTCGTGCGCGCCATGCTTTTGGTGGCAAGCACAAAGCGGTCGCGCACCCCTTCCAGCGCATAGCCGAGGTACTCCTCGCTCACCGTATATCCGCGCGCCGTGTCGATAAAATTCACACCTTCCCGAAGCAGCTCTCCAATCAGGCGTTTCGTTCCCTCGGCATCAATTTTTTGGATCGGGATCCCGCCAAAGCCCAAGCGCGAAACCGAGAGTCCGGTCCTTCCCAAATTTCTGTATTCCATTGCATAACCCCTTTTCGTTTGTTTGCTTTTATGTATATTCCATCGTACTTTTATCCGCATGCCTTTGCGAGCTGTTGCAGCGTCTGCGGAATTTCGTGAACGTAGGTTGCGCTGTTTCCGATAAATAAAAATTTCATTCCGTTTTGAAACTCCATCAGCCATCCCTCCCTTTGAAAACTATTATACCACAAGCTTGACCGATTGTAAAGAGTGATATTTGCCCGCAAGGGCAAACATCGTTCCAAAAACGAAAAAACAGTCCATTGGACTGCTTTCGTTTTTGTGTTGTACCGCCTAAATAGATGCCACGGTGGGAAAGTCAATAAAGTCAAGGGTTTTCGGCTATCTGAGGCGGTTCCATGTACATTCTAAGTAGATGCCGACCTATATTTGTATAACGAGGAGCGACCGCATAGAAAATTGAGCATGAGAACTCCGTTTCAAATTAAAGCGGAGTTCTTTAAACACACATAGAAATAAAAGAAGATTCTCACTTTCGACGCCGATTGTTACGGGGTTCTAAAGTGGAAACCTATTCAAAAGGGGCTTAATCTCTGGGGGAGGCGTGAATAATTTTTGTTTTGCTTGCGTAGTGTATCTCTATCTCAATAGGCTCATCGCATATTGCGGTAATTATCGGCTCATCGTTTTCTGTCGTTCTTTCCTCACACATAAGATCAATTGAAAAATCATTGAAAGGATAATTCTTTACACCGTGTTTTTCAAGTAAACGGACATTCCACACTATTTTTCTTTCTCTGGCATGTGGACGAATGCCAAAAACATACTCGAACAGTATGCTGATGGGGAATAGCCCTGACCATCCGACAAAATCTTTTTTTGCCGGATCTCCTTTACTGCTTTTTTCGGGTGCGTAATTTTCGTAAAGAGTTGCATCCTTATTGAATACATTTACCACGTTGTCAAGACAGTTTCTGGCTATGTCATATGAAAGCTCATCGAATCCGTTTTTTTCAAGTCCTTTGAGAACCATATAATTTGTAGGAGCCCATACACTGCCTCTCCAATATTTCCCCTCCTCGCTGTATTCGGGGTGATCTGCAGAAAGTGTAGGTACGCGACAGGGGCGCTTGAATTCTTTGGGATTATCCAAGTGCGCCACAAATCTCCCAAGCCTTTCTTTCGGTATGATATCTGCAAGGAGTGCCCAGTATGCGCCAACCGATTTTACCTTGTTGAGCTCACCGTTCTTCCAAAGATCATAGTAAAAGGCATCGTCTTCGCTCCAGAGCTTCTCGTTGATTACGGTTGTGAGATTTTCGATCTCACTTTCGAGCACCGAGATGTTTTCATCGTCGCCGCGTCCGATTATATCTGCAATCTGTATAAGGATCTTTGCGCATAGCACTTGCTGGATACATGTGTCTACCCAAACCATATGGCCGTGCGAGAATATAACATGGTATCCTTTTTCAAGACGTGGTTGATTATCCATACCGCAGCCCCAACCTGTAGACCAGTATGTACCATCACGCCAGGTTCTGTGCTCCTTGAGCCACAGGTGATAAGCGAGCAGGGGATCAAAAATCTTCTCAAGACGGTGTGTGTCTCCCGTCTGACAATAATACTCCCATTCCGACCACGCCAGAATATTTGGACCGGTGGATGAGGGGTCGTGCCTTGAAAAATGCTCTCCGGGCTTAAATTCGCATAACTCGCGGCAAATGAAGCCGTCCTTGTGCTGATGTGAATAAAAGTTGTCGAGTGTTTTTTGGAAATTAAATGCGTGAGCCCCATATTTGCCAAACATAACTATAAACGAAGAATCCCACATGAAAAGATAGTCGTTAAACGCGGTATCTATAAAATTGGAAACGAAATTCGCCTCGGCATTTGCCTTCCGAAGGTTGCCGAATGCTGTGCGCCACGCAAAATCATAGCAATCGATTACGTCACCGTGATCTTGCCAGATAGGAGACGGAAGCAGATGCGATATTTTTTCGTATGTTGGAAGCTCCGTATCTTCGGCAGGCATGTTGATAAATTCATTTTTCTTAACAATAGGGGAGTTGTTATAAGTTAGGTCTTGATTTATCTGAAAATTTGCCATAGTTTTCTTCCTTTCGATCTTGTCTTAATGATTATATCATAAAGTATGGGTATTTTCAATGTCAATCTCCTATAAATATTTTGCATATCTTTAAATAAGGCGGTAAAATTTATTGATTTTTAACTTGAGATAAATTTTGCATACGCCTCTGTTCCAGACATTTATAGAGCTTCATGAGAAGTCGCGCTACCTTTTATTTTCTTTTTGTATTGTGCTTCCTAAATAGATGCCACGGCGAAAAAGTCAAGAAAATCAAGGATTTTTGACCTTTTGGGGCAAATTCATGTGCATCCAAAATAGATGCCGATTTCGTTTTTCGTAACCCGTATGCAACTTTACCTGATTTCCGATATGTATAGAATAATATTCTCGCCTTCTTCATTCGTTACATATTTAATTCTCAAATGCTGCCCGTTCATTGTTATGACACCGCCATATTTAGCAATAGCAGTATAACCATTTCTTCCGTCAGCGTTACTATATGCGAAATACACCCCGTTAATTTCAAAATTCTCCGTTCCTTTGCCGTCTGCAGGTAAAGGATTGTAGTTTTCTACATATCCTTCCACAACAGATACACTATCAGATTCCAACATCGTTTTATATTCGTTATATTCTGCAATATGAACGGTAAAGAAAAGTAGAAACACAACCAAGCAAAAAGCTCCAATTGAACGCGTTATTATTTTGAAAACTTTTGGTGATATTTCCTTTGTTCTACTGCCAATATCGACGTAAGGTTCAGCTCGCCTGCCAATAAGTTTATCAGCGAAGAAAAAAGCCGCACCAATCAAA
>JAFVOP010000055.1 GCA_017505745.1 Clostridia bacterium
CGAAGTACGGAAAGAACATTCGTATTATGCAGATTACGTAGATCAACGCTTTCTCTATATGACATTAGAAGGAATATCTGACGCAGCAAAAGAACAAATGTTGCAACTGTACCCGCTCACAGAATTGACAGGGTTTATGAAGTTTGATTCTTCACTGCTGGAGCCCGCATATCCAGAGGGGCTGCTGACTTGTTTGAAATACATGTACGAGTACGGCGGCTATTCGGCTATGGATTTGAAAGAGGACTATGAAAATTTGCGCAAGCTGGTAGAAGAGAGCAATGCCGAAAACAAAGAGGAAATATTGGCCACGCTTCCCACCTTGCCCACCAACCTCGGTGAATCGATTGTGGCCGTGGAGCTGCCCGATACCATCGAATCGGTAGACGAATCGATCTTTGCCGCTTGCATCAATCTGGCTCGGGAATGATTGCAAACACCAAAATTTAAAATCCAACAAAGGGGCAACCGCCGTGGCGGTTGCCCTTGAATTTTTGAACCCGCCTTCAACAATCGAGGGTGATGACCGTATCACTCTTCCAAAAGACGGATATAATCCTCCAACTCACTTTTGATAACGGCGACCTGCGGTCCGTAGACCACCTGCACGCCCGTGCCCTTGCGGATCACTCCCGCCGCGCCGCTTTGCCGAAGCATGGCGTCACTCACCCGCTCGGGATCCTTTACCGTCACGCGCAAGCGGGTGGCGCAGCAATCAAGTCCCGCAATGTTTTCCTTGCCTCCCAGCCCCTCCAGGATCAACGCCGAGGTTCCGTGCGGCTCGGAGCCCGATTGGGGAGCCGTTTCCGCAGAACGGCCCTCTTTTTTTGCATTGTAGTCGGCGCGCGTGTAGAGCTTGGTTTCTTCCGTGTCCTCCTCGCGCCCGGGAGTGGCGTAATTCTTTCTTCGGATCAGGAAGCGGAAAAGGAAGAAATAGATTACAAAATAGATTGCGCCCACAAGCGGGATCATGACCCAGTTGGTTTTTTCATTGCCCTGCAGAACGCCAAACAGGAAGAGGTCGATCAGTCCCCCCGAAAAGGTCATACCCACGCCCACGTTGAGCACGTGCATGAGCATATAGGAAAGCCCCGCCAGCACCGAGTGGATGACGTAGAGAATGGGGGCTACGAACAGGAAGGTGAACTCGATCGGCTCGGTGATGCCCGTGAGCATTGAGGTCAGTGCCGCCGAGAGCAGGAGTCCTCCCGCCACCTTCTTTTTGGTGGACTTGGCACAGGTATACATGGCGAGTGCCGCGCCGGGGAGACCAAAGATCATAAACGGGAATTTTCCGCTCATAAAGCGGCAGGCTTCCACCGAAAACTTGACGGTGTTGGGCGAAGCCAGCTCCGCAAAGAAAATATTTTGCGCCCCGTAGATCATGGTTCCGTCGATCATTGCCGAGCCGCCCACGCCCGTTTGCCAGAAAGGTAAATAAAACACGTGATGCAAGCCGAAGGGGATGAGAATACGCTCAATAAAGCCGTAGATCAGCGTTCCCGCATAGCCGGAGCGCAAAACCAGGTCACCCAGCGCGTAGATACCGGTTTGAATATACGGCCAAACGAAAAACATCACCACACCCACAAGCAGATACACGGTGGTGGAAATGATGGGAACAAAGCGCGTGCCTCCAAAGAAGGAGATGACGTTGGGGAGGCGGATCTTATAAAAGCGGTTGTTGAGCGCCGCTACGCCAAGCCCCACGATGATACCGCCAAACACCCCCATTTGCAGCGATTGGATGCCCACAACGTTGGCAATACTGCCTTCCTGCAGCGCCCCCTCCTTGAGCATGCCGCTGATGGTGAGCAGCGCATTGATGGTCTTGTGCATAACGAAAAAGGCGATTGCCGCCGAAAGGGTGGCGGTGGCCTTTTCCTGCTCTGCCATGCCGAGAGCTACGCCCATGGCGAAGAGCAGAGGGAGGTTATCGAAAATGACTGTTCCAACCGAAGCGAGAACACTGAACACGGAGTAGAGAACGGTTCCGGGACCCATGATCCCCGTGAGATTGTAGGTTTCAAGCATCGCGGCGTTGGTGAGCGAGGAGCCGATTCCCAGGAGCAGGCCCGCGATTGGCAGCAGCGCAATGGGGAGCATAAATGCCCGCCCCACGCGTTGCAGAACACTGAAGAAGCCGGAGCCCTTCTTTTCTTTTGTTAATGCATCTGTCATAATGATTCCTTTCCGATCCGATCAGGATCGCTTGATTCGATACTGGAATACGGGCGTTTCTCCGCCAACGGTGCTTCCTGTGCGAAGCTTTTCCATGCTTACGCCCTCGGGATTGGTGATCAAAACGGGGATGAATGACGGATAATTTCCGCCGCGCAGGCGGTTCAGATCCACCCGTGCGATGACGTCGCCAACCTTGACGCGGTCTCCCACGGCCACCATGGAAAGAAATCCCTCGCCCTTCAGCTCCACCGTGTCGATCCCGATATGCACAAGCACGTCCAGGCCGTCATCCGAGAGGAGCGTATAGGCGTGCAGACTGTCGGCAATGCTTTCGATCCGTCCGGTAACGGGGCTGTATACGGTTCCGTCCGCGGGCTCGACCGCAAAGCCGATTCCCAGAAGCCCCGTGGCAAAGGCCTCATCGGGAACCTCGGAGAGCGGAAGGCTTCTTCCGTTTGCCACCGCTACGAGCGTATTCTCTTTTTTGGAAAATAACATGACTGTTTCCTCGGTTTCTTTTTTTGATTTACCGGCATTCGGTTACCTTCCCGCGCAGTCCCAGGAGGTAGGGAACCGATACCGAAAGCTCGTCGATACGCATATCGGCAAAGGCCTGTGTCAGGTGCAGATCCGCTGCCATTTCACCGCAGATGCCGATCCAACCGCCGCTTTCGTGAATGGCATCGGCCGCCATTTTGATCAGGCGGAGGACCGGCTCGCGGTTTTCGTCGCACAAACGCGCCAGGGAAGGATTCTGACGGTCGGCCGCCAGGGTGTACTGGGTGAGATCGTTGGTTCCCACCGAAAAAAAGCTGACCTCCTTTGCCAGCTCCCGGCTCATGATCGCTGCAGCCGGGGTTTCGATCATAATGCCGAGCTCAAGCTCGGGATCGAATGTTTGCCCTTCCCGAAGCAGCTCCTCCTTGCATTCCTCCAAAAGACGCTTGCTTTGGCGTACCTCGTCCAGCGAAACGATCATGGGGAGCATCAGGGAAAGTGAACCAAAGGCCGAGGCGCGCAGGATCGCGCGGAGCTGGGTTTTGAATAGCCCTTCTCTGGAGAGGCAAATGCGGATCGCGCGAAAGCCCAGCGCGGGATTTTCCTCTTCGGGAAGCCCGAAGTAAGGAATCCGTTTATCGGCTCCGATATCCAATGTGCGGATCACGGCGCGTCTCCCTTCCATTGCCTCGGCAATCTCCCGATACGCGGTGAACAGCCGCTCCTCCGAGGGGTAGTCGGTGGTGCCCAGATAAAGAAACTCACTGCGTAGCAGTCCGATTCCGTCCGCACCGTTGGCAAGCGCCGCGCGAACCTCGTCCGTGTCCCCGATATTGGCGTAAATCAACACGCGGTGCCCGCTCCGGGTGACTGCGGGCTTATTCATCAACCCACGCAGATAGCGGTCGTGCTCCTGGGCAATGCGATCGTCCCGCCGCTGCTTTTGGGCAAAGAGCGCTTGCTCCTCGGCGGTGGGATAGAGGGTCAGCGTGCCGTCTGCGGCATCGAGCAGGGCATAGGCACCGTCGTGGATGGCGTCGATCTCTCCCACACCCACCAAAGCGGGGATCCCCATGGCGCGGGCAAGGATCGCCGTGTGCGAATTGGGGGTTCCGCCAAAGGTGACGAATCCCAGGATCATGGATTTTTCGAGCATGACGGTTTCGGAGGGCGAGAGATCGTCGGCCACAAGGAGAAAGGGCTCGCGGGAGCTGTGGGTGTTGATTGCCTCTTCTCCTGCAAGGGTGCGGCGGATATGAGCGGCTACGTCGCGCAGGTCTGCCGCGCGCGCCGAAAGATAGGGATCGTTGAGCTCCTCCAGCATTTTGGAAAAACGCGAGACCGCCTCCTCCAAAGCAAGCTCAGCGGATTTGCCATCCTTGACGGCTTCCTTCAGCGCATCCAGAAAATCCTCGTCCTCGATCAGCATTCCGTGAATCGCAAAGATCTCAGCCTCCTCCTTGCCCACGGTTCGAAGCGCCTGCTGATACAGGGCGCTGATTCGCTCCGCGCTTTCCTTGCATGCCTGCTCCAGCCGGCTCCATTCCCGCGCGGCATCGCTTGCCGTTTGCGTATAAGAGGCTTTCACGCCGGCGCGCTGAAAGAATTTGAGCGGCCCCGCGTTTCGTCCGTTGCTGATTCCTGTCCCGCGCAAAACCGTGGAAGCCTGATGATCGATTTCCATATATATATCACTCCTTGTCGGACGATGAAACGGGTTGAAAGCCGTTCTGACAGAACGCACGGAGCGTCTCTGCTGCAAGCGCCTCGTCCTCTCCCTCAATGCAAAAGGTCAATTCACTTCCGTAGACTGCGCCCAGGCTCATGAGCGAAAGCAACCGCTTTGCATCGGCGCTCTTTCCGTTTGCGGATACCTTGATGCTTGAGGTATAACGCTTGGCACAGTTGGCCAGTGCCCCTGCGGGGCGCGCGTGCATTCCGTTTTTATCCTGAATACAATAGGAAAACTGCTTCATATGCATACCGTCCTTCTCGATGATTCGTTTTTCAGTATTTTGGAGTCTTTTTTTCACTTTTATTCGTTTTTTTTATGTTTTTTTCAAAAAAGACGTTTGTATGTTATGCAGAATTTATGCATGAAAATAACCGCATCGGGGCAGGGGACTCATCCGGGATGCGGCAACCTGCAAAAGGCTTTCAAAAGCCCCGGAATCCCATTGTCATTTTGCCAAAATACAAGATAGGAAAAGGCGTTCCTTTGTTCATTTGCCCGAAAAGCATAAAAAAGCCTTTTTTTGTGAAAAAACTTTTGAAAAAAGACTTGACTTTTATCTTTTAAAAGTGTATAATCATTGCATAAATTCAAAAAGTTGTGAATATTTATTCACGGAGGTTGTTATGAATAAGGAAAATATTAAAAAAGTGGTTCTTGCATATTCGGGTGGATTGGATACATCGATCATCATCCCGTGGCTCAAGGAAAACTATAACAATTGCGAGGTCATCGCGGTTTCGGGAAACGTGGGACAAGCCGACGAATTGGAGGGCTTGGAGGAGAAGGCGCTCAAAACCGGCGCATCGAAGCTCTACGTGCTTGATCTTACCGACGAATACGTGGATGAATATATTATGCCCTGCCTCAAGGCCGGCGCGATCTACGAGGAATATCTGCTTGGAACCAGCCACGCGCGTCCCTGCATCGCAAAGGGACTGGTGGACATCGCGCTCAAGGAAGGCGCGGATGCCATCTGCCACGGTTGCACGGGTAAGGGCAACGACCAGGTGCGCTTTGAGCTCACCATCAAGCATTTCGCGCCCAATATGCCGATCATTGCTCCTTGGCGTGAGTGGGATATCAAATCCCGCGAGGAAGAGATCGACTACGCCGAGGCGCATAACGTGCCGCTCAAGATCAACCGCGAGACCAACTATTCCAAGGATAAGAACCTTTGGCACCTTTCTCATGAGGGACTTGATCTGGAGGACACCGGCAATGAGCCGCTGTATGAAAAGCCCGGATTTTTGGAAATGGGCGTATCTCCTCTGCAAGCCCCCGATACACCTACCTACATCGAGCTCGATTTTGAGCAGGGCATTCCCGTGGCTCTTGACGGCAAGAAGATGAGCGCCAAGGAAATCATTCTCGCACTCAATGAGATCGGCGGCAAAAACGGCATCGGCTTGCTCGATATCGTGGAAAACCGTTTGGTTGGAATGAAGTGTCGCGGTGTGTACGAAACCCCCGGCGGAAGCATCCTGTACAAGGCGCACAGCGTGCTGGAAACGATCTGCCTGGACAAGATGACCGCGCACGAAAAGCAGAAGCTTTCGATCACCTTTGCCGAGCTGGTCTACAACGGCCAGTGGTTCACCCCTCTGCGCGAGGCGCTTTCTGCCTTCGTGGATAAAACGCAGGAGAAGGTGACGGGTAAGGTTCGCCTCAAGCTCTACAAGGGCAACATGATCAATGCCGGCGTATGGAGTCCCTATTCTCTGTACAGCGAAGAGATCGCAACCTTTGGCGAGAGCGATTACGACCAGAAGGATTCGGCCGGCTTTATCAACCTGTTCGGACTTCCGATCAAGGTTCAGGCGATGGTTGACGCAAAAAACAATCAAAAATAACAAAAAAACGGGTCCTGCACGGCACTTTTTGGCTGTGCAGGACGGCGTTGTTTTCAAAAACAGGAGAGGAACCGAAAAAAATGGCAAAAATGTGGGCAGGAAGGACCGACGGAGTGACCGATCGGATCGCGGACGATTTCAATTCGTCGATCGCGTTTGATTCCAGAATGTTCAGGCAGGATATCACGGGAAGCATGGCGCACGCGGCGATGCTTGGGAAACAGGGAATTATCACCCCTGCGGAGGCAGAGACGCTGATCGAGGGACTGGCCGGAATTCTGGCCGATCTGGAGAGCGGAGCTCTGGCGATCGATCCTTCCTGCGAGGACATTCATATGTTCGTGGAGCAGGTATTGACCGAGCGCCTCGGGGACGTAGGCAAAAAGCTGCATACGGCACGCAGTCGCAACGATCAGGTGGCGCTGGATATGCGCATGTATCTGCGCGACGAGACCGACGCGATCATGCAAAAGGTACGCGACCTTCTCGAGGCGATTCTCGGGCAGGCAAAGGAGAACCGTGCCGTGACCGTTCCGGGATATACGCATCTGCAACGCGCCCAGCCGATCACCTTTGCGCATCATCTTCTGGCGTACGCCATGATGCTGCTCCGTGACCTTGATCGCTTTTCCGATTGCAAAAAGCGCACGAACGTTTCTCCCATCGGTTCCTGTGCATTGGCGGGCACAACCTACGGTACCGACCGCCGCTTTGAAGCTGCCGAGCTCGGCTTTGCGGATATCTGTCGCAACAGCATCGACGGCGTTTCCGACCGCGATTTCTGTGTGGAATTTCTCGGCGCGTGCGCCATTCTGATGATGCATCTTTCCCGTTTCTCCGAGGAGCTGATCCTGTGGTCGAGCTGGGAATTCAAATTCGTGGAGCTTTCCGATGCTTACACTACGGGCTCCTCGATCATGCCGCAAAAGAAAAATCCCGATATGGCGGAGCTGATCCGCGGAAAGACGGGACGGGTATACGGCGATCTGATGGCGCTTTTGACCACACTCAAGGGTCTGCCGCTGGCCTACAACAAGGACATGCAGGAGGACAAGGAAAGCGTATTTGACGCGCTGGACACCGTGAAGATGTGTCTGGACGTGATGACTCCGATGATCGGAACCATGAAAACGCTTCCGCAAAACATGAAGGCGGCGGCGCAAAAGGGCTTCATCAACGCCACCGACCTGGCCGATTATCTGGTGAAAAAGGGCATGCCGTTCCGCGCGGCCTACAAGATCGCGGGACAGCTCGTGTCTTACTGCATCAAGGAAGGAACGGTGCTGGAGGAGCTGCCTCTTGCAACCTATCAAAGCTACAGCGACCTCTTTGGCGAGGACGTTTACGGGGACATCGATTTAGACGTCTGCGTGAAAAAGCGGATCTCGGAGGGGGGGACCTCGCCCGATTCGGTCGACGCGCAGATCCGGTACGTAGAGGAGGTATTGAACCATGGCGAACATATTCATTGACGGAAGCGCGGGAACCACGGGACTTCGCATTCGCGAGCGCTTGGCCGCGCGCCAAGATCTTCATCTGATCACACTCTCCGAGGAGCGCCGCAAGGATCCCGAGGCGCGCCGCGAAGCGTTGCATCGCGCGGATATCGCTTTTCTGTGCCTGCCCGACGCGGCGGCGATCGAGGCCGTTGCGCTGGCCGAGGGGAGTCACGTCTCTATCATTGATACTTCCACCGCGCACCGCACCAACCCCGCTTGGGAATACGGATTTCCCGAATTGCGAGGCAGACGCGAGCGCATTGCGGCATCGAAGCGCGTTGCCAATCCCGGTTGTCATGCCAGCGGATTTGTGGCATTGATCGAGCCCTTGGTACGGGAGGGGATCCTCTCGCCCGATGCGAAGCTGACCTGTACGTCAATCACGGGATACTCGGGCGGTGGAAAGAAAATGATTGCCGAATACGAGGGCGACGAACGCGAGCCTCTGCTCGATGCACCTCGGATGTACGGGCTCTCCCAAACGCACAAGCATCTGCCCGAGATGGCAAAGATCTGCGGACTGCAAAGCGATCCGATCTTTTGCCCGATCGTAGCCCCCTTTTACAGTGGGATGGAGGTAACCGTTCCGCTCTTTGCCGAAGAACTTCACGGGGATGCGGATGCCGTTCGGGAACTCTACCGAAGCTACTATCAA
>JAFVOP010000056.1 GCA_017505745.1 Clostridia bacterium
CATCTGTCCGTCACCGTAAGCGGCGACAACCTCAACACCCGTCTCAAAGTAATCGGTGCGGGTAGTTGCAAGAATGAAGCGGAGCGAGTAGTTGCCCGCAGTTCTGTCAAGCGTCTCCTGCACACCGACGTACTTGGGTGCTGCGGAAAGCGCTGCGTTTTCTGCCGCAATCGTAACGATTGCCTGATATTCGGGCTGTGCCTTCAGATCATCCGCACGAACACCGTATCCACAGGTTTCGAATGCCGCTACGGGATCACCCAGACCGGCGGTGATCTGTGTCAAAGAAATTTCAGAGCCGACGATTCCGGCATAGGGCTGCTCACTCACAGCGCCCGTGCCTGCCTGCTCGTTCCAGTTAAAGGCAAAGAGCATGGTCTTTTCGGAATGAGCCTCTCCGTTTCCGCCAAGAATGGAATCTGCATTGATTGCGGTCCAGTCGTAGGTATAATCACCCGCCACGGTGTAGCAGTGATCGAAGGTGTGGAGTCCGCTTCCGTTTGCGCTATCCTTGGTGTTACCCACGATACCGCCGCACATTGCAAGGTGCGTTGCCGCGCTGTTACCGTTATCAAGATACTTGACGTTGAAATGCTTCTGCATATTGTAGCAGTATGCATACTTCATGTCGGTGTTTGCAGCCGAACCGTCGTGACCGAGCATGCCGCCCATTGCCACACGGTTGGTTCCGGTGCCGCCCTCCTGCAAGCAGGTTGCGGTGATCTCGCCCTCGTTGATACAATAGGTGATCGAGCAGGACTTGTTGTCAGAAACAGCCAGCGCAACACCCATGATGCCGCCGGCGCTCGACCAACGGTCGGTCGAATAGTGCGCGACCTTACCCTTGTTGATACAGTAGGAAACGTCGGTGTTGAAGCCCTGACCGACGATACCGCCGGTTGCGACGCATCCGGAAACCGTTGCATTGTTCACACACTGCGAGACGTAAGCGCCATCCTCGGGCATACCCAAGATGCCGCCGGCAGCGTAGAAGCCGTAGACCACACAATCCGCGTCGGTGGTGCAGTTTGTGATCGTTGCGGTTCCGTAGGTCGAACCAACGATGACACCGGCAACCGTCAGCGTGTAGATTCTGTTACGGATCATGGAGTTGGTCTTGATCGAACCAACCTTGACGTTGCAAGCATTGATGTTGGAGACCGTGGAATTTGCGGCGAGCACGCCGAAGATTCCGCCGGGATGGTAGCCGGCTTCCATAAAGTCACCGTAAACGGTCTTCTTCACCTGAGAATCAGGTGTGATGACAGCGTTCGAGATCTTGTAGCTTCTGCCGTCGTAGTGACCTGCAAACGCATTTCTCTTGGTGGCACTGTCTGCCTGTGTGTAACCGATCGGCTCAAATTCATGTCCGCCAAGATCGATGTCTGCGGTCTGTACGAAGTACATATCGTCAAACACGTCGCTGGAGGTGAATCCTGTGTCGAGCGCATCGTTCAACTCGGTGAAGTTCTTGGTCATGTAAGAAACCCACGCGAGGTTTTCCGCGCTTGCGATCAGGAAGGGCTTTTCTTTGGTTCCCTCTCCTTCGGGCTGCGCGATGGTCTCGCCGTCCCAAGCGTCCGCACTTGCGGTCACGGGAATGATGACGAGCGTGCTGACGATCATCAGAATCGCCAACACAAGCGATAAAAATTTCCTTGTTTTCATGGTCCTCTCCTTCTGTTTTTTTCTTGTTTTTCAAACGCTTTTCCCAAGCGACTTGAATACATTTTAATTATATTCTTTTTTATTTATAAAAGCTATATTGTTTTTGACTATTAGTTGTATAATATTGACTTTTGGCAAAAAAGTTTCGCGTCCAGACAAAAACAAAAGCCTTCCTCTTTTTTATAATACGATTTCTCATGAAAAATCGGAAATAGATCCAAAAACGGAAAAGGGGGAACCCTTTCATGAGAGGGTTCCCCCGAAAAGCGATCGGTCAATCAGCCGAAACCGCTTCCAGAATTGCAAGATAGGCTTCGTTTGCCTCGATTTTTGCGGCGTCAACGCCGTAGCCACAGGTTGCAAACGCCTCTTCCAGTGCAGTAATGGCGGATCCGGAGATGCCGAGAGTCACTTGAATATCGCTCATCTCACCGGTCATCAGACCTGCGTAAACAGAGGAGTTCACGCCTGCGGTGCCGTTCATGCCCTTTCCTTCCCAAGCAAAGTCGTTCTTTGCGGTTCCGAAGTAGTCGACGTCGGTCGAGCCTGCGACAGAGTAGCAATTGGTGTAGGTTCTTGCGCCGGCATGGTCGATTGAATAACCGATGATACCGCCCGAGCAAGCCAAGAAGTTCTCTTGTGTACCTGCGACGAGGGTCACTTTCGCCGTAAAGGAGTCTGCAAGGTTGAAGCAATTTTCATAGGTGGAAAGAGCTGCCATGTTGTCGTTTCCGACGATGCCGCCCATTCCCACACGGTGGTTGCCGCCAAGCACGTTGCTTCTGTCGATGGCAGACATGTTGCCATAGTTGATGCAGTTGGAAACGTTGTTGGTGATTGTCTTGTTGAGTGCGGAGTACGTACCGATGATGCCGCCCACACCGTTCCAACGGTCAAAGGTGATGAGCTTGACGTCAGCATAGTTGACGTTGTAGGAGATCACGTTCGCCTCTGCCATACCGATGATACCGGCGGCGCCTCTGAAGCCGATGACCTGTGCGCGGTTGACACAGTAAGAGACCTCAATGCTGGAATCCTGGAATGCCACGATACCGCCTGCGTAGACACCGATCGCCGAGCAATCCGCGTCGGTGGTACAACCCGTGACGGTTGCCTGCAGGGCAGCGCCCACGATGACGCCCGCAACGGTCTCGCCATAGGTTTCCTCAAACGTGGTGGCGTCCTCGCTGAGAAGCTTACCGACCTTGATATTCTTCGCGTGGATGTTTCTCACGCTCGCGCCTGCGGAAATCAGTCCGAAAATACCGCTGAGGTAGGTGTTGGACTTGAATGCTCCGGTCGCGGTCTGTCCGTTGTCCTCACAAGCATTGATGGTGGCGTTCTTGATGGCAAAGCCGTTACCGTCGTAATGTCCGGCAAAGCCGTGTCTTTGGGTGTAGTCGGAGTTGTTTTGGTAGTCTCCGATGGGCGTGAAGGCAAGACCTGCAAGATCGATGTCCGCGGTCTGCTTGAAGTAAATGCCCTGGAAGTTTGCTCTTGCGAGTCCCGTTCTGCCGAGGAACTTATCTGCAATGGTGATATCGTTGGTTGCGGCAGAGAGCCAAGCGAGATGCTCGGGACGCTCGATGAGATAGGGATCTTCCTTCGTTCCGCTACCGGTTGTGGGAGCGACACGGTCGTTCATGCCCTGCCAGGTCTCACCCTCAAGGTCTCCGGAGGTGGGCTTGTTGGATTCCACCTCTTCCTCGGTCAGGAGGTTGAAGTCGATCAGAACCGGCTTGTGGTCGGAGGTGGAAAGACTGACTTCATTTGCGATGTTGCGGTAACGCAGCACCTCCAGTTCGTCCTCAAATGTCTCAAGTGCATAGATGTGGTCGATCGAGCCGCTGTAGTTATCCGTAGCGGGATCGTCCAGTGTGCTGCCGGTGTATTGAACGGTCGCATTGAGAGCTTCACTGCGGATCGGATAGCCCTGTGTAGAGACGTTGTGGGCGGTGTCTTCGGTCTCGTTCTTGGTATTGATGAAGCCGTGCTTTCTCAACTCATCGCAAGCACCCCACAGATACTCCATCTCCGCCGTGGTGCCGTCCAGATAGGTGTAGGTGTAGGTGGTCAGCGCCTTGTTGGGATTTGCCTTGTGATCATCCCAGCTTTCTGCATAGCCGCCGGAGTGATTGTTCGACTTGTCTGCCCAGTCGAAATACCAGGGATTGGTGTCACCCTTTGCCTTGTATCCACCCGATTTGTAATCATAGGAATCCGCGTTGTTATAGTCTCCGCCGAGGAGGATGGTGGCGCCGTACTCTTCCTGATAAGCCTTGAGGAAGGGGATCAGCTTTTCCATCTGCTCCAGACGCAGAGCGTTGCCCAAAGGAGCGATCTGCGGGTCGACCTGCGCGTTGGGAATGAAGTGCGAGCTGCAAACGGTGTAGCTCTGTCCCGTGGTCTTGTCGGTGAAGGTTGCCGCGTGCGCGGTGCTTCCTCTGTTGTCGGAGTTGTCAAGGTATTTGCCTTTGAATTCTCCGGTGTTGCGTCTGACAGCCTCATTGATGCCGTCACCGTCCATATCAACCGCAACGAAATCACCGTAGGACAGATATTTTGCGGAGCCGTCCACATAGTCGGTGGTCTCGGTTCTATAGAAGATCGAGTTGCCAAGCGCGACCTTCTGTCCGTTCACGACGGGCATCACGCGCTTGTAGCCCATTGCCGCCATCGCCTCAACGAATCCGCAAGCTTCCCAAGCATACCAGAACTCGTTGACGGCAAAGACGTCGGGCTGATAGAGCGCCACGGTTGCCAAGTGGTACTGATAGTTGGTCACGGAGAACAGATATTGATCCTTTGCCACGTTGTCAATCGAACACCAGACGTTCTGGAACATGACGCGGTTCTCACCGTTCTTTTCGCGGATCATTTCGCCCTCGAAAATGCCTTCGGCGTTGTAGGATTCATCCAAATAGATGCGTCCGTTTGCCAAAAGTTGCTTCGTCAGACGGTTTGCAGCTGCAATATAGCCAAAGGTGTCTGCCGCGGTCACGATGAGACGGTTGCCCTCGACCTCGGTCTTGTAGGAACCGGTCTGCATGGTCTGATCCTCAACGATGACGATCTCATAAGCATCGGGATCCTCACTTCTCTCGGTTGCGAGAGGCAGGATCTTTCCGCGCTTGGTCAGAATGTGATTCTGCACCGCGATGGCGGTGTAAAGGGGTGCCAGAACCGACTCCTCGGGATAGACGATGGAGTAAAGCGCCGTATTGTCGACGTCTCCTTCGTTGACGATCTCTACGATGCTCTGATCGACAAAGTTGCCGTCAGCCGCATAGTTGACCGTCCATGCGCGTCCGTAGGAAGGCGCGCCGCCCTCGGTCTCGATGAAGTAAGGAGTGACGGTGTAGGTGACCGCACCAACTTCAGCAAGATCGATGGAAAGTGCCAGTGCCATGAGCTTTTCGGCGCCGTAGGAAGCTGCGGGATAGTTCACACCGTTGCCGTCCACCTTGCCGCTGAGCGCATTGTAATATTTGTCGGCTGTGATCGTGTAGGACTTCATCTGGTTGTCGCCATAGGAAGCAACCACCTCAACACCCGCCTTGACGTAGTCGGTGCGGGAGGTCGAGAGAATGAAACGAAGTCCGTAGTTGCCTGCGGTCTTGTCAAGCGTTTCCTGCACACCGACGTACTTGGGCGCCTTTGCATACGCTTCGTTCGTCGAGTTGCGAAGAACAATCGCCTGATACTGAGGCTGTGCCTTCAGCGTTTCCTCTGCAACACCGTATTGAGAGGTTGCAAACACGGCAGTGTAATCGCCGAGACCTGCTGCGGCCTGCGTCGGATGAAGCTCGGCGCCCACAATGCCCGCATAGGGCTGCTCACTCACAGCTCCCGTACCGGCCTGCTCGTTCCAGTTGAAAGCAAAGGTCTGGGTCTTGTCAGAATGAGCCACACCGTTTCCGCCAATCACGCTTTCCACGTTGAGGGCGGACCAGTCATAGGTGTATTCTGCTTCCACGCCGTAGCAATGGTCATAGACACGTTCCACAGTGTTTGTCGCGTCAAGGGTGTTACCCACGATCGAACCGCACATTGCCAGGTGGGAAACCGCAGTGTTGCTGTTGTCAAGATACTTGATATTGAAGTTCTTCTGCATATTGTAGCAGTAGGAATACTTGATATTTGCCTTGTAGCCGATACCGTCGTGTCCCATCATACCGCCGAGTGCCACGCGGTTCGTACCCGAGCCGCCCTCCTGCAGACAAGTCGCGGAGACCTCGCCCTCGTTGATACAGTAGGAGATCGCGTTGGCAGTGTTTTGCGCGGTAAGTCCCAGAATACCCGTGATACCGCCCGCACCCGACCAACGGTCGGTCGAATAGTGCGCGACCTTTCCGCGGTTGATGCAATAGACCACGTCGGTGTTATACAGCATACCGACGATACCGCCGGTCGCATAAGATGCGGAAACGGTTGCACCGTTGACACATCCGGAAATATAAGCACCCAGCTCGGGCATACCCATGATACCGCCCGCTGCGTAAAGGGCATAAACCTCACAGTCTGCATCGGTAGTACAGTCGCTGACCGTCGCATTGCCGTAGGTCATTCCGACGATGACACCCGCAACCGTCAGCGAATAAAGTCTGTTGCGGAGCATCGTCTTGGTGTTCAACGTACCAACCTTGATGTTGCAGGCATTGATGCCCGAAACGGTCGAACCGACTGCGATCACACCGAAGATTCCGCCCGGGCGGAATCCTGCCGCCATGAAGTCGTTGTAGTTGGTCTTTTTGACCTGCGACTCGGGTTTAATGACAGCGTTGGAGATCTTGTAGCTTCTGCCGTCATAGTTGCCCGCAAAAGCGTTGCGCTTGGCGGCATCGTTCGCTTGCATATAGCCAATGGGAGTAAACTCTTTGCCGCCGAGGTCGATGTCCGCGGTCTGTACGAAGTACACACCCTCAAACACGTTGGCAGAAGCAAACTCGTATCCGCAGGTCTCGTTCAGTTCTTGGAAATTCTTGGTCATGTAGGAAATCCACGCGAGATTCTCCGCGCTTGCGACGAGGTAGGGCTTTTCCTTCGTACCTTCGCCCGCGGGAGCCTCGATGGTCCCACCGTCCCATCCTCCGTCCGTACTTGCGGTCACGGGAATGATGGCGATTGTGCTGACGATCATCAAAACCGCCAACAAGAGAGACAACAATCTGGTCTTTCTCATGTTCTTTTCTCCTTGAAATTCTGTTTTTAAAAGTCAGAAAAGCGTACGATCAAAAATCATGATCTGGAGTTACCGAACTTGACGTTCAGATAGACCTTTTTCATCTCGGTGATGTAGCTCTTCATGTTGTTGGGAGAGTAGGTTGCCATCTTCGAAGAAATACTCTTGTTTCCGTCATTGACGTAAGAACCAAAGTATCCGAATGCATTTGCGGACATGCCGGGGTTGGTATGTGCGCAATCAAAGTAGATACTGTCATAAATGATCGGGATCATTCTCGAGGAATCGGGATCGTCGGAGACACGGAACTCGAGGTACTCACCGAAGTATTTGTCATACAGGATCTCGGTCGAGAGTGCATTCATCGCATTGAATACCAAGGACGCCGTGTGGAAGTTGGGCGTGGTGGTCAGGAAAGCGAAATAGCTGATGTTGTCACAAGCCGTCGTATATTCGCCGTTTGCCTCGTACATCGGCAACGGCAGAATTCCGTAGGAAATTCCGGATGCTTTGATGTAAGGTGCATTGTAGAAGGAATTCCAGCAGAAGAGCGCATGGCCGTCATTGAAGATCTCATAGCCCTCCTTGCCGCGAATGGTGGTCTGTGCCATATAGTTGTATTCGGTCTCGTTCACAAAAGCAAACAATTTGTCAAAGACGTCATAGTTGTGAGAGCTGGTGAAAGTGAACTCGATCGCACCGTTGGTGACCTTGGAATACTTCGCACCAAGACCAAACATTGCCATGTGAGAGGTCGACTGATTGAACAAGGTTCCGAAGACGTCCTCACTATTCTGATAGTTTTGCTCATACTTTGCATGATAGCCGTCCTCACCCGCGTCGGTTGCGGCGATCAAGCCGTACGTCTGCATCTGGTCCATCGTCCAGGACTTGTTGTCAACGTGCTGGTACACCAGCGTGCTGATCGGGAGATTGTTTTCAGCCTTCACGCTCAAGCTCTGCGCCATGGTCTTGTTGAAATAAATTACCGAAAGATTGTAGTAAAGCTCGAACTGCAGGTCACCGTTACAGGTGAACATGCAATCGTAGAAGGTCGCGTTTTCCTGATAGGGATCAAGCCACCAAGGATCGTTTTCAAAATCAAGCTCGGGGAAAGAAAGCAGATTCATGAAGAATCCGGAAGAGTCAAGTCCGGATGCCGGCCAACCCTGCGTGCAATCGTAAGCACCCACGCCGCCAAGCACGTCATTGGTGATGTTGGCGTTGTACTCGGTTGCATCCGAGTGACCTGCCTCAAACATGGAGATCTCCACGTTGAACAGCTCCTCAATCAGCGCGTTTCTTTCGTAAACCGCATCGTTGATGATGGTGCCGTCCAGATCCTCGGTATCCACGTAATCAGCACGCTCGGAGCGGACTGCCATGTGGAATCGGCCGGGCGCACCGTTCGAACTACCACAGTTCTCAATGACAAAGTCATACTCGGCGACGTCATCGTCATCATCATCGTCATCGTTTGTGGAATCGTCTTCGTTTGTGGAATCATCCTCATTCGTGGAATCGTCCTCGTTGGTGGAATCATCCTCGTTGGTGGAATCGTCCTCGTTGGTGGACTCATCCTCGTTGGTGGACTCATCTCCGTTTGAGGGCTTGTCGTCGGGATCCTTGTCGGGAGCCTTGGTGGAAGTCTCTCCGGGCTTCTTGTCGGGATTCTCGGGATCGGTCTCCTCGGCGCAAGCAACCGTTCCAAGCAAGATCGCGCCCAAGAGAAGAACCAACAAAAGGCGAACCCAAATTTTTGTTTTCATTCTTTTTTCTCCTTTATGTATTTTTTATTTTAGAGGTCAAAAATGATTTGAAAAACCGGTTTTGAGGAAAGATTTCTTTCAAAGTTCAAAAATACGGTTTTCCTCGGTGCTGCGGTAAGCCAATTCAATGATCTTCTGCACGTGAACGGCGTCAGAAGCAGGAACTTCAAGAGGCGTTCCCTCCAAAATCGAGCGCGCAAAGCTCTCAACCTCTCGGCGGTAGATATTTCCAAAGTCTCCCTCGATCGCCTTTTCGGGAACCTCGACGTGCTGCTGCGCAGCATCGTATCCCGGCACTTCGTCCAAGAATACTGCATTGAGCGTACCGCCGTCGATCTGTCCGATCACGGAGTCCCCCATCAGTCTTCCCTTGGTGCCGAAAAATTCCAGTCTCCATTTTGAAACGGCGTCGGGAATATTAAAGTTGCTTTGCACAACACACTGCGCACCGTTCTCCATGCGCATCAGCAGAGTGGAACTGTCCTCCACGT
Organism: Clostridia bacterium; assembly: GCA_017505745.1. Taxonomy (GTDB): domain Bacteria; phylum Bacillota; class Clostridia; order Oscillospirales; family CAG-272; genus UMGS1865. The sequence goes on from JAFVOP010000056.1 coordinate 9,111, forward strand.
CATAGCGGAACGCCAACGTCTCGTTGAGCGCACCAACGTGTGTCACTCGGCTTCCCAATACGTATTCCATCAGGTCGATGCAATGAACGCCCATGTCCATCAATGCACCGCCGCCCGATTTCTTTTTGTCCAGACGCCAGTTGCCATCGGGCAGCCAAAGCGTAAACTGCGCGTATCCGCTGACCACCTTTCCGATCTTTCCTGCCGCAATCGCCTCGCGCATCGCCATGACGTGCGAGCCGAAGCGCATCATGAAGCCGGCAGCAACTTGCACACCCCGTGCTGCGCAATAGGCAAGAACCTCCTCGCCCTCTTGGCTGTTCATCGCAATCGGCTTTTCCAACAAAACATGCTTTCCGTGGTCAGCGGCAAGCTTTGCTTGTGCCGCGTGGAAAATCACGGGAGAAGCGATGTAAACCGCATCGATCTCAGGATTTTTCACCAGATCCTCTGCGGTGGTATAAGCAAATTTGGCATTGTATTTGGCACGCAGCTGCTCTGCCTTGTTCGGATCAATCTCCATGACGGCAACCACCGTCACGTTATCTGCCTCCATCATCGCGGGAATCGTTCTTCTGTCCGCGATTCCTCCGGCACCGATAACTCCAAATCTCAGTTTCTTCATACTGTTTCCTTTCTGTCCAAGATGCGGGGCGGCACGTTTACGGAATACCGTATGCGTGCCGCCTGAACACCGTTTCAAAAGTGAAACGTAAAAAAATCAACCTTGTACGCCGTGAATCTCGCCGTACTTCTGACCTTCCTGGTCCTCGAAAGTCTCAACCTCGGGATCAGCGGGAGCAGTGGTCTCTTCACCGCCTGCAGGAGCAGTGGTCTCTTCGCCGCCTGCGGGAGCAGTGGTCTCTTCGCCGCCTGCGGGAGCAGTGGTCTCTTCACCACCTGCGGGAGCAGTGGTCTCTTCATCACCCGAAGGAGCGGTTGTGGTCTCTTCATCACCCGAAGGAGCGGTTGTGGTCTCTTCCTTCTTCGCGGTTGTTGTTTCTTCCTTCTTGGGTGCTTCCGTGGTGGTCTCTTCCTTGCCATCACCCGTGCAGGCGGTGACAGTGATCACGATGCACAAG
>JAFVOP010000057.1 GCA_017505745.1 Clostridia bacterium
AAGCTGCTCTTGGGTGTAGTTGTATTCTTTTCTGAGTTTTGATAGCTTTTCGCCAAGTGTCATAATTGTTTTGCTCCTTTATGTTTTCTAACGCTGCGTTGCCATTATTGTAGCACGGCAGAAGAAAACATACCACCAATTCGGCGTTTCTTTATGTAAACTTCGGGTTGCGTTGCCTTATTATATCATATTTTTATGGATATTTCAATCGTTTACTTGACATTCACTTGCATTTGTGGTATAATGTGCGTGTTGAATATTTTAGTCATCGGAGGACAGTACACCGTAGTGTAGGGGATCGTAAGCAAACGCTTGCAGGCCGCCTGTCAGATAAGATGTCGAGTGAGCTCGGTTGCGCTTTTAGCGTTACCGGGTATTTTTGTTTTTTAGGAGGTTTTTTTACACTATGGATTCCGAAATTTTTGAAAAATTACCGCCAACAAAGCTTTTCTTTCGTCTTGCTATACCGTCAATGATTACGATGGCGTTTGGTGCGCTCTATCAGATTGCAGACGGCTTGTTTGTTGGTCGCTTCATCGGCGAGGACGCGCTTGCAGCCGTCAATCTCATTATGCCGATTATTATGATCGTGTTCGGCTTTGCCAATCTGATCGCCACGGGTGCTTCAGCGCGTATTTCCATATTGCTCGGTGAGAAAAAGCGTGAGGAGGCTTCGCAGGTGTTCACCTTTACGCTGAAGGTCATCTTCTTGCTTTCTTGTGTTGTAGGTGCTGTCGGATTTTTATTTGCCGAGCCGTTTGTTAGACTTCTTGCTCCGGGTGCTACCGAGCAGGCAATCGAATACGGTATTACTTACACTCGTGTTTACGCCGCTTTTGCTCCCTTAATGCTCATCTATCACGCCACGGATAACTATCTTAGAGTATGCGGAAAGGAACAGCTTTCGATGTGGCTTGGCATCGGCACGCAAGCGTTCAATATCGTTCTTGATGTGATCCTGATCGTTTTTCTCGGTCAAGGCGTATGGGCGGCGGCGTTTACAAGCTGTCTTGCTATGGCGCTCGGTTCTGTCATTACGCTGCTTCTGTTTCGCAAAAAGCGAATGGATTTGTATTATGTCAAGGGCAAGATAGAAAAAGCGATTTTCTTCCGTATCCTCGCCAATGGTTCAAGTGAGTTTTTTAGCAGTATTTCTATGTCGGTGATGTCCATCGTCTACAACTTCTTTTTACTGAAATACGGTGGCACTACCGGTCTTGCCGCATTCTCGGTGGTTATGTACGTAGACAGCATCATTGGTATGCTCGTGTTCGGTATGTGCGACGCACAACAGCCTGCCATAAGCTATTGCTATGGCGCAGGGCTTATGGATAAGGTAAAAGCGTTATTCCGTCGCATCATACTTGGAGCAGTCGTCCTTTCAGCCGCCTCGCTCTTGTTTATGTTGTTCCTCGGTCAATACGTTGCGCCGTTGTTCGTCAAGCCCGAAGATACCGAGCTTCTTGCGGTCAGCATTATCGGTATGAAGCTGTTCTCGCTTTCTTACCTTACGGGATGGGTGGATATGTGCTTCTCGTCCTATTTCACTGCGCTTGAGCAATCTGTAAGGTCAATGCTCACATCATTCTTCGGTACACTTGTGTTCCCGATAGGCGCATTGTTTGCTATGACTCCGTTTCTTGAACTAAACGGCGTATGGCTCAGCGCACTCGTTTCCTGTACTGCAAGCGCAATGTTTACGGTGATGCTTTATTTGACAATGGATAAGAATAAAAACCGAACCCTATAAAAACACTACGATATAATTATTGAGGTTTGAGAAAGCCCTCGCTCCACTTGGGAACGAGGGCATATTTTATTCGTTTGTATCTGATTGTACCGCTAACACCAACCGCGCTCCGAGCTTGAAGGCATACTCGAAGATGGCTGCTTCGGCGAGGCTCATATACTCGCTCCAGCAATCATCGAATTTTTCAAAGACTTCTTTCTGCTCGACGCTCATTGTTTTGAGCAGGTCATCGTGATGACGCGCCATATATTCCATAAGCTCTTTCATTTCGGGAGAGTTGTTGCGGCTATCCTCTTGTGGTACGATATTGCCGTGCCATAACTCATTGATTATGTTCATACATACACCACCTCCCGCAAAACGATTTCTTCCGCGCTTGCTTTGATGTTGTTCATCTCGGCAACCCAACGGAGCATATCGCGAGCTTTCAAATTCTCGTCAATACCTCTTTCGTCGGCGAGGCGGGGAATGATGGTTTCAAGCATTTCGTTTGCTTCAAGGTCTATCTCGTGCAACCGAGCATTCAACTTGCCTTCGGTCAAGAGTGTGGTGTACCTTCCGCGACGGTGGTTCTTAATATAATCAAGATAAAACTGCCCGTACTTGCCAATTTGATAATTGGTTTGTTCGGGCAGTTCAAGTTCGGGAATGAGATGCCCATTTTCTTCACGATAGGTTCCACCAAGTGTTTCATACAATGTTTTCATTACAGTATCTCCATTCAAATTATTATTTGCGATATACTGTATCGATTGTCTTTACCACTAATTTTAGAAACCTTCGTTATCGGAGCTTATCTTACGGCAGATATGCTTTCGGCTTGTATAACGTGCGGTGGCAGGATCAAAAGCGGCTTTCGTATTCCTTGACGTCTACAACCGTGCCGCGAACGCGCGATTCCTCGGCCGCAAAGACTGCGAGGTGGTTTTTCGCCGATACGATTCCCGAGCTGATCGAATCCGAGGATTTGTTCTCGGTGAGAAGCTCCACGAATGCACGGCTGATTCCGCCGTCGCCGCCGCCGTGACCGCCTGTGATGCTTTCGTTCTCCGAAAAGTCGGAAACCGCAACGGTGGAGGTCTTTCTCGTGGCAAAATCGTAGATCGTAATTTCGGGATCCTTCATGTTGGCGCTCAGCTCACCCTTGGTTCCCATGATGCGGATGCTTCGGCCGCCTTGGTTAAAGGCGCTCATGGTAAACGTGGCGTACACGTCGTCCTCAAACTCGATGTTTACGGTTTGGTGGTCCACCACGTCGTTGTTCATGGCGTATACGCAACGGCCGTAATCGGTTTCGCGGAGCGCCTGCATCACGCGCTCGTCGGAGGGATTTTGAACGGCATTTGCAGCAACGGTGCGGAAATGCGAGTTCCGTTTTGCGGGAAGATCGATATATACCGTTTTTGCATTGTAGCAGCAATCATCGGCATGGGGGCAACCGTCAAGGCAACGGTCGGGGGCGCCCTCCGGGCGATTTTCGGGGCAGAAATGCGACAGTGAGCCAAAGGACTGCACGCGCTTGAATTGCTTGTCTACCAGCCACTGCAAAATGTCGATGTCATGGCAGGATTTTGCCAGCAGCATGGGGGCACTTTCGCCCTCCACGTGCCAATTTCCGCGCACGAAGCTGTGGCTTTGGTGAATGTGGCCGACGCCCTCGATGTGAATGATGTTCATTACGTTTCCGATGCGTCCGCTGTTGATCAGATTTTTGAGTGCGTTGAAGAAGGGGGTATAGCGTAAAACGTGGCCGACGATGACGTGTACGCCCTTTTCCTCAGCGGCGCGCGCAATTTCCACGCATTCCTCGGGTGTCGGAGCCATGGGTTTTTCCAAAAGGAGATGATAGCCCAGGGAGATGGCCTTCATGGCGGGCTCGTAGTGCATACGGTCCTGCATGGAAATGACGACCGCATCGGCCATTTTGGGGCGGCTGAGCAGCTCGGTCCAATCCAACACGCAGTTTTCTGCGGGGACGTTATAGGTTGTGCGCATATATTCGCGGCGCTCCTCCAGGGGCTCTGCCACTCCAACCAGCTTTGCGCGATCTCCACCGCACAGCGTGATATTTTTGGCGTAATTCTTTCCACGGCTTCCTGCACCGAGGATGATGTAGGTCATTTCTTTCATATCGGTATCCTTTCCCTGTGATTCTTTTTTAACAGTCGAACAAAAAGTACGGTCGGTGCTTGACAACGCCCTTGTTCTGTGGTATATTATAAGCGAATGAAAAGCGAATGTATATTGGCATTTGCACATAAAATCTTTGATTTTGCGTAAAAGAAAGGAGGGGAGCCGTGCGACAGTATCCACTTTGCAAGGTGGAGGCGGCCTTGCGCATTTCGGCGTTTTGTACTGCCTTTGTGGCAGAGAGGCCCGTTGGCTATGCCTTTAAGGGAGAGTCTCACGATTTTTGGGAAAGTGTGTTTATCCTGGAAGGGAAGGCCACCGTAACGGCCGGTGAGACGGTATATCTTTTGATGGCGGGGCAGATGATCTTTCATCCGCCCACGGAATTTCACCGACTTGCCAACGCAGGTGACACACCCATGAAGATTTTGATCATTTCCTTTGCCGCGGATGCCTTTCCGATCCGCGAGCATCGCATCTGTGCCTTTCCGGCGGTCTCTGCGATCTGCGCGCGTGTGGAGGAGCTACGCTCCTATTTTATCACCGACGGCAGGCTTCTTCTTCGCCCTGCGGATGGGATTTCGCCTATTTCCGTGCAATACACGGTCAACCGTTTGGAAAACTACTTCCTGTCGCTTTTGGAGGACGGCGTGCGCTCGCCTGTGGAGCAGGTGAAAAGTGCCGAGCTGTATTCGGCGGCGGTTTCGGTGATGCACCGATGCTTGAGCGATCGCTTGACGGCACAGGAGATCGCGCGGCAGTGCGGCATGAGCATCTCCTCCCTGCAAAAGCTGTTTTTGCGCTATACGGGTATGGGAATGATGCGGTATTATAACAATCTGCGCATGCAGCACGCGCGGCAGATGCTGGAGCGTGGCACTGCCGTAAAGGAGGTGGCCTTGTCGCTTGGCTTTGAGGATCAGAACTATTTCAGCACCGCCTTTCGGCGCCATTTTGGATTTCCGCCGTCTTTGTCTCGCGGTGACTTTCTGTAATTGAAAAAAGGACGGAGAAGCCGATTCGGCTTCTCCGTCCTATGCTTTTTAGGATATCTTACTCTGCGGAGATGATGTAATCGTAGATCGGCTGTCCGCCGTTGATCATGGCGATTTCCGGCTCTTCTCCCACTTTTTCGCGCAGGAGGGCCAAGGTCTTTTCGGCTCTCTCATCACTGATCGAGGCGCCGTAGAACATGGTAATAAAGGAGGCATCGGCAAATGCCTCTCCAATGGCGCGGATGCAATCCTTTGCGCTGTCGGAGGAGGTGAGGATCTTGCCATCCAAAAGGGCCAGCGTCTGGCCGTTGGCGATTTCAATGCCGTCAATGGTGGTGTCGCGTACTGCATAGGTGACCTGCGCGGTGCGTACGTTTGCAATGGCATCATTCATCGATGCGGTATTGGTTTCCTCATCGGCGTCCGGATTGAAGCCGATCATCGCCGAAACCCCTTGCGGCACGCTCTTGGTGTTCAGAACGATCACCTTTTTGTCCGAGATCATCTCGGCCGCCTGGCATGCCACCATATAGATGTTTTTGTTGTTGGGAAGCACGTATACCACCTGCGCGTTGACCTTGTTGACGCCGTTGATGATATCCTGGGTGCTGGGGTTCATGGTCTGTCCGCCGTATACCACAAAATCCACGCCAAGGTCGGTAAAGGTATCGCGGATGCCGTTGCCCATGCAAACGCTCACAAATCCAAAATCCTTCTTGGGCTGAGGGGGGATCACCGTTTTGGGCGCGTTCTTCTTTTCATTTTCCTCAATCAGAGCTGAGTGCTGGCGGCGCATGTTTTCTACCTTCATGGTCTCCAGATCTCCGTATTCGAGCGCTTGCTCGATCACCTGACCGGGATGATTGGTGTGTACGTGAACCTTGATGATATCCTCCGCGTCCACAAACACCACGCTGTCGCCAATGCTGCAAACAAACTCGTTGAAGTCCTTTGCCGTGCCCTCACCCAGATATGGCTCGTGCTTTGCCACAATGCACTCGGTGCAGTAGGTAAAGGTGATCGACGCAGTGTCAAAATCCGAGAAGGTTGCCTGCTGCTCCGCGCCTTCGGTAGCGGATTCTGCCGCTACGGGCTTTCCGCGCAGCGCGGCGAGCATGCCCGAGATCACAAACAAAAATCCGTAGCCTCCCGCATCTACCACACCGGCTTCCTTCAAAACGGGGAGCATTTCGGGGGTTTTTGCCAAGGTTTTTTCGCCAATCTTGTAAACGTAGGCAAACAGATCGTCGGGACTGTCCTTAAAGCGTCCCTTTTCTACCTTTTCGGTGGCCTTTTCCGCGCAAACGCGCATTACGGTAAGGATGGTTCCCTCCGCCGGCTTCATGACAGCTTTGTATGCTTCCTCGGTTCCTTTTTTTAATGCGGCGGCCATCTGTGCCGATGTGGCATACATGGATCCCTTCAGCGATTTTGCTATGCCGCGGAAGAAGAGGGAAAGAATGGCTCCCGAGTTTCCTCTTGCGGAGCGCAGGACCATATTTGCAATTTTGTCGGCGGCCTCGGAAACCGTGCCGTCGAAATTGCGCAGGGAGCGCACCGAGGTCAGAGTGAGCGTCATATTGATGCCCGTATCACCGTCGGGAACGGGAAAGACGTTCATGTTGTTTACCACAACCTTATTGTTATCCAATGCGTTTGCGGCGGAGATCACCATTTCGCATAACAGCTGTCCGTTGATTCTCATATCCGATATTACCTCTCAGTTCCAAGAAAGAATAGTGCAAGCGTTCCGGGGCCGGAGTGGGAGCCGATCACGGGACCGATATAATTGATAACGATTTCCTTGATCCCAAGTTCATTTCGTACGCGCTCGGCCAGATATTCGGCATCCTCTGCGCAGTCACCGTGGCTGATAAATACCACGTCGTTCTTGCCGGGGATCGCGGTGGCCTTCATTTTTTCAAACATGGCATCGATTGAGGCTTTTCTGCCGCGCGCTTTGGAAACATTGATCAGCTTGCCTGCGTTATCCACGTGCAATACCGGTTTGATGGAGAGCAGGGTGCCCACCATTGCCGTTGCAGCGCTGACACGGCCGCCGCGTTTGAGAAAGAAGAGGTCGTCAACCGTAAACCAATGGCAGAGATTGAGCTTGTTGTTTTCCACGTAATCTCTTACCGTTTCAATATCCGCGCCTTTTTTCTGCAGGTTAGCCGCCAGATATACCAAAAGACCCTGCCCCATGGAGGCGCAAAGCGTATCTACCGCGTAAAGCTTTCGATTCGGATATTTCTCACACAGCTCCTCCACGGCAACACGGCTGGCCTGATAGGTAGCACTGAGTCCCGAGGAAAAGCCCAGGTACAACACGTCCATATCTTCCTGAACGGCGCTCTCAAAGGTCTCGTAAAAGCGGTCCATATTCACTGCGGCGGTGCGTGCCGATTTTTTGGCGCGCAGCTTTTCGTATACTTCCTTGATATTCAATTGGTCATTTGGGGTTGGCTCTTCGCCCTCCATAATCACGTCGAGCTGGAGAACACGGACCCCAAGTGCTTCATACATCTCGGGTGTGAGATCACAGCAGGAATCGGTGAAGATCACGTACTTGTTCATTTGCAATTGCTGCTCCTTTTTTACAGTTTGATAGATGTTGGATACAACAGAATGTAGTTTTCAATACTATTATAAACCATCTGCATTGTTTTGTCAATGACTTTTTGGTATTATTATCGCCCAATCCGTCATTTTTACATGCAGATATAAAAAAATCAGTTGTTTTCCGTATCCCCGTTTTCACGGATGAGAATTTGCATGTTGCGGTAAAGCTTTTCCAGCGTTGCATAAAAAGCGGTCAATTCCTCTTGAGAAATGCCTTCGTTTACCCGACTTTGCACAGAAAGCGCCTCTTGGCGGATATGATTGGCGAGCTGATGGCCTTTTTCGGTAAGCGTAATGCGGGAATTATAATTCCGACGCTTTCCCCGCGCGTTTTCATGCAGGATGACATAGCCGTTGTCGCGCAGGCATTCAAGCTCGCGCGATACCAAAGAGCGCGAAACCATGTTCTTTTCAGCCAACTCGGTTGCGGTCAACCCCTCAGGATGCTCACCAAGCTCGTAGATCCAGAACATATGCACGTTTTTTACTCCAAAATCGGGCGCAAAGTCGAATTTGATCTTATGGATGCACTTATGAATCCCATCGATCAAGAGGGAAAAGATATAAAAACGGTCTGCCGCCATTGGTGTTCGGGTTCGTCTCCTTCCCAAGAATATTATGTTCACCTGTGAACATTAACCATGCTATTATAACACAAAAGGCGCTCGGTGTCAAGCATTTTTTTCATTTTTTAGGAAAAACGGATTTTTTCTACCTTATAATATGCAGAAAAAACGGTCGAATGGACGCATGAATCTGCAAAATTATGGATTTTAAAATTTTGGAAAGCTATTGACATTCCGAAATCTTTTTGCTATAATATCACTTGAACAAATGTTCAAGTGATGAAAGGAGGAAGCGATATGAGAGAGATTGCACCGAAATGTGCCTGCGAAAAGCTGCACCCGGAGCAGATCGCGCATGCGGAGATTCAAATGCCAAACGACGAGGAGCTGTTTGCACTGGCAGATCTGTACAAAATATTTGGAGACAGCACGCGGATCCGGATCTTGTACGTGCTCTATGACACCGAGCTTTGCGTGTGCGACATTGCCGAGATGTTGGGGATGACGCTTTCTGCCATTTCGCACCAGCTGCGCGTATTGAAGCAAGCGCGTCTGGTAAAATTCCGCCGCGCGGGAAAAACCGTATTCTATTCCTTGGCCGACGACCATATTCACTCGATTTTGGGGCAGGGGATGGAGCATGTGCGGGAATGAGCACGTAGCATTGTAAAATCAGTATTCAAAAAACACAGTAATAAGGAGAACAGAACAATGAAAAAAACGTTTTTGATGGACAATCTGGATTGCGCGAACTGCGCGGCCAAAATGGAGAAGGCGATTCTCAAGATCGATGGCGTAACGGGCGCAACGGTCAGTTTTTTCGCGCAAAAGTTAGTGCTGGAGGCCGAGGACGCGAAGTGGGATGAGGTGGTTCGTCTGGCCTGCGCGGCGGTGAAGAAGGTAGACCCCGATTGCTCGGTGATCGTGAAGTAAAGGAACGGAATGGGACTTGAAATGAAGCTTTCAAGATCACAACGGAGAGATCTGATCCGCATTTTTCTCGCAGGTGCATTCCTGTTGATTTTGGGCGGACTGCTGCTTGGCGGAGTGCTTCCGTCTCTTTGGTACGTACGCTTGCCGCTTTTTCTCGTGCCGTACGCGTTGGTAGGCTATGCCGTTTGGCGCAAGGCGATGTTGAATCTTGCGCACGGGCAGCTTCTGGACGAGAATTTTCTGATGTGCATTGCCACCGTGGGCGCGTTGGTGCTGGGAGAATACCCGGAGGCCGTGTTCGTGATGCTGTTTTACAAGGTGGGCGAGCTGTTTGAAAGCGTGGCGGTGGGAAAGACCCGCCGGTCCATTGCGGCTCTCATGGACATCCGCCCCGACGAAGCGCGCGTGGAACGCGACGGCGCGGAAGTGACCTTGGATCCCGACGAGGTGCAGGTGGGGGAGATCCTGGTCATCCGCCCGGGGGAAAAGGTGGCCTTGGACGGCGTAGTGGTCGACGGCCGAAGCGAATTGAACACGCTTTCGCTCACGGGCGAAGCGGCTCCCCGCAGTGTGGAGGTGGGGGACGAGGTCCTCAGCGGCTGTGTCAATCTCAGCGGCCTTTTGCGGTTGCGGGTAACGAAGCCCTTTGGCGAATCCACGGTATCCAAAATCCTGGAGCTGGTGGAAAACTCGGCACTGGTGAAATCCAAGGCCGAGAATGCCGTGACGAAATTTGCGCACTGGTACACGCCGTTGGTGGTTGTGGGAGCGGTCCTGCTTGCGGTGATCCCGTCGATCCTGACGGGCAACTGGCAGAGGTGGCTTGAAACCGCGCTCATCTTTTTGGTGGTCTCCTGTCCTTGCGCGCTGGTGATCTCGGTGCCGCTTTCCTATTTCGGAGGCTTGGGGTGCGCATCGCGCCACGGGGTACTTGTGAAGGGAGCAAACCGATTGGAAACGCTTGCCGACGCAGATACGGTGGTGTTTGATAAGACCGGTACGCTGACCGAGGGAAGCTTTACGGTCACAGCGGTCTATCCAACCGATGCCGTCACGCGTGCGGAGCTGTTGGGACTGTGTGCGGCGGCTGAGTCGAACTCCAATCATCCCATTGCGCGATCCTTGGAAGCCGCGTGCGCGAGCGAGGGCATTTCGGTGACCTCGCCAAGCGCGGTGGAGGAGATTCCCGGTCGGGGCCTGCGCGCCGAGGTGGACGAACGCTTGCTTCTGGTGGGAAATCACGCGCTGTTGGAGGAGGCGGGAATTGCCGCCGAGCCGCCGCAGGACGTGGGGACGGTGATATACGTAGCCGCAGACGGCCGATTTTTGGGGAGCCTTGTGATTTCGGATACCGTGAAAGCCGATGCCAAAGCGGCCATCGACGGCCTGCGTGAAGCAGGGGTGCGCTCTGCCGTAATGCTCACGGGAGACCGCGAGGAAAGCGCGAAGGCTGTTGCACAGGCGCTCGGGATCGATGCCTACCGCGCCGAATTGCTACCGATCGACAAGGTGCGGTGTGTGGAGGAGTTGCTCCGCGAAAAGAAAGGCAGCTTGGTCTTCGTGGGGGACGGAGTGAACGATGCGCCCGTGCTGGCACGCGCCGACGTGGGCATTGCGATGGGGGCTTTGGGCTCGGATGCCGCGATCGAGGCCGCTGACGTGGTGCTCATGGACGATCAACCCACCAAGATCGCCGCCGCGATCCGCATTTCCCGCTTTACCAAACGGATCGTGCTGCAGAATATCGTCTTTGCACTTGGTATCAAGGCTCTGTTCCTGCTTTTGAGCGTATTTGGATGGACCAACATGTGGGCGGCAACCTTTGCCGACGTGGGCGTGGCCGTAATCGCCATTCTCAATGCCATGCGGACGCTTGGATATCGGGCATAAAATGAAGAGGCAGCTTCTTTTGAGAGGCTGCCCCTCGCTTTTTTATGGATTTACTTTTTGGATGCGAAGCGTCAGGATCTCAAAATTGGAGATCGGTAGCTCCACGCGGTTGTTGCATACGTCCAGCTTTTCTTGCGGCTGTTCCAACAGGTCGCAGAGCCATACCTCGTGTACGTCAAAGCCGAAGGTGACGCCAACGCGTCCCTTTTTATTTTTGTATTCGTACAGACGAAGGATTGTAGCGTCATCCTCTTCCGCGAGCTTGAGCGTTTCCGCCATTACGTGGTCGCTCTCCAGGGTGACCGCGCTGAAAGCAGTGGGGATGCGGTCATGCTCTCCGCCGGCAGGGAGCGCCGTGAGCGGATTGTTAAGAAGATAGGCTTCCTTTGCCACGTCGGTTTGCGCCAACGCCCCTTCGTGCGGATAGAGCGCGTACACGAAGCGATGCTCGCCCTGATCGGCCTCGGGATTGGGGTCAGTGCCGCATTTGAGGAGGGAAAGCTGCATCACGCCGCCGTGAATGTCGTATCCGTACTTGCAATCATTGAGCAGGGAGACGCCGTAGCCGTTGTCGGAAAGATCGGCGTACTTATGTGCGCAGACCTCAAACTTGGCGCGGTCCCAGCTCGTGTTTTTGTGCGTGGGACGCTCCACCGTGCCAAACTGGATCTCGTAGGTTGCGCGTTCGCTTTGTACGTCCACGGGGAAAGCCGCTTTTACCATCAGATGATGCTCGTGCCAATCGGCGTAGGTGTCAAAATCGATGCGCGGCAGATCGTCGTAGAACCAGAGTGTTTGTACCAACGTGGAGCTTTTATAGCGGCGCGTGATCCGGATTCCGCGGCGTGCTCCGTCGTCAACCGTTTTCACGCCCGACACGTCGGTGAGCGTTTGGTAGGTATCCAGGGAGTATTCCTGCCATTCCCAGTTGTCATACTGATCGGGATGATCGGGATAGATGCGGATCTCGTTGCCCGCCTGTCCGAGGGTAAGTACCTCCCGCTTTGCCTGTTTGTCATAAATGGAAGCGATCTGCCAAGCCTCGTCAAAGGTGACGGTAAAGCGGTTGGTATCCACCTGATTTCCTTCCATACGCACATGGTTTTCCACCACGGGATCCGTAACGCAAGCATATCCCTTTGCGGGGATTTTCGTTACATATGCGGTTTTTTCGCCTATTTCGACAAATCCGTTGGCCTCAAAGGAATGCGGATTGAAAACCACCCAACCGTGTTTTTTCGAAAGCGCGGAGGCGATTGCTTGTTTTGCACCGTTGCAAATGGATTCCCCTACGCTTTGTACCTCGGCGTAATCAAGATCGCTTTGGTCATAGACCTCTTTGATCGAAGAGCCGGGGATGATGTCGTGAAATTGGTTGGTCAGAACGGTTTCCCAGGCACTTCGCAGCTCTGCTTTTGGGAAGGGAGTTCCAAACAAAACGCCACGCATCGTGGAAAGCCATTCGGCATTCTGCAACAAAAATTCACTCTTTCGGTTGTTGCGCTTGTTTTTGGCCATGGAGGTATAGGTGCCGCGATGGAATTCAAGATACAGCTCGCCACTCCATTGGGGGAGCCCTTTGCCCTTGATTCGCTCGTCCATGCGGGAAAGAAACTCTCCCACAAAGCCGGTGCGCGCGTTGGGGAGGCCGGGGATTCCGCACTTTGCCCGCGCAATGCGCTCGAGCTGATCGGCTGTGGGACCTCCTCCACCGTCACCGTAGCCGTAGACCAACATGGCTTCCTCAGAGAGTGCTTTTTGTGTATAGCGATCATAGGTGCCTGCCAGCATAGCAGCACTTGGTCCGCCGTTATAGGTGATGCGTTGCTCGGGCTTGTCAACGTCCTTTGCCGTGAGAAAATAGGTATTGACCACACTTCCGTCCAATCCCTTCCATGCAAAGGTTTCGTAAGGCATGGTGTTCGTATCATTCCAAGCAATTTTGGAGGTGACGAACCAATCGACGCCGCTCTTTTTGAGAATCTGCGGGAGAGCCGCCGAATAACCGAAGACGTCGGGGAGCCACAGTACGCGATTGCCTTTCCCGAATTCCTCGCGGAAGAAGCGCTTTCCGTAAATGATCTGGCGTACCAGGCTTTCGCCCGAGGAGAGGTTACAGTCGGCCTCCACCCACATTGCGCCCTCGCACTCCCAGCGTCCATTTTTTACTAGACGTTTCACTTCTTCGTAGACCTCGGGTGCTTCTTCCTTCAAGTATTTGTAAAGAAGCGGTTGGGAGGAGGTGAATTTGTAGTCGGGATAGCGTTTCATCAACTCCACTACGGTGGAAAAGGAGCGTTGCACCTTTTCGCGCGTTTGCTTTAGCGTCCATTTCCATGCGCAATCGATGTGTGTGTGTCCCACGCAGAGCACGTTGGTGGTTTGCTCGTGGCAATACTTGCCGTAAAACTCTTCGGTCATGTAGGTGCGTGCGCGCTTGACCGATGCGAAAAATGTTTCTGAGCCGAGCTCGTAGAGATCCAGCATCGAAACGACGTTGTCCAGATGCGAGAGCGTCATGGCGTAATCGCGGCTGTTGGGATCAAGAAATTTCAGCGTATCCAGCGGGAGCTTGATATCGTAATACAGGGCCTCTACGTCGGGGTTGATGTTGATGAGGCTCGCATTCAATCGACATCTCCCAGGGACTCTGCCCGAATACGCGTACAGATCAACCTCGTAATGTCCGGGGGCATCGATATAGGCTTGGGTGTGGTTCGGGTCCATTCCTTGAAGCAGTTTGCCGTTGATATAAAGGATGTACTGTGGTTTGTCTATGATCGAACCGTTTGGAATCTCAATCTCCAGACAAAGTGGAAATTTGCACATCTCGGGCGTGGCATCCAACGCAAAGTGAAACCACGCGTGCATATCGGGAACCGCATTGCACCAAATACTGTCGGGCTCGTAGGGTACAAACTCGGAAAGCGGGGGCGGCGTGTGTCCCTGCTTATATTCACACGGACAGATCCAAATGTCTCGGATCCTTTGTCGGTTGCAAAAACGGTGGTTTTCCAAAAGCTTTACGTATTGCCGTACCTTTCGCAGCATCGAAGTCATATAGTTTCCTCCTTTTTTGAAAAATTTCATTATAATAGTAGCATTTTTTTGAAAAATATGCTATAATAAAGCGATACAAAAATATCAATTTTTTGTCCTATTGAAAAAAGGTGGTTGACATGAAAAAATACCGTATTGAAGAGGAACAGCCGATCATCTCCAAAACAGGCATCGAATTTTTTCACTTTACGTTGCAAAAAGGGAAAAACGGAGTGTCTCCGCACATCCATTCTGCCATAGAGCTGCTGTTTATCCAAAAGGGAAACTTTCAAATTTTTGTTGACAGTGAAGAACTATGGGTCGGTGAGGGATGCACGGTCCTGTTTCGCTCCAACACGATCCACCGCATTTACTGCCAAAGCGAGGGGGTGGGGGAATATTACGTGCTGAAATTCAGTCCGGCCCTGATCGTTGGGCTTTCCGATCCCGAATACCGCAATGCCTATCTGTTGCATTTGGCTCTGAATACCAAGCATGAAAAGAGTGTGTGGAGTGCGGAGGAATCGGCACGGGCGGGCTTTGGGCAGGCGTTGGACTTTTTGGTGCGCGAGGAGCAATCGCAGCTGCCCGGAGGCGACGTTGCCCGCAAGATCGGTGCGGCCTCGGTGCTTCTTTCCCTGATTCGGGAGCTGGAGCCCGCCGCGGAGCCGTCGGCCGATCAAAAAGAAGTGGCCGACGCTACGGTGCGGCGGATCTACGACGTGACCGTATATGTCAATTCGCATTACAGCGAACCGATCACCGCCTCGCAGTGTGCCGCGATGGCGTACATGAGCGACAGCTATTTCTCGCGGTGCTTTCAGCGCGTGACGGGGCATTCGTTCAAGCAATATCTCAATCTCGTGCGCGTCCGTCAAGCCGAAAAGGCAATTTTGGGAAGCGACTGCTCCGTGACCGAGATCGCGGGGGAGTGCGGTTTTGGAAGCGTATCGTATTTCATTTCCACCTATAAAAAGTTCAAAGGGATCACGCCACTGGCTTTGCGCAACGGAAAACATCGCAACGGGGTTTCGGAGGACTGAAAAACGTAATAAAAGCATTGTTTTTTTGTGCTTTTTTCCTGTTTTTCGCAAAACCTATGGACAAACGGCGCAAAATATGGTATGATTTAGAATAGAGGTTTATTTTATACAACAACCAAAAAACCGGAGGAAACCAACATGATGACGGATATTGAAATTGCGCAATCGGTACAAATGAAGCCGATTACGGAAATTGCAAAGGTTGCAGGAATTGGCGACGATTATTTGGAGCAGTACGGCAAATACAAGGCCAAGATCGACTATTCTCTGTTGAAGGACAGTCCTCGCAAGGACGGAAAGCTGATCCTGGTAACGGCGATCACGCCTACCCCCGCGGGGGAGGGAAAGACCACCACCACCATTGGTCTGGCCGACGGTATGAAGCGCATCGGCAAAAACGTAATGGTCGCGCTCCGCGAGCCCTCGCTCGGCCCCGTGTTTGGCATCAAAGGCGGCGCCGCAGGCGGTGGATGGGCGCAGGTGGTTCCGATGGAGGACATCAATCTGCACTTCACGGGTGACTTCCACGCCATCGGCGCGGCAAACAACCTGCTTGCCGCAATGCTGGACAATCATATTTATCAGGGCAATGCGCTCAATATCGATCCGCGCCGCATCACTTGGAAGCGTTGCGTGGACATGAACGACCGTCAGCTCCGCTTTGTGACCGACGGTCTCGGCGGACGCGTGAACGGCGTGCCGCGTGAGGATGGCTACGACATCACCGTGGCGTCCGAGATCATGGCGGTATTCTGTCTGGCAAGCTCGATCACCGACCTCAAGGAGCGCCTCTCGCGCATCGTGGTGGCGTACACCTATGACGAAAAGCCGGTCACTGCCGGTCAGCTTGGCGCAGTAGGAGCCATGGCGGCGCTTCTCAAGGATGCGCTCAAGCCCAATCTGGTACAGACCCTGGAGGGAACTCCCGCACTGGTGCACGGCGGTCCCTTTGCCAACATCGCGCACGGCTGTAACTCGGTGATCGCCACCCGCATGGCCATGAAGCTGGGAGACTACGCCGTGACCGAGGCAGGCTTTGGCGCCGATCTCGGAGCCGAGAAGTTCCTTGACATCAAATGCCGCATGGCGGGACTCACTCCCTCTGCCGTGGTGATGGTTGCCACCATTCGTGCGCTCAAAATGCACGGCGGTGTTGTGAAAACCGAGCTGGGAAGTGAAAATCTGGAGGCGCTGGAACAGGGACTTCCGAACCTGCTCCGTCACGTTTCCAATATCCGTAACGTCTACAAGCTGCCCTGTGTGGTTGCGGTCAACCGTTTCCCCACCGATACCGATGCCGAGATCGATCTGGTGATCCGCAAGTGCCGCGAGCTGGGTGTGAACGTGGTGCTTTCCACCGTTTGGGCAGAAGGCGGCAAGGGCGGCGAGGCGCTGGCGCGCGAGGTGATACGCCTTTGTGAGGAAGAGAAGGGCGATTTCACCTTCTCCTATGAGCTGGACGGCACGATTGAAGATAAGATCGAGGCTATTGTAAAGAAGGTCTACCGTGGCGCGGGCGTTTCGTTCCTGCCTGCCGCAAAGAAGCAGATCGCGCAGCTGACGGCGCTTGGGTTTGACAGATGTCCCGTTTGCATGGCAAAAACGCAGTACAGCTTCTCGGATGATCCCGCTAAGCTTGGCGCTCCCGAAGGCTTTACCGTAACCGTGCGCAACGTCAAGATCAGCGCGGGCGCAGGCTTTGTCGTCGCTCTCACGGGTGACATCATGACCATGCCCGGACTGCCCAAGGTTCCTGCCGCCGAGAAGATCGACGTCGACGAAAACGGCAAGATCTCCGGATTGTTCTAAGGATAAGTGATTATTGTTTTTTTGCGGGGGAAGGGAAAACTTTTTCAAAAGTTTTCCCTTCCCCCGCACCCCCATCCTTTCCAAAATCTTTCAAAAAAGAGGATGCTGTCTTTTATACTTTTCTGCGCTTAAGAAATTGTTTTGGAGGTTGAAGCCATGAAAAAGAAACGCTCTTGGAAAGAAACGTTATGCTCGTTTGCAGTGATCCTTGCCTTGCTTGTGATTTTTGGGTACCTGGGTCTTGTGTTTTCACGTCGGGTATACGTTTGGATACTGCTGATCTTACTTGGTGGTTTGACTGTACTGAATTTTATTCCGCGTTTGCAAAAAAGTCGGCATCCAAAGCTTAAAGAATATCTGATTGATGCGGAGATCGTCATCGTAATCGTGCTTGTGTATCTGGCGCGTCATTATGCAATTTCCAACGGCAATGCGTGGAAGCTGATCGTGATTCCGGCGATCCTTGGCATTTTGGTTGGTGTAATCTATGTTTTTGCAAAGGATCGAAAAAAAGATGAGCGAGCGGCAATCATCTTCTCTCTGTTGTTCGTTTGTGTGTCTTTGGTGTTCATTTTCTGTACGACTGCACATCATTTGAATTATCTCCTTTCTTTTGATGCACCCGAGGAATACGAAGCCGTTATAGAGGATAAGGACTATGACAATTATCGAAAATCGATAGACCGCTATTCGTTTTTTGTAACTGTCAACGGTGAAAGATTTGAAAGGTTTCAAGCTCGCAATATCACTATTATGAGGTTGGTGACCGATACCGCTTTCAATATTACAAGGGAGCGTTTGGCATTCCGTTTTGTATTGCCGAATAAAAGCATAGAATATCTAAAAAATGGCTGAATTTGATACTTTAAGCATCATCTTTCTCAACGCGTGAGGAAAGAGAAGGGAAGTATCAAATTCAGCCATTAATTTTGCCATCAAAGTTGAAATTTAGCCTATCCCCTTTTTTAAGGTTCTTAAAAGGGGATGGGGGTGCGG
>JAFVOP010000058.1 GCA_017505745.1 Clostridia bacterium
CGATCTCATAGGAGCAGACCGTGCAAAGCTGCGGAGCAAATTCGGTGGCCTCGTCGCCGGGGGTGTGCGCCACGGGCGTATCGTGTTCCTGGCAGGATTCTGCCTTGCACACGTGCGCGTGTCCGTCCTCGCCCTTGTATCCCCAGGTCTCGGTATCAAAATCATGGGCACCTACGGCCGTTCCGCTATAGAACATCTCGGTTGCCGCGGGATCGTCCTTGGCATTGGAGCCGCAACGCGAGCAATCGTACCAATAAACGTGGTTTTGCTGGCAGTTGGCGCCCTCCTGCTTGAGGTGCATCTCGTCCTCAATCCGCTCGGTGTAATCGTGTCCAAGCTTTGTGCCGTAGGTAAAGGTGTCTCCACCCTTATCGCCGCACACGCAGCTGTAGTGGTAAAGCGCCGCATTCAGGCAGTCGGCAGCGGCCGCCCGATAGGTTTCCTCCACCCTTTCCTGATCGTACACGTGTACGTGCGGCAGCACCACCTGACCTACGTTGATGGTGATCGATTCGCTAACGCTGTCGGCATCGGTCACCGTAACGGTGGCGGTGGTAGCGGCCTGCTCACTGTTGGGGCGGGTTCCGCTGATCACACCCGTTTCGGCGTTGATCGAAAGCCACGTGGGTCCCTCGATGCTGTAAACGTAAGGCTTTTTACCGCCGCTGACGCCGGTGCTGACGTCGATCGAAACCGCGGTCTCGGTCTCGCCGCCCAAGATATCAAAGGACGCGCTGTCGGCAAAGGTCAGCTCGCCGTAGCCAATCACCACCGTGGCGGTCTGGCTGGCAAGGGCGGTATCGGTGGAGCGATATCTGACGTGATAGGTGCCAACGCCCAGATAGTTCACCGTGTCGCTGTAGATAGAGGACCACGAATCCTGGCTCTCCTGCTTGTATTCCATCGTGGAGGTCACGCCCGTAATGCTGCCGTCCTCGGCCTCCGCGCCCGATGCGTCGGTCTTGCCGGGAGTGGGAGCCGCAGGGCGGGCGGGAATTGCCAGCTCCTGCGCGGGGCTGTTGCAGTTTGCTTCCCCGTCATGCTTCAAAACGATGGAGACCGTTTTGCCGATCCATTCCTCGCGAATATCGATCGCATAGCCTTCGGGAGCGATCTCCGTGGGAGCGCCGCCGTCCACGGTAACGATATAGGTTCTGCCCGCAGAAAAGCCCTCCAGCTCCTCGTTTCGGTAATCGATCGAAATCTCGGGAGCCTTTTCACGGACGTATACGGTCAGCTCCTGGTGGTACCCCATATCCACCGTGATGATGTAAAAGGTTGCTTTTCCAACGAAATTGTTGGCGCGAATGGTAACCACGCTGACTCCGTTTTCGGGAGTGCTGATGTTCTCGGTATACAGGTTGGAGTTACCGCCCGCCATCTGGCCCTTCACGTTCGGGTAGGCCGCGTCGGAGGGGGTAACCGTTGCGGTCACGTCGCCGCTTCCGTCGTACTCCAGGATCAGAGAATCCTTATTCAGTGTCACACCCGTAACGGGGTTGTTGGACTGTACCGCGCCGTACGGAACCGTAAAGGTTACGCTGCGGTCGTCCGAAGGGTCCTCCGTGCAGTTCTTATCGGTGGCGCAGATGGTCACCGTACCCGCGGAATATACGTGATTCCGCGAGCCGTAAATCAAGCCTTCGCTGGAATGCAAATTGAGTCCCTCGGGGAGCGAGCCCTCAGTCACCACAAAAGACCAGGTATTATTGTAGCTGGCGTAATAATGAGAACCGTTGAGAATGCCCGAAAGCAGATCGGTCCCGTAAAAGCTTTCTCCCAGGATGGCGCCGGGAACCGAAATAAAGCCGTTGCCCGTCCATTTCAGCTCTCCCAGATCCTCCTTATAAGCAAATACGGCCTCCTCCACAATGCTTCCGTCCAGTTTGTACATCGTAAAGTATGGGTACGGATCATTCACCGTATCCTCGTCGCGCTTCCACACAAAGGTGTTGTTTTCGGGAGTGGTGGTTTGCATATGGCCGTTAAATACCCAGTCCCCGGTATAGTCGCCTCTGCGTACCCAACCGGTGCAGTCCAACGTCACTTTGGGGCCTACGTCAAACGTGCCGAGATCGTTCACGGCATAGCGTGATTTGGTTTCGGAAGTGTTATTGCTTGCAACCGCCACGATATCAATGTCGGCATTTGCCGATCGGATGTTAATGCCGCCGAACGCTTCCACCGCCACGTCTTCCGTACCTGTAACGTTCACGGAAACGGTTGCGGAGGGATACGTAACGCTGTCATCCTCCTCGGAGTAATACAAGCTACCGTTATAAATTCCGTGCACGCGTCCGGAGCCGGTGCCTTCCACGCCGATGTTCACGTTCACCTCCACGTTTTGGGATTCGTCCGTCAGCGTTAAGCCACCCCAAATACCGTAGCCCTGGTAATTGGAACCGAAAGTAGCATCAACATCCACGTTCAGCTTTCCGCCCTGCACGGTGAGGTAGCCGTATATTGCGTAAAAGTAGTCATGCGTCAGCTCTCCAACGATGTTCAGCTTGCCGTCTTCCGCAGCGCTAATCAAAAGACTCTTGTAATTGTCGATGAAAATGCCCTTGGAATTCGACTCGTCCACCATCGTAATGGTATTTTCACCCACCAGATGGATGTGCAGATCCCATTCGGATTGGATCGGACCGCCGTGGTAGCCGTCCAGGGTCAGGATCTTGGTGGTGCCGTCATAGCTCCAGCCCGTGCCCGAGCCGTTTTCGCGGATCTCCACCTGGGGATCGCTGCCCACCTGTAAAAACCGATCCGGCTCCACCCACGCATCATACGCTACCGTAAATTCGAGGGTGCGGTCATCCGCAGAATCGGAAGGAGTTCCCATGCGGTCGGTTGCAACGATCGTGACCTCGCCCGCCTCGCAAGCCTGGGTAGCCGATCCGGTGATCGAGCCGCCATTGCTATAGAGTGTAAGGCCCTCGGGAAGCGCGCTTCCCGCCTTCAGCTGAAAAGTCCAATCGCTCGTTCGATAGGAAGAGGCGCCCTTGATATAAGGAAGCAAATAGAGCTCTGCAGAATTCTCTCCGATTTTTCCACCCGTGATCCTTGCATCTTCGCCCTTCCATTCAAGGTCGGGAAGCGTTTCGTTGTATGCCAGCACGAATTTCTCCAACGGCACACCTGCATAATCGGTGGCAATAAAGTACAGATACGCAGCCTCCGGGTCCTCCACCGACCAGATATACTTATTGTCGGCAGGGGCGGTGGATTGCGTATGCCCGTCGAAATAAAAATCACTGTCCAAACTACCGGAGCGCACCATACCCGTGCAATCCAGGGTTGCGTTTTTTCCTACGTAATAGGCTCTGAGGCCGTGCACCGCAAAGCATCCTCGTTCGGTGGACCCATCGTTATTGGCAACGGCAACGATATCGATATCGGGATCCAGGCCGCCGGAGCCGGAATGGATATAAATATCGCCGATTGCATAAACCGCCGCCTTTTGCGGGCCCTTTACCGAAACGTCTACCGTCACGTTTTGCGGCGCGGTTTCCGCACCGTAGATCGGTTGGTAGTACAGGCCGCTGTTGTAGAGGCCGTATATACTGAAATTTCGGGTGCCGTCATACGTGCTTTCCATCCGAACGTCCAGATCCACGCCATCGGTTTGATCAACCAAGTTGGTCGTGCCCCACATACCGTACATATGGCCGTATCCGTCGCTGGTAATATCGATGTTCAGCTTACCGCTGAGCAGCACGGTATACGCCCGAACGCCGTGTATGGCAGTGCCGTTCGCACCTTTCAGGTCACCCAGAATGTTGAGCGTACCGTCCTCATCGGCAGTCACGGTAATGGTTCCCATGGAGCCCGAAGTTGGATTGGCTCCCAAGCCATAGGTCTCTTCCAACTCAGAAATCTCCATCTGAATGGTGTTTATGTCCTTCAGACGCAGATTGAAGTCCCCGTTGCCGTTGATCTTCTTTCCGCTCCAGCCGTTCAGCGTGAGCGTGGAGGTAGTCGGATCCCACTCGTACGTTTCCTCCGATACGGCAGCATTGAGTGTTATTGTAGTTCCGCCGTCGTCGATCAGCGTAACCTGCGTCGCCGCTACGGCCTCCACCTCGGGGCTGAGTCCAAGCCAGACACCCGCAAAAATGCCTACCGTCAGGCATACCGTAAGCAGTATGCCAAGAATCTTACGTGCCTTCGTTTTCATCGTTTGTTCTCCTTTTCTTGTTATTTGATAGTACCAATTTCTATCTTGCCTATATTTTATCACAAAAGCGCGTGCGCTCGGTACACCCCTACGGGGTGAAATTTCAAAAAATAGGGGTGAAACAGGGGTGAAAATGAAAAAAAGAAGAAAAAACAGCGCAAAAAAAGGACGGCGGAGGGCTCCGTCGTCCAAAATATCGGTGTAAGGTTGCTTTATTGCCGGTTTTGCAGCAGCAGCGCGTACAGCTCCTCTCTGCATCCCACGCCAAGCTTGGAATACAGCGTTCGGGTATAGGTTTTTACGGTGTTCTCCGAGAGGTGCAGCTCCTCGGCAATCTCGCGCCGCTTGCGGTTGTTGAGAATAAACTCCAAAATCTCACGCTCGCGCGCGGAGACCGTTTCGCCGCTTTTCACGTTTGCCAGCACCCGTTCGATCTTGGTCTGCATCGGCATGGCGGCAACGTCCGTTCCCAACTGCTCCTTGGCCGAAACCGCCTTGTGCAGCTCGCTGATATGCACGTAGTCCTGCATCATCCAATACACCAGCAGCAACAACAGCTCGGACACGATGTAGGTAACCGAAAGGAATTCGTATTCCCATCGCACCAGCTTTTCAAACAGTCATACCACAATGTTTCCGCAAACAATGGCAGAAAGAAAGCCCGCAAGCTTTGGCTTGCCGATCTTCTTTTTTCGCACCGAGTGGGCAATGGTGCCAATCATTGCAAAAATGTAGCTAAGCAGATATACCGTATAAACGGGATGCAACACGCCGTAAACCTTTACCAGCTTTGTGGCGCCGTCAATTTTTTCAATGCTCACGCTTTTGTAGTAAAGCGGAAGCATCGGTGAGCTTGCAACCACCGCAAACATCAGCACCCCAAGCAGCACGCAGGTAACCACGTGAACGGTTTTTACCTCAAATCCGCAAAGACGGACAACGGTGAGAAACATACACATGCAGAGAAATACACTGCCAAGATACGCCACGTCATTGCCAAACACCGCAAACGCCACGGTATCGGCAAGAGACAGGAGCAAATATCCGAGATTGACCACCGATACGCAAATATAGAGCATGGTAAGCCAGAACTCTTTGCTTTTGACCATGGCGAGGTAGGCAATCAGCAGGCCCACAGCCAACACCAGCGTGATCGCATATCCAATTGTCACGGACTTCCCTCCTCCCACGTTTTTTGTAGCCGCAGAGCCCACAAAACGGGGCGGTCTGCCGGTTTCTCGCGTTTTTGCCTTTTTATGCTCCTATTATACCACATTTCAAAAAAATTTCAAGCGTTTGGAAAGATTTTTTCCTGCGTGGCGGCGTTTTTTTCTTGCCATGGCTTCGATCGATGTTGCAATCGCAAGCATCCAAAAAACGAACAAAGGCCGCCCCAAATACCGCCATGCGGTATTTGGGGCGGCCAGATTTGCGATACGGGTCACGGCGGACTTTGCCGCCGCGAGCCGTATGCATGCTTGCAGACGCTCTGCGTATGCAGTTACTTTTTGGTAAAGACGCCCTTTACCTTTTGCGCAGCACCCTTGCAAGCGCCGCCAACGCGCATGGCAATGCCCTTGCAGCCTGCGCCAAGCTGCGCCAGCGTGCGTTTGCTGATCGCAAACCACCAGATCGCAAAGCCGCCAACGCCCACCAGAGCGGTGGAGCCCAGCACGATCGCCACGATGGCGCCCGCGGGCAATCTGCGGTCAGCGCCGTCCTCGGAGAGCATGGGAATCACTTCCTCTTCCGTAAAGCCGCAAGCGCAGCTTCGGCTCTTGCTTCCCGCCTCGTCAACGGTGGCCTCCTTGGTCACCGTCCACTCTCCAAAGAAGTGGTCGGCCTCTCCCTGTATGTCACCGCAGGAGCATTCGTGCCAGTGGCGGTCAGCGTTGCTCTCCCACGAATCGGAATACTGATGCTGCAGCTCAACGCCGCAAATATCACAGACGTGGTTGGCGTCGGTATCTCCGCAATCGTTCACCGTCTCCTTGCAGTATGCGCAGATGTGAGAACCGCTTGCCGCGGCGTGCGTACCAAATACCTCGTCGCAGCCGTAATCGCAGGCGTGATCGGTATCGGCATCCTTGCATTCGCCAAATACCTTGTCGCAACCGTAGTCGCAGGCATGGTCTCTGTCAGCGTCGGCGCAGTTGCCGTAAACCTTGTCACAGCCGTAGTCGCAGGCATGATCGGTGTTGGCGTCCTTGCACTCGCCAAATACCTTGTCACATCCGTAGTCGCAGATGTGATCGGTGTCGGCATCCTTGCACTCGCCAAATACCTTGTCGCAACCGTAGTCGCAGGCATGGTCTCTGTCGGCGTCGGTGCAATTGCCGTAAACCTTGTCACAGCCGTAGTCGCAGGCGTGATCGGTGTCGGCATCCTTGCACTCGCCAAATACCTCGTCACAACCGTAGTCGCAGGCGTGATCGGTGTCGGCATCCTTGCACTCGCCAAATACCTTGTCACATCCGTAGTCGCAGGCATGGTCTCTGTCGGCGTCGGCGCAGTTGCCGTAAACCTTGTCACAGCCGTAGTCGCAGGCGTGATCGGTATCGGCGTCCTTGCACTCGCCAAATACCTTGTCACATCCGTAGTCGCACTCGTGGTCGAGATCGTTGTCCTCGCACACACCAATGGCCACGCCACAGCCGTACTCACATACGTGGTCGCGATCGGTATCGGCATGATAGCCCATCTCGCCGCCGCAAGCATCGCAGGCGTGGTCGCGGTCCGCATCTCTGCAGGTCGGGGAATCCTTGCCGCAAATATCGCAAAGATGATCCATCGGATCCTCATCGATGCAGCTGTGTGCCGCCCAGGTCAGCGTCAGCACCGCGGCCGCGTTGCCTCTTGCATCGGTAAATACGTGTTCGCCGTCCAGCTTTTGCAGGATCGCATTCACGGGAACCGATACCACGGTCCGCTCACCCAGGAGGATCACGTCCGATGCCACCATCGCGTGCTTGCCCTTGGTAGAGGTCAAGCGGAGCTCCCCGCCAAGGAAGATCACGCCGTCGGCTTTCACACAAGCCTCGCCCGAAGTCACGGTCAGCGTTCCGCTGCCGTTCACCGTCAGGTAGCCCTCAACCCGGATGCCGGTTTTGTTGTAGGAATCGATCTTGTTTTCTCCGATCAGAACCAACGTCAGATCGGCCGTTGTATAAATGCCCTCGTAGCTATCGTACTTCTTCGTCAGATATACGAAATTGTTCAGCGTAAGCACGCCATCCTTCAGATATGCGTAGCCGCCCTCGGGCTTTTCGGTAGTAATATTGCCAAGGGTGTCGAGATACTCGCCGTTTGCCAGCTCCACGCCGCCAACCGTTACGGTCATGGCTTCCAGGGCGCTCGCCTCTGCGATACCAACGGTTACCTGCTTTACGTCGGCCCCGTTTGCATCCACCACCCGGTAATAGGAGTCGCTTTGCTCAAGTTTACCGCCTTCGGGGATCAGAAGCGTCAGGCCGTCGGAGAGCGTAACATCCGAAGCCAAAATCGGGGTTCCGTTCCCGTCTACCGTTACGGAAACACGGGTGTTGCTTCCCTTGAGAGTAAGCTCGCTCGCGCAGATAGCAATCAAAATGTCATCATTCGTTTTTGCACTGTTTACAGACACGGTCAGCGCACTGTTATTCACCGTCAGAGTTCCCACGGGGAGAATGATACCGTCTCCTGCCTCCTTCACGGTCAGGATGCTATCGGTCAACGTCAGATTTCCCATATTCAGATGCAAGCCGTTCGCGCCCGTGCCGTTCAGTGTCACCGAGCTGTCAATCAAACACACGTTTCCAATTTCACAGTAGACCGCGATTGCATCTCCACTCACGTCGCCCGTGTTTTCAACGCTTACGGTCAGGTTGCTCTCGCGCATCTCAAGGTTGCTAAAGGTAGAAACACCCGTCACAGCCTCCTCGCCGGCGGCATTCACCGCAACGGAAGCGTCCGTGAGAGAGATTCCGTTTGCCTTCACGCCGAGGTCGATCGCATGGACCGTCAGCGTAGCCTTCTCCACAGTCAGATCTCCGTAGAGCGCGATACCCGTTGCCGTGGTATCCAGCGTCAGGCTTCCGTCGCCCAAAAGCGTCAGGTCACCGTCGCCCAGCGCGATTCCAACCGTCGCTGCCGAGGTAAATTTCAGGCTGTTGCTTCCAATCAGACGGACCGTCAGCGCACCGGGGTTGTAAATGCCCGCTGTGATCTCCTCGCCGTTGAGCGTGATCAGCGTTGTGCCACCGCCCTCAAGGGTGAAATTCTTCAGGATCAGCTCACTTCCGTTGAAGTATGCAAAGCCGCCTGCGGGAATTTCGGAGGTCACGTTGCCCTCGCTGTCAAGGTATTCTCCAATGCCAAGCTCCTTGTCACCGATCACAAGAACCTTCTCTTCCTCCACCGTTGCATCGTCCATGCGAGGCAGGATCAGGAATTCTCCCACCGGATAGCCGTCCATAGATTGGAATACGCGTCCACTGGAGGGATCAAAGTAATATTCCAAATTCTCGTAAGGATCGCAGAAGATCAGATTGGAATCAACGTTGATATCCTCATACACAGCAAAGTAGTCGCCCATGTTGCAGAAGATCTCGGTATTTTCTCCCTCGATCGACAGTACTCCGCACACGATCACAGGGCGAATGAGGTCGCCCCACTTGTAAAGCCCGAGCTTACTATCGGACAAACGAACCATCTCCGCCTCGATCACGCCGCTTCCGGAAAGCTTCAGATCGCCTCCGATCACCTTAAGATCACCTGCAACGATCGAAACGTATTCGTTGCTGTTCAGCGTACCCTCACAGTTTTCAAGAAGGAGGATTCCGGCGTCAACCGCAACGATATACGAGTTGACATGCAGCGTGGAATCCATTGCAGTCATACGGAAGCCGACAATACCAATGTAGCTATCGTTGACAGCAACGGTACTGTTGCGAATGATGATCTCTCTTTCAAAGAGGTTATTTGCGCCGCTCATGCTCAACAGCATCGCGTTGCTGTCATCGTTGGAGATTCCGATCTCAGAAGCAGTCAATGTCAGAGCGCTGTCCTCAACGGTCAGCTTTGCGCTCACTCGAATCGCATTATCGTCCGCAGTCACCGTCAACGTACTGCCAATCAGCGACAGATCTCCATTTTCCACATAAATGCCGTTCTCCTCGGTGTCGATCACGAGCGTGCTGTCTGTAATGACAATGCTCTCATCCTCGCTTCCAATGCCGTGATCGTCAGCCGTGATCTGCAGCACGCAATCGGTGATCTCCACGTCATTGTCAACCTCAATACCAGTATCGCCCGCCTCGATTACCGCCTCACAGCCGATCATGATCAGATCATCCTCGGCATCAATGCCGTCACTGCTGGCAGTGATACGGAACGTAGAGTCGATCAACGTCACGTCGGCATCGGCATAGAGACCGTCATCGTCATCAGAAACGATCTCCACCGTGCAATCCACCACGGTCAGATCATCCTGTGCCCAGATACCGTCATCCACCACGTTCAGAACCAGCTTGCAATTTTCAAACAGAGCCGTTCCGTACACGTCAAAGCCCTCGCTACCCGTCTCCATCTCCACGGTACAATCGCTGACTGTAAGCGCACCCCAAACCTCAATGCCGTCATCGGTAGCAAAGACCTTCAGCACGCCGTCGCCTTCCACCGTCAGGTCCTTGTCTATCACGATTCCGTAGGTCTCGCGATCGCCCGCAAAGGTCGAAAGATCCAGCAGATTCTTGCCCTCCAGGCGCAGCGTCAGCGCATCGGTGCTGTAGATACCCGCATAGAGCTCATAGGTAGTGTCAAACTCCTCATCGTATTCCGAGAAGAACAAATAACCAACGCCGTAGTAGGCAAAGTCATGCAGGGTCAGCACGCCGTCCAAGAGGTGCGCGTAGCCGCCCTCGGGTCTAACATTGGATACCTCTCCGTTGTTGTCCAGATAGTTGCCGTTCACCAGCAAAACATCGCCAATGTAAAGCGCAGGCTCCGTGGGATCTTCTTCGGAATCCTCCTCGCTCTCCACGTAGGAGATCATTACCGTGTTCGGATAGGTCACGGTCTCACCGTCGATAACAACGATTTCGGAGAGGATAGGCGCGCCTTCTTCCTCCGCCGGTATTTCCTTCCACTCCGCGCCCTCGGGAGCCGTGATCTGCATGGTGTTCTCTTCATAATAGAGGTCCTGCACCAGGATCGCCTTCCCCTGTGCATCCTCGGGAAGCGTAACCGTCAGAGCGGAATCGGCACCGTAGAAGCTAAAATAAACCGTCTCAATACCCACGTATACGGGCGTTACCGTCTCGGTATCCTCGGTGGCTTCCCCTTCCGTCACGGGAGAGGCAGTAGCACCCTCGTTCACCGCAAGCTCGATATCCAGCTTCGAATTTATCAAAATCAGACCATCTGCTGCGTAAATTCCCTTCATACCGCCCTGAATCGAAACGGTGCTGTCATACAAGACTACCGCCAACGATTCTATCGCGGTTCCGAATGCAGTTGCCGTCTCCGCCTGCTCGACCGTCAGCTTGGTGCGGCGAATCTCAATTTCATAGGCCTTCAGAGCCATTTCTCCGTAGTTCAGATCAAGCTCGGCATCGGTGGCAGAAAACGCGTCGCACAGGATCACAAGGCTAAGATCTCCACCCGTCAGCTTCAGCTTACCGCCGTTCACAACCACCTCGGTTGCCCGGATCATTGTCGGGAATGCTCCCTCGGTTTCGGCCTCGATCTCACAGTTGTTGAGCACAAGCGTTGAGCTTGTGTCATCGGTTGCTTGGTTGAACAAGCCGTTTTCACAGAGCGCCTCAACGGTACAGTCGGTCAGCTCGGCATACCGGAAGGAAACTCCAAAGACCGCGGAAAGCTTCAGCTCACAGTTTTCCATGTCCAGGATCTCGGCACGGATCGCTCCGCTTTCCGATGCTGTGATCTCAAAGACCGAGTTCTCTGCCACAAGCGAAGCGGCGTCCAGTCCGATTCGCCCCATAAGCCCAATACGGCTGTTGCGAACCGTCATCTCATAAAAGACGTCACCCGCGGGTACTATCATCAGTCTTTCGCCCCTCACAACAGAGCCCTCTACCGTTATGTTCTTTTGCGCGCTGATCGCCGCGCTGCTTACCGTACAGTCGGTCAGCGTCAGATCGCCTAATGCAATTATGTTCGAACCGAGTTCAAACAAACAGGAGCTTGCGCGCAGAAACGTTAGCTCGCCATGCCCGTCGCAATTACTGTGCAGTTCTCCAGCGCCAGTCCGTTCGCAACGATACCGCCATTCGCGATAAACGTTCCGCCGCGAAGCGTCAGAGAGAATTCCACGCTGCCGATTGTGACCTCGGAGCCGAAGTTCTCCAGCCGGTTCTCACCGATCAGCAAAACCTCGGTATCGGCATTCAGCTTGATCAACAGGTTCCCCGCTTCGGCAAGATCAAAATCTCTGGCGTACAAATGCTCGTTTTCCTCGGTGCGCTCAACCGTGGCAAGGACCGACGCATCCAGTTCAAAATGATTCAGCACCAGCACACCGTCCTCGCGCAGGTAGGCGTAGCCACCCTCGGGACGCGCTTCGGAAATGATGCCGTTGGTATCCATGTAGTGAAATACAGGGAGTGCCCAGCTGCCAATCATAACGTGCGGATCCAGAATCTGAAACTCTGCTATGCCGATCAGCGCGGTGTAATTCTCGGTGCCGGAAATGGTAAACAGAGCCACGTATTCACCGGGTTGGGTGGGAATCTCCTCGGTTGCATCCGCCGAACTTCCGTTTGCGGGGAAGTAGACCACCTGCACGTTACCGTTGCCAAACAGTGCCTGATATACGGGCTCGCTCGGCTCCTCACCCATGTGCCAATCCTCTATGTTGGGCGTCTCCACCCATTCATTGGGTGCCTTGCCGATCGTAAAGATCGCCGTTGTCAGGGTAGCGTCCTCGGAGTCTGGATTCTTCCACTCGTAGCGCACGGTATCAACCAGCTGCAAAACCACCTCGTATTCACCCACGTTGGTAAAGGTTTCAACAACAACGCACTTGAAGGGCGCGCCCGTAAGAATCCTCGGAGCCTGCTCCTCCCCGGTATATACCGTCTGAAATTCCGTATCACCGCTCGGATCCAGGACCCGTTTTTTGATTGTAAACTTGAGTGTCAGCGTATCCGTGTCAGAATCCTTCCACTTGGTGTTTCCGAAGTTCGTCAACGTCAGAACCACGTCGTATTCCCCCACTTCCACGCCGCCATTGTTAACGGTTGCGATGTAATCATCACTTAACGGCAGAGAAGCGATCTGAAGTTCCCCGTTGTATTCCACCGCCTCGATCACGGGAGACTCCAGCTCCAAAGGCACAATGGTATATGCCTGCGTCGCATTCGTCAGAGTGTAGTTAGAGTTGTCAACCTTCGCAATCACACGGTAGTTGTCCGCAGCGATCGCCGAGCCTTCATGATCAGGCGAAACCGCAACGTTTACGGTGTCGCCCATGATGACGCCGTCCGCGATGGCAGCCGTGGGAAAATGCTCCTCATTGTCATAAACAAAGCTCAGGTTGCTCCACTCCAGGGTCAGGGGCTTGGGAGCAATGGAAAACTCCTGTGTTGCATTCGTCAGCGTAAAGTTCTCGCTGTCAACCGTAGCCGTTGCCGTGTAGTTACCCGCGTCCTTCTCTGCGCCGTTCACGGTAACAACAACACTTTCGGCGGTGATCGGAAGACCGGTCAGAATAGACACCGCAGGCTTCTGCTCCGAACCGTTATAGGTCAGGGCAGTATGGCTCCATTCCAGCGTCAGGCTGAGCGGGAGGATCTCAAACTCTACGTAAAGATCAAGATATGATCCAAAGGAGACAAGCGCCCGGTAGTTGCCCGCATCGGTAGGTGTGTCAACCACCGAGCCAGACGGATCCGTGTAGACGATTACAAAGGATCTCTCAAACGGCAGGTCGATTTCCAGCGTTGCCTCCTTGGCCAAGCCGTCATAGGTCAGGTTGGTGGGAGCCGTCAGCGTTAAGGTCACCACGCGCCCCTCCACACAGGTACCGCCGTCGGCACTGATACAGGTAGCGTATCCAACGTTCCCGTCGGTTTCATCCACGCTGTATTCCCACTGATGCTGGTGATCGGTCACTTGATAGTCCTTGGAAACCGGCTCAAAGCTGTAGTTTCCGTCCGCATTTGCGGTCACCGTCACGGTAGCCGTTCCGTTTGCCGTGTTGTTGGCGTAGGAAACCGTATAGTTTACAGGATCAATGGTCTCGCCGTCGGCACTCAGCATAATGGAAGGCTTCGAAGGATTCTCCTCACCAAGCCCCGGTACGTAGTCAAGCTCCGTCAGATTCTCAATCGCGGGAGTGATCGGCTTGGCATCCACCGTCACGGTCAGAAAGCCATCTGCATAAGGACCGTCCTCGCCCTCAAAAATGCCGTAATGAACGGTGTAGACGCCCGCGTCGATTGCCGCAGGAAGCACTTCGCTCCATTCGCCGTCACCAAGGCGATACTTCACCGTTCCGCGCTCCTGCGCGGCGGAGTTTCCCGTACCCTCGGTGATCAGCACCAGTATCTCGCCGTTGTAAACCAAACCGCTCTTTGCTGCGGGATCGGTTTCAAACATAAAATCAATCTTCCACTGTGCCGTCAGCACAACGTCGCCGTCCACGTCCAGCTTCTCGTTCGCCTGCTTGATGCCAAGCTCGTTGCCGCCAACGCTTACCAGCCAACCCGTAAAGGTATGGTTGACGTACGTCAGCTCGCACGCGGGAACCGTGTATTCAAATTTCGTTTCGGCACTGTATGCAAAGGTCGTGTTCTCCAGGTCTCCCGTGCCGCCGTTTTTATCAAAGGTAACGCTGTAGGAAAGTGCTCGGATGTCCGCCTGATGTCCGCATTCGCACAGATGGTATGCGGTGGTGGTATCAACCGTCCAATCCTCGCTATGCGCATGCGTTCCAAGCTCGAGCGTAGCAATCTCACAGCCGCCGCTGCAGCGCTTCCAATGCTGCTCCTCGTCGTAGTCCCAATCACCCGTCACGTGAGAGGTAACACCCGTCTGATGTCCGCACTCGCACTCGGTCCAGTGATTGTGGTCATCATACTTTGCCAGACTGTGGTCATGCGCCACCGCAGCAGCACCGCTCTTTTCGCCACAGGTGCACTCTATCCAGTGTGTGTTGTCATCATAGCCGTATTGGTTGAACACGTGCTCGTTTACGTTGGAGTATCCGTTGCAGCTGTAAACACGCGCGCCGCCCAAAACGGGAGCTGCGTCGGTGTGGGTGTCACCCTCACCCGTGGTCAGATCCTGTCCCCAGATCGCGCCGCTATAGAACACCTCATTTACGGTTACACCCTGCGAAAGCAGATACGCGACCTCACCCGAGGCAAAGCCGTCGGGGTTGGCTTTGTAATCGTGACAGTTGTTCTGATACGAAGCATTACCGCCCGAAAAAGCATATGCGTTGTTCGTACCGGCAGTAATCGTACCGCTGTTATAGCAGTTATAAAATTTAAGATAATTGCCGCTTGTAATGCCGTACGCACCGTGCGAGCTCGTACCCGAAACGTTGCCCGCGTTATAGCAGTTGGTGAAGCTGCCGCTCACATCCACGCTGTTGATCAGTGCCAAGCCCGCACAATAGGAGCCGCTGTCAACGTTTGCTTCGTTGCCGCAATTTTCAAAAGTCAGCGTTATGGGCGGATCATAGCTTTCGCCACCGCTGTCTTCCGTAATGATGCTCACCAGAGGTGCCGTTACGCCCTTGAAATAGCAGGAGCTATCAATGATCACGTTGCGGTAGGTACTGGTTTGCGAGCGCCAGAACAGCGTGGACTTGACACCGTGTCCACCTACGTAATTCAAGTACAGATTCTTGATGCGATGGAATCCGCCGTCAAAGGTTCCGCCAAAGTCTGTGATCGGTACCCATAGATCGTCGTTGGTCAGCGGACTAAAATCAATGTCCGCGGTCAGAACGAAATTGGTTGCAGAATGGCCGCTGTTGATGTGATCTCTGATCCACAGGAACTGTCCGTAATTACCAACGGCGTAATAGTCCACGTATGCATCGGTCAGCCCCAGGGAAGCATAGTTCTCATTCGTGACCCAAACGGCAGGCTCAAACACACCGCAGTCACAAACACCGATCTCGGAATACGCATGCTCGGTAACGTCCACACGCACGTCGCCGCAAACGTTACAGGTGGTGTCACAGCCGGTGTCATAGGTATGATCCGCCGCATCCGCGCGCGCTTCTCCGCAAAGCGCACAGTTCACAATGCAAGCCTCGCGGTATCCGTGCGTACCCGTGGAGCCGCAGGTAGCGGTTCCGTTGTTGACAACCGATCCTTCTACCGTAACCGCGCCGTTGTTGGTCAGCGTTTTTCCTTCGGGGACCGTCAGGGTCGCGCCCTCGGAAATAACCAGCGTGGTTCCCTCATCGATCGTGAGATCGAAAGGCAGGGTGTAGTTGCCTGTCACGGTGACGGTGTCGCCGCTTTGAACCAGACCGGCAGCGTATTTGTCAACGGTTCCGGTCAAGGTTGCATCGCCGTAAACCGTCAGGACTTCGACGTCTGCTCTATAACCACCGCCGATATCCGCACCCTTGCGCTGGGATGCCGTGTTGCTTCCCGTTACGGTTCCACCCGTGATCGTAAGAATACAGCCCGTAGCGTCGCTGCCGGCACCAACGCCCGCACCGCTACCGGTGGCCCAATATCCGCTGGAGGTTCCGTTTACCGTGCCGCCGGTGATCAGAAGCGTTCCACCCGTATTTTCATAGCCAAACCCAACACCCGCACCCAATACCGACGTGCCGGTCACCGTGCCGCCGGAAATATGGATCAGCGTGGGATTTGCCTTACGTCCGCCGCCAATACCCGCGCCCAGATAGCCGGCTGTTCCGGTCACCGTGCCGCCGGTGATCGTGATCGTACCGCCGGTTCCTTCTGAAGCGCATCCGATGCCTGCCGCATACTGTTGCGAAGTTCCGACAACGGTTCCGCCGTGGATAAAAATATCACCTTGCGCGCCGTCTTCTCCGCCACCGATGCCGGCGTTGGCGCCGTCCTCATGGTTAGCGTTTCCCTCTACGTAGCCGCCGTAAACCGTGATGGTGCATGCGCCTCCATTTTTACCGCTGCCAATGCCGGCACCGGAAAAATCATAATTTACGGTTCCCTTTACGGTGCCGCCATATACGGTAATACTACCGCCGCCGCCATTATAAGCGCCGCCGATGCCGGCACCGGAGTAGTTTTTATTGGTCACAATACTCAAAGAGCCCTCAACGGTGCCGCCGTGAACGGTAAGCGTTCCAAAGGCTTCATTATAATTTCCGCCGATCGCCGCGTTCCAGCGCTCATCGCCATCGGTCGCCACAGCCGCCAACAGCTTGCCCGTGTCCACGCTCTGTCCGTAAACCGTGAGCGAGCTGCCCTCCGGAATGTTGACGCCAAGATTTGCCGTCAGCACGGCGCCGTCAACAAGCACCAGATGTACGTCGCCCGTCACCGTGATACGCTCGGTAAGCGTAACGGTGGAATCCACCACGTACCATGTGACCGTATCGGCAATTCCCCACGCCGTGGAGCCGGCCGTCACCGAAGTGTAGCCGCCTGCCGACAGCGTTTTTTGCGTATCCACAACCTGCGTGCCGTTCCAGGAACGCTCCACGTAGGATACGTCGCCGTCTGCCGCGCTCGCCGTCATCGTAAACGCGCCCAGCAGCGTCACAAGCATCAGAACCGACAGCCATAAGCCGATCCATCTTGTCATCTTTCCTGTTTTCATCAATTTTTCCTCCATGATGTATTTGCTTTATATTCTATGTACGGTTTCGTACTTTGGTTTCATTTTTTACGGAGCGCTTGCTCATTCGTTCCTTCGCATCTGCTCACACTGACAAAGCCCAAACAGGCGCTCGCCCTTTTGAAAGTGCCGGCAGCGCCCGCAGCGGTCATCCGTCTCGGAGCCGCGGTAATGCGCGCAGGCCACCTGCATCTCGGTTACGATCGGCCGTCCGCCGTCATCGTATTGCGGCGTCTTGACCAGATCGGGGTAGATCGGCACGGGATCGTTGTATTTGCTTTGTCGCTCGTAGTCCTCGTAATAGCCGTAGTAGATCTCAAAGGTCTTGCCGTAAATACGGACCACGCCGTAAAGATCTCCTTCTTTTGCGTTCCGCATCGTTGTCCCCCTCCCTTCAAAGCAATGCGCCACCAAACGGCAGCGCGGTTTACGTTATCATTATACCACAGACCGCGCCTCGCCGTCACTATAGAAAAAGCCTCAATTTCCGCAATTTTCTTTGCGGATTTCGACCCCAAAAACGCAATCGTGATCGGGCGAAAATGGCGCAAATAAGAAAAATCGCGCAAAAAACGAACCAAAAAAACGCGAAAAAACCTCAAAAATCAAGGTTTTTTCGCGTTTTTGGACGGTTTTTTCACGGATCGTCAACCGCCATTTCTTCTTTTTTGTTCGCCATCGCGAATAGTTTGGGAGTCTTTTTCTATTCGCCATTGCGAACATTCGAAGATCAAAGGATCTGTGCAAACTCATCCTCCGAGCAGTTTGCCTTGTTTGCGATCTGCGTGATGAGAAAGCGCACCATCGATTCGGACAGATACAGCATCTCTCCGATCTGCTTGGGGCGGAAGCCAAAGGCCTTGAGCTTTGCCACCTCATGCTCGCGCGGCGTCAGATTGGTGGCGATCTGTCGGTTGCGCACCTGCCCCGAAAGTCTCGCCCAGCCGATCCGATAGGTCTCGTACAGGGAAATGATGGCGTTTGCCGCCTGCTCGTCGGCAAGGAACAGCCGCTCCTCCAACAGGCCGTTGAAATGACGGATATATTCCGCAAGGATCCCGTACAGGCGGTCGGGGAAGGCCAATGCAATGGCCTTGTCAATATGCGCGATCGCGCGCTCCCTCTGCCCGGAGTTGTGATACGCCACCGCGCAGGACATGCGCAGAAAGATCTCGGGGATCACGGTGCCGTCCACCACCGCCTGTGTGATCAGCAGCTCGATGGTGTTGGGCAGCATTCGCATCAGCGCAAGGCCCTGGACGCCCTCAAACTGCAGCTGCTTGGAGGCCACGGCAAACGCCTGCATATAGAGATATTTGACGTAAAAGACCTTTGCCGCGGGGTGCGCGTCGGCAGGCAGAACCTCAAAATTTCCCACCGTAAACCATTCGGGATAGTCCTTGTTATCGTAGACCGAGCTATCAATAATGGCAAGCGAGAGCGAGATGATCTCCCGCTCCTCCTTGGTTTTCCAGGGGGCCTCAAAGATATGCTTCTTGGCTTCACTCCAAAGCTCCATATCGCCCAGCCAGATCGCGCACTGCGCCAGGAGCATTCCGCCGCCGAGGATGGCGTAAAAGCCCGAGCGCGAGGCAAGAAAGAACCGCGCCTTTTCGTACACCTTGTTGATCTCACCGCGGCGGTAGGCCAGCTGCGCCTCAAAAAGCGCGTACGCCTCGGGGCGGTTGATCAGCATGTCGGCGCATGCCGCGGCCCCGCCCGCCTCGTTATAGAGATTGGTCATATCCAGAAACGGACTGCGGCGCGGCATCGGAAGCTTTTCCTCCTCGGTGCGGCGCGCGTTGGGAAGGATCGCACGCTCGGGGATCATCCACGATTTGCCAAAGCGATAGGCGCCCTTTACGCGATCCTGACTGCACAGGATCTGTACCCGCCGCGGGCTGACGCCCCATTTTTCGGCGGCCTCTTTTACGGTGATAAACTGATTCATAAGTACCTCTGTGTGAGATAGAACGGGCTTGCAGGTCTTTGGAAACGAAGGCGTTCCGCAAGGCCGTTCCGTTCAGGGAAGAATGTTTAAACGAACCGACTTACAGCGTCAGCATGCGCTCCAACGTATCCGGAAGGGTATCCTGTTGGATATGAACCTTGATTTCATAGGAATGCTCGTTGGTTTTCAGGTGCATGACTACGCTGGCGATCCCGCGCTTTTTGCGAAGGGGGGTGGTCACCGCCTCTACCGCAACGAGGTGCTTTGCCGGAAACACCGTAACCGTTTTGCGAAAGCCGCCGCTGTATACCGTCAGCTTTCCGTTCTCCACGGCAACCCCGTTGGTTCGGTACCCAAGCACCGCGCTTGCAAATTTGATTCCCAGGACGGTCAAAGCCGCGCCCGCAACGGCAAGCACAACCGCAATGACC
This sequence comes from Clostridia bacterium, assembly GCA_017505745.1. Classification (GTDB taxonomy): domain Bacteria; phylum Bacillota; class Clostridia; order Oscillospirales; family CAG-272; genus UMGS1865. The sequence goes on from JAFVOP010000058.1 coordinate 19,352, forward strand.
GTTGCCGTGGGGATGTGTAGCGCCGTCATCCCCGCAACCGCTCCCATCAGGGAGACTCCGGTAACGATCCCCCACAGCAGAAGGAACCACGACAGGAACGGGAAAAGAGACACTGCTTTCGTTTGCTTTTCGCTCGGAATATAATCGGGCAACACCTTGCCGAGGATCTCGTCGATCTCCCCGTACTTGCAAAACGGGACGAGCACGCCAAGATCGGCGTTTTTGTCCTCCTCGCCGCTACTCACCGTATACCCGATCACCTCCAGCCGAATGGAAGCGAAGCCAAGAATCCTTTGTACAAGCCCCTGCGAGATCTTGACCGCCTTGATCCGATCGTAGCGGAAGGTATTGGTGTGCTTCTCCAACAGCCCGTAGGTGATCTGAAGGCTTTGGTCCTGCTTTGTAACGGTGAAGCCGTAATAACCGACGAAGGAATACAGGAGGCTTCCGATCAGGGAGAAGGCCGAGAACAGCAGCATTGCCCCAACCGTAAGCAAAATCGCGCCGAGGAAATACTGTCCCCACGTACCGAGGCCCTCCAACTGCAGCACGCCCTTGCAAACGCCGATCACGGCGATCGCCAATCCCGCAAACAACGCCGTGAAGCATGCGGTGGAAGCAAGATTGATGAGGGTGTAGAGCATTTTTTTGCCGGAGGTGAAGCGGTAGAGGCTATCCTTGTCCGAGAGAAGGACCTCCTCTTTGTTCGTCTCGCCCGCATCGCTCCTGACACCGCTTTCCTTGAGCGCATTCAGTTCGCTGAGAAGTGCATCCACAACCGTATTCTTTTCGATGATCGTAATTTCCGCTTGGTGCGAGGTGTTGGCGGAGCCGCTGTCTACCGTTAGCACGGCGATCCCAAAGAGGCGGTGAAGGAGGCTTTGTTTTTTATTGATGGCATGTACCTTTTTGTAATCGATCACCGAGCGTTTCCGGAACAGCACGCCCCGGTGGCATCGGATCTCCCGCTCCGTAAACGCATAGCCCGACGTGCGGTAATACAGGATCCGATAGGCAACAAAGCAGAGATAGATCACAAAAAAGCCAATCACAAGCACGGGAGCTGCCGCGGCAATATCCGCGGGGTCGGATTCCTCGCCCAGGAGAAGGTCCCGGAGAAAAACAACGACCAGGAACAGGCTGTAGAAGAGATCCGTCACCAGCCCCGCATACACATATCCCTTGTCAAATCTCTTCATGCTTCCATTCCTCAACTCTTGCTTCCAGGTTTTGCTCCAGCGCATCGATCAGTTGATCTGCCTCCTCGGTTGTGAGGGTGGAAATATCAAAGTTCGAGCCCGCGGTGGAAATGGTGACGCCGCTCAATCCCAGCAGCATCATCAAAGGCCCCTGCGTTCTGTGAAGGTCCTGGATCTGGCAAACGGGGATCACCACTCTCCGGCGGAAGATCACGCCCTGCTTTACTGCGATCCGCATGTCATCATAGCCCCAAGTATACATTTTATACTGCAGAGCAGGCATGATCAACGTAACGCAAAGGAGCAGAAGAATGGGAACTCCCGCGCCGATGGAAGCGGCGAGCATAACGGCCCCCGAGGCTTCTGTGGCAAGCAGAATGACGAGGATACCAACCGCAAGTCCAACCAACGCCAGGGCGCCAATTGCCGCTCGAATGTACCATAATTTCAATACACGTTTGTTTAACCGATTCATTTGCATCGTTTTTTCTCCTATTTGCAAACTGTTTTTCCGTCGGGCGCAAGCCTCCGTTCTTTCCAAAAAAGCGGGGTCTCCGTCCCAACAGCTTCACAGTCATTATAGCATAAAGCCAATCTCCTGTCAAGGCTTTGAAACGAAGGCGGAGAGAATATCACTGCGACCATTAGGAGCAATCTCACGGTTGCATCCGCGAAACTATCACGCCGAGCTTTGCGGAGCATATCCCCCAAAAATGTTACCGCCCGAAAGTGCACCTATAAGGTATCACACACTATACCTTGCGTGGAAGGAGTGTGAAAAGGAGTACGAACAAGATCGTCCGTACTCCTTTTGGCTTTGCGGCAGGTATTGCCCCTGCGTGTCATCTTGAGCGGAGTCCGCCCGAGATCCTGCTCGGCCAATGCCTCGCACTGCTTCGCAGTTCGACTCCGCCAACCGCATTGCGGTTTTGCTCCGCTCAGAATGACACGGGCGGACGCAGTCGAAACCCGAAGGGCGAACGGCAACGCCGTTCGGATCTCGCAGGGAGATTATAACCTGCTTTATGGTAGGTGTCCCTTTCGGTGTCCTTTTCCGTTGTTATATCACAAAATCGTTAGTATGTCAAGTGATGCATCGCCTTACGGCGATATGATGCATTTGCTTCGCAAATATGATGTTGCTCCACTTCGTTCCGCAATGATGCGATGTTTGCCTAATGTGCCGCAAGGCACACATCATTCGCGCAGCGAACATCATTAGGCGAAGCCGTCATCATTTGCCGAAGGCAAACATCATTCAAAAAAGCCTAATTTGTCTGGTAGACAAATTAGGCTTTTTTGTTGGCGGAGAAGGAGCATTGCATATCATGTACACAACACAATCTGACAAATTCAACAGTTATTGAAAAGCTCAGGTTATTTCATACCGTGCTTCTCCGTAGACGATTTCTACTTTTACACAGTCGCAAAAATAATCGTCCGCCCAATGCTTTAAATCCTTTAGTATTTGAACAAATTTGTTTATTGTCCCCGGCAATTTTTGCTCGACCACTTCGGCTCCCAATATTTCGATATTAAGCGGCTCATCTATAGCTACCATATCGGTTAAACAATCCCATAATGCATCCCAATTTCTTCCATAATATTCTGGAAGGTCAAGTTCATCTTTTATGATTTGATGAAATTCGCACCAGTGTTCAATCTTTGAAAAATCCAACGTGTATTTTTCTTTGTATGTGTACATAGTGGTCAAATTCTCCTTCCTGATATTTCATAAAATGTTTCGTAATGATCGCAAGTTACAAATATAAGCCCGTCATTCGAATAAAGGATTCGGTCGCAATGTGTCATTCTGTGCCGGCTTTTACCACATTTTTTGAAAAATCAAGAATGCAGAGAATGGGTATCTGCTTTCTAACGCAGCACGATAGGTTACGTATATTTTATCACGGCTTAGCCGTCACTGTCAAGGAGTACAACAATATTTGCTTGAAATACGGAGAAGGAAAGATTCTCTTGCCACTTCGTGGCTTCGCACCTCGCAAATATAGTCGTCTCGGTCGCGTCCGCGTAGCGCGCTCCCGATACTCCTTATTTGCTCACTCGCTCGTCTGCGCTTCTTCCGCCACCGGCGGCGCTTGCCTCGCTCCCTCTCGCGGGCGCTCGCGTTCAAATCTTTTCCGATCCGCCAACGAAAAAAGGACACCTTTCGGTGTCCTTTTCGTTGTGAAGGGGCGATAAAAAAGATATTTTCGCCTTTTTTTGTTTGGGTTTGAACTGTCGCGCCTTTTTACATCGTCTGCGTGACGGGGGCTTGCGATTCTTCCTCGGAAAGCGTTTCCGTTTCGTCCTGTTCCTGACTCTGTTCCTCGGTGAGCTTCTGTTCATAAGCTGCGAGGACTTTTTTGTTGAGTTCATCTCTCGCTTCACTTGATACGGGGTGGAACACCTCTCGGTAATTCTCGCCGTCTTTCCTTGACGGCATCGATACGAACAATCCCTTTTCCGAGTCCATGATTCGGAGTCCGTGGATGGCAAACGCGCCACCAATATTCGCACTCGCAAATGCTTTGGTTTTGCTACCTTCGTAGTCAACGAGCGAGTCGATCCTCACGTCGATGGACGGGAGTTTGGCTTTCTTGGGTGCCGCCTGCTTTTCCGGGGCTTTGGTTGTGGTTGCATTCTTTTTTGGCATAGTGTTTTCCTCCTGTTATATATTATTTATTAAGGTTTCCGTGATTTCCAAACCGCCGACGAATACTACCTTGATGCGTTCCTTGGATTCGACCACCACGCATTCGATGATCTGACGGACGAGTCGGTCATCGTATTCCATCGGACGATTTTTAATGCCGTCAAGTATCGTGAAAATCTCATCAAGTCGGGATTTCGTATTTTCACGTTTTTGCTTTCTTTCGGCTATCTGTGCAAGCTGTTGTTGGAGCTTGCTTTTTTCATCCATAAGCTCTTTCACTCTTTGCTCGTCAAAGGTGTCTACTGTATCGCTCGACACCGCATTCAGCATCGCCTTAAATTCCGCATCGATCTCGGCTATCTTGATTTGTAGGTCAAGGCTCTCGTCCTCGCTCTCGCCCATATCCAAGCCCATCCCGATGTGGAGCTTTAAGGTCTTGAGAAGTTCGGCATTTTCTTTAGCCGTTCTTGAGATAGCGTTCATAATAGCTTCGTGCAGTACGCTTTCTTCTACCGTTGGTGATTCGTGGCAGTATTTCTTGCCGTAGTCGAGGCGGTTAATGCATCGCCATACGATTTTCTTCTTTCCTTTGACCGTCCATGTGCATCTTCGGTACGGGGTTTTGCACTCTCCGCAGACGAGCAGTTCGGTCAATGCAAATTTACTTGAGTATTTGCCTTGCTCGGTCTTTGTGCCGACCTGCTTGACCTTGAGCTTTCCGTTTCGTCGTGCAAGTTCCTCTTGCACTCTTGCGAATGTCGCCCTGTCGATGATGGCAGGATGATTGTTTTCTACGTAGAATTTCTGCCGTTCGCCGTTGTTGACCTTGACCTTTTTGGATATACAGTCCTCGATGTAGGTCTTATTGATAATGGCATCGCCTGCGTATTTTTCATTCGTCAGTATGGATTGGATCGTCGAGTATCTCCACGTGGGTGTTCCGCTTGGGGAGAGAATTCCTTTTTCTTCGAGCTTCGCCTTGATACCGCCGAAGCTGTCGCCTGCGAGAAAGCTCTCGTATATAAAGCGTATCGTTTCAGCTTCTTCGGGGACTATTTCGGGCTTGCCGTCCTCTCCCTTGCGGTAGCCGAGGAAATTCTTGTAGTGGAATGCCACGTTACCTTCTCTCGCACTCTGTGCCTTGCCGAATTTCACGTTTGCGCTTATGTTCTCGGATTCGCTTTGTGCGATGCTACCGTAAATGGTGATGTAAAATTCAGCCCCAGGCTGTGTGCTGTGGATGCCTTGTTCCTCGAAGAACACGTCCACTCCGATAGCTTTCAGCATTCGGGTGTACTTTAGACAGTCGAGGGTGTTTCTTGCAAATCGGGATATTGACTTGGTGATTATCATATCGACCTTGCCACGCTTGCAGAGCTTAATCATCTTATTGAATTCGTCACGGTTTTTTACACTCGTGCCTGTGATGCCTTTGTCTGCGAAAATCGCCACGAGAGTCCAATTCGGCTCTGCGTTGATTCGTTCGGTATAATAGTTCTTTTGGGTTTCATAGCTATTAAGCTGTTCCTCTTGCTTGGTCGATACTCGGCAGTAGGCGACCACTCGCAGTTGGCGGTATAGGTTTTTCGCCTGTTCTTGCGGTGTAACCGTAGGGGCGATAACTCGTACTACCTTCTTCGGTTGTTCAGCTACGGGTGTCTGCATAATATACCCCCTTTCTAATTTCTTGTTTGTTTTCGAGAACGATGCTTACCGTTCCGTCTGTTGCTAACCTTATTTCATCCACCGTTCTCTCTACAAATTCAAGGGAGAAGGTTTCCATTGGGCTTGTCTGTATAAAGATGTCTTTCAGCCTTATGGCTGTACTCACCTCATTGCCGATCTCGCTATATCGCAGGGATGCGTATTCCATCATTTTCTTTCTGACAAGCTCTCGGTCAATTTGCAGGCTATCAAAAAGCCTTGTGATCTCGCTGTTGAGTCGCCGTCTTTCGAGGCTCGGCTCATTTTCTTTTTCTGTCGGTATGTTAATTCTTTCGGGATTCGCTATCACTCCGTTGAGCAGTTCCATTATTGCGGTAAACAATCCTTCGTCCGTTATTCTTATTGAGGTTTTGCATTCGGGATTTCTGCATACCCATCTGCTTTGCGTTGTTCGGCGTTTATCGTATTTTCTTCGCATAACGCCGTTGCAGGTGGGACATCTAACGGGAGTGCTTAATTGGAAAATATCAGCCTGCCTGTCCACGTTCTTTTGGTCGCATTTGTTTTCTTTTAACGCTTGGGCAGCATCGTATGTTTCTTGATCTATCAAGGCAGGGTATTTCTCGTCGCCCAAGTATCGCTTATCATCAAGAATTCGCATTACTCGTGCCTTGTTCCAATTCACCACGCCGGGCATATACTCGATCTGCTTTTCGTTCAGCATATTCATTATGATTAGCAGGGATTTTCCGTTGAGGTATGCCTCGTAGACCTCTTTTACAATCTCGGATTCTTGTGGGTGTATATCGATTTTTCCGTCAAAGTATCCGTAGCCGTAAAGTATGTTTCTGTTTTTCATGCCGTTCTGCACCTTCCTTTCTCTTTGATTTCTTCTGTCAAGGTCAGACCGCCGATTAAATGGAAGGTCAGCCTTGAGGTATCGTCAACGATGATTGATTCTATAATTTGCTCGAACATTTCCTCGTCAAAGTCGCTTGTCGGCTCATACTCCTTGAGAATTTCGTTAAGCCTTTTCAGTTCGTCGAGCATAACATCGTTTTCGTCCTCGGTGAGCTTTTTCCTACGCTCAATTCGTAACTCGGTTATCTTGTTGCTTATTTCCGAGGTCTGCATAGAGTATTCGGCTGTGCCAAGGACTCCGCTTGTATGCAATCTTGTTACAACAAGGTTTTTAGCACTTAAGTCTGCGATTTCCTTATCGATCTGCCGTATTCTCTCAATGTTCTCGCTCGTTCGGCTCTGTAAGTATTCGAGCCGTTGGATTAAAGGCTCAAGCAGATCCTGCCTGTTCGCTTTTAGCTTATAAATCATCATATTGAAGGTGTCATAAACCATCGGCTCTCTCACTCGTCTGCTTTTGCATTTGCTTGCATTTGCTGTAAGGAGAGAACAGCACCAATATGCCTTGCCGTTCGCCACGTGCCTGCGGAAAAGCCTTCCGCAATCGGGACATCTCATTGTTTTTGATAGCGTATAAACCGTGTTGCCACGTTTCGTTCCTTTTTTTATCGCTATCATCTCTTGGGCTGCCTTGTATTTTTCTTGGCTGATTATTGCAGGGCAATAATTTTCAACGTAGTATTTTTCTCGTTCGCCATTATTTCGCTTTTGCCTATAAGGTAGGCAATTCGTTGTGTAGGTCTTTTCAAGGATGGCATCTCCCATATATTTTTCGTTGCGTAGAATATAGTCAACTGCTGTTGCGTGCCATACCGTGTAGCCGTTTCTTCTCGGTACGCCTTCCTCGTTGAGAATGGTTGCGATCATTTGCTTGCCCATCCCTTGAAGGAACATATCGAAAATTCTGCGGACAATTACCGCTTCGGCTTCGTATATGACCATCTTGCCATTTTCAAGCGTATATCCGTATGCAGGGTTGGAGCAGATAAATTCACCACTCTCCATCCGCTTTTTTATCCCCCAACGAACATTCCCCGATATGGTTTCGCTCTCTTGTTGAGCTGCCATACCGGGGAATGTAACTATCATTTCCATATTCATTTGTTGGGTGTCGATGCCTTGTTCCTCAAAGTAAACGCTTACGCCGAATTCCTTGAGCATACGCAGAGTAGCAATGAGTTCTTCCGTGTTTCTTGCAAAGCGAGAGACAGACTTCGTGATGATGCGGTCTATCATTCCACGTCTGCAATCTCGGAGCAGGCGGTTAAGCTCGTCACGCTTTTCCATTTCCGTTCCCGTGATGCCTTCATCCGCATAGATATCTACGATCTCGTATTGCGGATTCTTTTTCGCATACTCGCTGTAGTACCTTATCTGCGTGGCGAAGGAATGCATCTGATCTGCGGAATCGCTTGATACTCTGCAGTAGGGTGCAAGCCGTATCTTTTCAGCCTTTTGAGCTATCTTCGGGGTTATTTCCGTGATATGCATTTCTTCCTCCTTTCGCAAGGGTTTCCTTGCCGTTTTTTCGCCTTTCGGCACTACACACAATAGCACAGGAGTTCGTTACTATCCAGCGTTTTTTTGTATCTTTTTTATCTTTTTTTGAAAATCTACCTTTTACACAAAAAAGCGGTGTCAATACCACTAAATGTAAACAAAAGGTTTTGTTTTTCGGGGTTAAACGGCGATTTCCACGCCGTAATGTTCAGCTTGGATTCTCACGATCTTCCTGTATTCTTCTTCGGTGATGAGCTTCATCGCAAGCAGGGTACGGAGCATTCCCACGCCCCAGGCGAAGGATGCGTTATTCTTATCTTTCATTGCATCTCACCTCCCATACTCATCGTGGGAGCTTCGTACACGTCCTGATCTTCGTCAGACTCGGTCTGTTCGGCTTCTTCCGCACGCTGACCTGCGCTCATCTGCTCGAAAATCTTACGCCACTTCATTCCGTGTTCGGTTTCGGCGGTGAACACCGCATCGCTGCCGTCTGCCGTTCTTAACTCGTAGCCTTTATCCGTTACCTTATCGTATATCTCAATGGACTCGGCAATCTGAAAGGACATATCTCGAATTCCTCTCATAAAGAGAACGTCCACTCCTTCGCGCTTGAATTCGTTGTTGAGCAAATTGTCGATTGCCGGACTCGAATTGTACGATGCACCGATGACCGTCGTTTCTCCGACCACCTCGTATCCTCGGTGTTCCGCCTGCGCTCGGAGGATGTTCATTCTCGCATTGCGCTCTGTGTCGGGGATGCCTACGCTCGACCTCATATAGAGCCACGCCTTTTTCTTCGGCAGGGTTACGATCTCGTATCCCTCGGCTTCGAGTTCTTCGGGGGTAGGGATTTTGCGTTCCTGACCTCTTGTGTCAATCTGTTCCTTATTTCCAACTCGCATATATACGGCTACGTTTTTCATTTCAATAATTCCTCCAAGTATTTGATTCCGAAACTTATCACGATGGCGCGGTCTACCTTGCCCATCGTTTCTTTATCCAATCTGCCAACGTAATCGGTCAGCCGATTCTTATCTATCGTTCTTATTTGTTCGAGAAGGACGATGCTGTCCTTCGTCAGCCCCTCTACCGACAC
>JAFVOP010000059.1 GCA_017505745.1 Clostridia bacterium
AAGCCGATCACGCATTTCGTTCGTTTCTTGCATTTTCTCGCCTCCTTTCATCCATATAGTGTGGCATTTTTGAATTTGGGTGCATTGGTTTATAAAATTATATCATAAAATTGTGAATTAGTCTACATAGAAGCATTTGTGTCTACAAATGCAGTGCTTGTCAAGAAAAAAGGACAGAGATTGCATTTGCTTTCTCTATCCTTTTTCCTGTCGGTAGGTAACGTATTTTATTAAATTTCAAAAACTGTCCTTAAGAACATGCGTCATATCAAATCCGCTTTTTTGATGTATCATATCACAAAAAAGCACCTTTATATATAACAAAGCAGCAAATCAAAAACCACCGATCCGCAGATCGGTGGTTTTCATTGATTTTATATCGATCTTAGCCCACGAAGATTTCTTCTTCCTCTTCGGGCATCTCGTTCTCCTGAACGCCGACGTCATGGTAGCAGCCCATACCGGTTCCGGCGGGAATCAGCTTACCGATGATGACGTTCTCCTTAAGACCGAGCAAGCGGTCAATCTTTCCGCGAATCGCCGCCTCGGTGAGAACCTTGGTGGTTTCCTGGAAGGATGCTGCCGACAGGAAGGATTCGGTCTGCAACGATGCCTTGGTGATACCCAACAGCACGGTGCTTGCCTGCGCATGCTCCAAGCCTGCCTCACCCGCCTCGATGCGTGCATCAATGGCGCGATTGGCTTCCTCAAATTCCATCATATCAATGACGGAACCAACGAGCAGCTCGGTGCTTCCGCTCTCCTCCACGCGCATCTTGCGCGTCATCTGGCGCGCGATGATCTCAACGTGCTTGTCGTTGACGTTACAAGACTGCGAACGGTAGACCTTCTGAATTTCCTTGATCAGATATTCATAAACAGCGTCAAGACCGAGAATTCTCATGATATCCGCGGGAGCCTTGCTACCCTCGGTCATGGATTCACCGACCTCAAGATGCTGACCGTCGATGATCGAAAGCTTCGTGCCGTAAGGGATGCGATATTCCTTGATCTCGGGAATCACGCCCTCGGGCTGTTCGGCATCGGGATGCACCGTGACCACGTGAGTGTTGGAATTCTCCGCCATTCCAATGTGCGCGGTACCTCTTGTCTCCGACATGACCGCTGCCTTTTTGGGCTGACGTGCCTCGAAAAGCTCCTCGACACGGGGCAGACCCTGGGTAATATCCGAACCTGCGACACCACCGGAGTGGAAGGTTCTCATGGTCAGCTGGGTACCCGGCTCACCGATTGACTGTGCGGCGATGATACCGACCGCCTCACCGACCTGAACCAACTTGCCGTTTGCAAGGTCCGCGCCATAGCAATGCGCGCAAATGCCCTGCTTTGCATGACACTGAATGACCGTACGGATATGAACGCTGTGAATGCCTGCCTGCTCGATCTGCTCGACCGTCTCCTCGGTGATCATTTGATCGTCCTCGAGGATCACCTCGCCGGTTTCGGGATGGACGATCGGTCCCATGGTGAAACGACCGACGATACGGTCTGCCAGAGGCTCGAGAATGTTCTTATCCTTTTCATCAATGATGTCGTTGACCCAAACGCCCTTCGTGGTATCACACTTGATCTCACGAACGATGACCTCCTGGGAAACGTCGACCAGACGGCGCGTCAGGTAACCCGAGTCTGCGGTACGCAGAGCGGTATCCGACAGCGACTTACGCGATCCCTTCGCACCCATGAAATACTCGAGGATGTTCAAGCCTTCACGGAAGTTGGACTTGATCGGGATCTCGATGGTGCGTCCGTTGGTTGCAAACATCAGTCCGCGCATACCCGCCAACTGACGCATCTGTGCCACGGAACCGCGGGCTCCGGAATCAGACATGATCTTGATCGGGTTGAATTGGCTGAAGCTGTCCTGCAGGGCGTCGGTGACGTCGTTGGTGGTCTTGGTCCAGAGCTTGATGACCGCATTGTAGCGCTCTTCATTGGAGAACAAGCCCTGACGGTAATATTCGTTGAGCACGTCCACCTGCTTTTGCGCCTCTTCGATCAGCGGTGCCTTTTCCTTCGGGATGGTCATGTCATAGACCGAGATCGAGAAGGAAGCTCTGGTGGAATACTGATAACCCATCGCCTTGATATCGTCCAACATCTTCGCGCAAACAGCAAATCCGTTCTTGCGGATGCAACGGTCGATGATCTGACCGAGCTGCTTCTTCTTGATCACAAACTCGACCTCAAGCTTGAACTGATTCTCAGGCTTGCTTCTGTCGACAAAGCCGAGGTTCTGCGGCAGGGGTTGGTTATAAATGAGACGTCCGAGCGTGGTCTGAATGATGGCGGACTTGGTCTCGCCGTCGATCTCCTTAAACACACGCACGCGGATCTTTGCATGGAGTCCGAGAACGCCGTTGCGGTATGCGGTCATTGCCTCGTTGAAGTCACGGTAGCAACTGCCCTCACCGGGCTCGCCGTCCTTCTCCATGGTCAGGTAATAGGAACCGAGGATCATATCCTGAGACGGAACGGCGACTGCCTTACCGTCCATGGGCTTGAGCAGGTTGTTTGCCGACAGCATCAGGAAGCGTGCCTCTGCCTGCGCTTCTGCGGACAGCGGAACGTGAACGGGCATCTGGTCGCCGTCGAAGTCGGCGTTGAATGCCGTACAAACCAGCGGGTGCAGCTTGATCGCGCGTCCCTCAACCAGGACGGGCTCAAACGCCTGAATCGACAGACGGTGCAGCGTCGGCGCACGGTTGAGAAGCACGGGATGCTCCTTGATCACGTTTTCGAGCGCATCCCAAACGCAAGCGTTTGCGGGATCGTAGGCGCGATCGATCTTCTTTTGCGCATCCTTGAAGTTGGTCGCCTTGTTGAGCTCAACCAATCTCTTGATGACGAAGGGCTTGAACAGCTCGATCGCCATTTCCTTCGGCAGACCGCACTGATAGATCTTCAGAGTGGGGCCGACAACGATAACCGAACGGCCGGAATAGTCCACGCGCTTACCCAAAAGGTTCTGACGGAAGCGTCCCTGCTTACCTCTGAGCATTTCGGACAGAGATTTGAGCGGACGGTTGGAAGCGCCGGTGACAGGCTTTCCTCTCTTACCGTTGTCGATCAGAGCGTCCACAGCCTCCTGCAACATTCTTTTCTCGTTGCGGATGACGATCTCGGGAGTGCGGATCTCCATCAGCTTGCGCAAACGGTTGTTGCGGCTGATGATGCGGCGGTAAAGCTCGTTGATATCACTCGTCGCGAAGCGTCCGCCGTCCAGCGGAACCATCGGACGAATTTCGGGAGGAATGACGGGAATCACGTCCAGAATCATCCATTCGAGACGGTTTCCGGACTTGCGGAAGGACTCGATGACCTCCAAACGCTTGATGATGCGCGTCTTTTTCTGACCGTGACCTGCGGCACCGGCAAGCTCTTCCTTCAGTTTCTCGGAGAGTTCCTCAATATCGATACCGGCAAGCAGCTCCTTGATCGCCTCGGCACCCATGCCGACGCGGAACTCACTGCCGTACATCTCACGGTACTCAACCAGCTGCTTTTCGGACAAGACCGCGCCCTTCTCCAGGGGCGTCGCGCCCGGGTCCAGAACGACGTTCTCGGCAAAGTAAAGCACCTGCTCAAGCGCCTTGGGAGACATATCCAAAACCAGCGCCATGCGCGAAGGAACCGCCTTGAAATACCAGATGTGGGAAACGGGAGCGGCAAGCTCAATGTGTCCCATTCTCTCACGGCGAACCTTTTTGGTTGTGACGTCAACACCGCATTTTTCGCAGCGGAAGACCTCCTTGCTATGGGAGTTCTTATACTTTCCGCACATACAAGCGCCATCCTTGGCAGGGCCGAAGATGCGCTCGCAGAACAGTCCTCCGACCTCTGCCTTGAGCGTTCTGTAGTTGATCGTCTCGGGCTTGCTGACCTCACCGTATGACCAGTTACGGATCATTTCGGGAGACGCCAGACCGATTTTGATAGAAGAAAATTCATTATGCTCCACAGTTGTAACCATAAATCCTTTCTATACGTAATTATTCATCAAATCCGGGATAATCGGAGTCGTAGTCGTCCTCTTCATAAAGCTCTTCCTCTTCTTCATCGTCGAGAGCATTGCCGTCCTCGTCCTCAAAGAAGAAGGATTTGCGCATGTCGTCGTCCTCGACGCTTCTGCCGAGAACCTCGTCAATCGCAGCGGCATCTGCCTTGCTGATCGAAGAAGACTCTTCCTCGCGTCCGAGCTCCGAAAGCTCGATTTCATTACCATCCTTGTCAAGCACACGAATGTCAAGTGCCAACGCCTGCAGCTCCTTGACCATGACCTTGAAGGATTCGGGAACGCCCGGCGTGGGGATGTTCTGTCCCTTGATGATCGCCTCGTATGCGCGGCGGCGGCCGTTGATGTCGTCAGACTTCACGGTCAGGATCTCCTGCAGCGTGTAAGCTGCACCGTATGCCTCAAGTGCCCAAACCTCCATCTCTCCGAAACGCTGTCCGCCGAACTGAGCCTTACCGCCCAGAGGCTGCTGCGTGACAAGAGAGTACGGACCGTTGGAACGGGCGTGGATCTTATCGTCAACCAGATGGTGAAGCTTCAGGTAGTACATGATACCGACCGTTACGGGGTTGTCGAAGGGCTCTCCGGTACGTCCGTCGTAAAGAACGGTCTTACCGTCAAGGATCTTCAATTTGCCCTCGGCACGGAGCCGGTTCATATATTCCTCGTTTGCACGTTCCTCATCGGACAGCGTGCGAAGCTCCTTCTCTCCGGTTTCCTCGTTGATATATTCCTCATAGAGATCTTTTCCCTCGGGATTTTCCAAGGGGAACATATCTCTCTGCATGCCCGCAGCCTTGAGGCACTCGAGAATGTCCTTCTCGTTCGCGCCGTCAAATACGGGCGTCATGATCTTCCAGCCAAGCTTTCTGGACGCGATGCCGAGGTGGACCTCAAGCACCTGTCCGATGTTCATACGCGAAGGCACGCCCAGCGGGTTGAGCACGATGTCAAGCGGCGTACCGTCGGGCAGGAAAGGCATATCCTCAGGCGGCAGAATACGGGAAACGACACCCTTGTTACCGTGGCGTCCCGCCATCTTGTCTCCGACCGAGATCTTACGCTTCTGCGCAACGTAAACCTTGACCACCTTGTTGACACCGGTGGGAAGCTCGTCTCCCTGCTCATGGGAGAACACGCGCACGTCCACAACAATACCCGCCTCACCGTGTGCCAAGCGCAGGGAGGTGTCACGGACTTCTCTGGACTTCTCGCCGAAGATCGCGCGAAGCAGTCTCTCCTCTGCCGTCAGCTCGGTCTCGCCCTTCGGCGTGGTTTTTCCGACCAGAATATCGCCGGAACGAACCTCGGTTCCCTTCTTGACGATACCCTCGGCGTTCAGATCGCGCAAGGCGTCCTCACCCACGTTGGGGATCTCACGGGTGATTTCCTCCGGGCCGAGCTTGGTGTCTCTTGCCTCGTGGGTATATTCCTCAATATGCAACGAGGTGTAAACGTCGTCTCTGACGAGTCTCTCATTCAGAAGAACTGCGTCCTCGTAGTTATAGCCTTCCCAAGTCATGAAGCCGATGAGCGCGTTCTTACCCAACGCGACCTCTCCGCGGGAGGTTGCGGGACCGTCCACAATGACCTGTCCTTCCTCGACGCGATCGCCCTTCTTGACCAGAGGACGCTGATTGAAGCAGGTACCCTGGTTGGTACGCTTGAACTTGATCAGATTGTAAACGTCCTTCACACCGTTGTCGCAAGCCACGACAATGCGGTCTGCCTGGACGCGCTCGACCACACCGGCGTTTCGAGCGATCATCACAACGCCCGAATCCAATGCAGCCTTGTATTCCATACCCGTTCCGACGATCGGCGAATCGGTGACCATCAGCGGCACCGCCTGCTTCTGCATGTTCGCGCCCATGAGTGCACGCGAGTTGTCGTCGTTTTCCAAGAAGGGGATCATTGCGGTCGCAACGGACACCAGCATCTTCGGTGCGACGTCCATATAGTCCACGTTTGCGGCATCCGCCTCCACGATCTCGGATTTGTCACGCGCGATAACCTTTGCATTGACGAAGGAATCGTCGTCCGCCAGCGGCTCGTTCGCCTGCGCAACGATAAAGTTGTCCTCCACGTCGGCAGTCATATATTCGACCTCATCGGTCACGAAGTGCTTGACGTTACCGTTTTCATCGGTCACGTGCTTGACCTTGCGGTAAGGCGCCTCGATGAAACCGTATTCGGAAATGCGAGCATAGGTTGTCAGATAGGAGATCAGACCGATGTTCGGACCTTCGGGCGTTTCGATCGGGCACATGCGGCCGTACTGGGTGTAGTGTACGTCACGGACGTCAAAGGATGCGCGGTCACGCGAGATACCGCCGGGACCGAGTGCCGACAGACGGCGCTTGTGCGTCAGCTCTGCCAGGGGGTTGTTCTGGTCCATGAACTGCGACAGCTGGCTCGATCCGAAGAACTCACGGATCGCCGTGGTCACGGGACGGATGTTGATGAGTGCCTGCACGGTCAGCTTCTCGTTGTCTTGGGTGGTCATGCGCTCCTTGATGATCTTGTCCATACGGGTAAAGCCGATACGGAGCTGATTCTGAAGCTGCTCACCGACCGAGCGGATGCGGCGGTTGCCGAGGTGGTCGATATCGTCCACGCATCCGACGTCATGCGTCAGGTTCAAGAGGTAGCTGATCGATGCGAAAATATCGTCAATGGTAATGTGCTTGGGACACAGATCGGCAATTCTCGCCTTCGCCATCTCCTTGATGGCGTCCACGTCACCGTCACACGCCTCCATGATCTCGAGCATCACGGGAATGCGCACCTTCTCGCGCACACCGCAATCTTTGAGGTCACAGCCGATGAGGTACTCGGGCTCAACGGTGTTGTTGCCCAAAACCTTGATCACGTCGCCGTTATCCAGCGAGATCTTTACCTCGTTCACGCACGCGTGCGCGATATCGAGCGCGAGCGCGGGCGTGATCACAGTGCCTGCCTCGCACAGCAACTCTCCCGTCAGGGGGCTGACAACGTCCTCGGCAGCACGATGGTTGGCGATTCGGGTGTTGATCGCCATCTTTTTATCATATTTATAACGTCCGACAGGCTGAATGTCATATCTCTTGGGATCAAAGAAATAGTTATTGATCAGCGTGCGCGCAGCTTCCTCGATGGGAGGCTCGCCCGGACGAAGCTTTTTATAGATTTCCTTCAAGGATTCCACGCCTACGGTGGAACGGTTGATCTCTGCGAGCTGCTCGGACTCGTCGCGTTCCAACGTCCGCTCCAAATGCTTCTCGTCACCGAACATCGCATAGATATCCTCACGGCTCTCCACGCCAAGCGCGCGGATAAGCATCGTCAAGGGAAGCTTGCGGTTCTTGTCAATGCGAACGTACATCACACCCATGGCGTCGATCTCATATTCCAGCCATGCGCCGCGATAAGGAATGACCGTGGTCGCGTAGGTCTTGATTCCTGCCTTGTCGATCTCGGAAGAATAGTACATTCCGGGAGAACGAATGATCTGCGATACGATCACGCGCTCTGCACCGTTGATGACGAAAGTACCCGTCTCGGTCATCAAGGGGAAATCACCCATAAAGATGTCTGCCTGCTTGACCTCTCCGGTCTGCTTGTTCGTCAGACGAACGTTGACCTTCAGAGGCGCGGCATAGTTGACGTCTCTTTCCTTGCACTCCTCCACCGGATACTTCGGATGCTGATCATCCAAGGTATATGAGATGAATTCGATGACAAGATTTCCCGAATAGTCGGTGATCGGCGAGGCATCGCGCAGAACCTCCATGAGTCCCTCTTCCTTGAACCATTCGTAGGACTTGGTTTGAATCTCAACCAGGTTCGGCAGAGGGTAGTCAAAGCGGGATCTTGCGAAACTCTTTCTTGTGTTTTGACCAAGCTTCTGATCTTTTACGTGGATCATTAAATCAATCACTCCATTCAAAAATTTGGTAACGCTCCGGAACTTCTTCCTTTGCAGCTGTGCGCGCCTTGGAATCTCAAAGCTTTTGTGCAAATTGCCACCCCGCAATTTGTCGCTTTTCGTCGCAGTTCGCACAGCACGAGCGATTATAATGCAGTTTACTATTTTAGCATAATTTTCTTGGATTGTCAAGTGTTTTTTTAAAAATTTATAAAAAAATTGTTTTTTTCTTCCTTAAAAACATTCGATTTTTTGTGAACTTCGGCAAAAAGCCCCTATATATATAACTAATGAGGGAAATCGGCAGAGAAAAAATGACAAAAATCGAGAAAAAAGCAACAAAAGAAAGGCAAAAAAAGACTCCGGAGCAAAAACCCGCGCCACAAAAAATATTTTTTTCAAAAAACCCTTGATTTTTATTTTTGTTTATGCTATAATACTACCGTTGCACGCCGGTGTGATGGAATTGGCAGACGTGCTGGACTCAAAATCCAGTGGTAGCGATACCGTATCGGTTCGACCCCGATCACCGGCACCAAAAGCGCTCGGAGAGCTTTGGCTCTC
>JAFVOP010000060.1 GCA_017505745.1 Clostridia bacterium
GGGTGCTTCTTGAAAGAAGCACCCCTTCCCCCGCCCCCCTATCCCCGCAAGAACTTTTCGCACGGTTATTTATAACGAAAACATCAACAATCGTGCGCGTTCCGGTTTGCGGATTTGTTTGCGCAACGCTTTTGCTTGTTCTTCAACGGCCCTCCTTAATTGGAAATACAAAAAGAGCGATCTGTTTGAAAGACCGCTCTTTTTGTATTCGTGGGGTTATTTCGCCTTCAAGGCCATATCGAGCCAAACGAGGCCGAGGGTAAATGCATCGTGCAGACCCTCCTTGGAGCCCTGCTTGATGATCTTGGACGAATCCTTGGAATCGATCACCTGGATCAGAATATTTTTCGGGACTTGTTTGCCGTCCACTTCCTTATAGGACATGATCTCGAGGATCAGGATGCATTTCTCGTTCAGGTCGCCGTAGCAAATGGTGTCGCCCTCGCGCACCAGGGGCTTATCAAGGTATTCCAGATACTTGCCTTCCACAAGCGGTCTTGTTTCCTGTGCCATGTTGTTTCCTCCTTTTTCCGTTTCAATCGCAGATCGTTGCTATCACATTCTATTATTATACATGAATTTACGGGGATTGTCAATGCTTTTGCGGTTTTTCCCGGCTTTTTTCCGAAAAAGACTCAAAACGCAAGTCTTTTTACGGATTTTACACGGGAGCCGTCCCATTCAAACAACACACCCTGCGCGCGGATCTCTCCGTCTGCCACCGCAAAGCGAACCGGCATCAGCGTACGGAACCGTTCGATTACGGGCTCCTTGGCCGTTCCCAGGATCCCGTTTACGGGGCCGCACATCCCAAGATCGGTCACGTATCCCGAGCCCTTGGGGAGGATCCCTTCGTCGGCGGTGGGAACGTGGGTATGGGTACCGAACATTACGTCGATCCGGCCGTCAAAATAATGCGCAAGCGCCAGCTTTTCGCTGGTGGCCTCGGCGTGAACGTCCATCACGGAGAGGTCATAATTTCCTTTTTCGCGCTCCAGAATGCGATCCACGGTATCAAACGGGCTTGCAAACGCATCGAGATACACCCGTCCGTTGACGTTGATGCAAAGCACGCGCCAGCCGTCGATACGAACGATCGTATAGCCGCTTCCGGGTGCCTCGGGAGGGTAATTTGCGGGGCGAATGACGTTGGTGGTCTCCTCTAAAAACGGGTAGAGATCGCGCATGCCATAGGTATGGTTGCCCAGCGTGATCACGTCCACGCCCGTGTCAAGCAGGGCCTTGGCGTCCCCTGCGCTGAGCCCTCGGATCTCGGTGGCGTTTTCGCCGTTTGCGATCACGAGGTCCACGCCTTCTTTTTGGCGGATCCGCCAAAGGGTGTCCTGTAAATAATCGATGGTGCGCGAGCCAACCACGTCTCCAAGCGCCAATATCCGCATTTGCTGTTATCCTCTGTTTCTATGTCGGTTTCTTTGTTCGTTATCATACCATATCCCCCGGATTTTGTCAAGGGGATTTTTTATTTGCGGCGTTTGCGGGCCGCAAGGACCGCGCCTCCCACCGAAGCTGTTCCAAGCGGAAGAAGCAGGACGAAACATGCGCCTGCGAGCAGCAGAGAGGGCGGTGAGACCTCGGAAAGCCTTGCCGCATCGATGGCGGAGGGCGCCAGAGACGTACGGGAGGTATCGGTATTGCCCAACGCACCGAGTGCGTTCAGAAGCAGGGTAAAGTTGCCGCCGCCGGACGAGGTGTTATATTCGGCGCGGAGCGGATAAGGAGAGGCAAGCCAGAGGATGGCGGTGTCGCCGGCTTCCGCAATCACGCCCACCGGATAGGAGGCCGTGGTCTCGGGAATCACCCAATCCTTTTTGACGGCGTCGTAGTAGGTGCGCACCGCATCGCGCGAGGTATAGAGCCAGGGCGTGAGCGTCACGCCTGCGGTTTCGGTCAGATCGATCGCATGCGCGAGATAGAAGAGAAACGAGCCGTCAAAATCTCCCGTTGCCGCGTGGGCAGAGCGGATGTGCGGGCGGAAGAGCTCGGGATAGGTGCCCGTTGCGTCCACCGTCATGTAATCGGGATCGCCCTCCAGAACCACGTCCCTTGCCTCGGACATCTGCATGCCGTAGGAGGCGAGGATCGCTCGCAGACGCGGAAGCTCGCGGTATTCGTAGTGGGTGGTGAGAAAGAGCTTGCCGCCCGATGCAAGGTAGCTCGAAAGCGCCTCGGCCTCCTGCTCGGAAAGATCGGAGGTGGGGGCGTGGAGCAGCAGCACGTCGCAGCCCTCGGGGATCTCGGTGGCGGAGAGCAGGGTGTAAAGGTCACAGCCTGCCGCCGTCAGCTCCTTGGTCAGGGTGGCATCGGGCGCGCTGGCTCCCGTGCCGCCGCGAAGCACGCAGAGCGTGAGCACCTCCTCGCGCGTGACGTACCGCAGGGCGTTTGCCATGGCGGTCTCGCCGTCAAAATATGCCGTGGTGGAACCGATAAACTCCGCGAGCGCCGATGCCGATTCCTCGGAAAAGGATTGGAGCATGCTCTGATATTCAGCGGGGGTCATGGTCATGCCGTATCCGTAGTAGGAATCGTAGCAATAGTAGAAAAAGAGATCGGTATAATCGATCAGGCGTGAGCGTTTTTCGCTTTCCACCAGGATGCTGTTCACCTCGGGCCAATCCGCAAGGCCGTGCTCGGCGGGAAAGTGCGGGGTGAGCTTGGGGCTTACGGTCTGCACGTGGATCCGTGGGGAGTGCGCGGCGTAGGAAAGCAAAAAGCGGTAGATCTCTCCGTCGGCGGCGTTGCCGTCACAAACGAGATAGAGCGTGATCTCTTCGTCAAGCTCCGCGAGCAAATCCAGACTCGCCCCCTTTGCCGAAAAGGGATCCGAGGGAGTGACCGCGAGGTGACGCGTGCGGTAGGGAAGAAGTCCGAAGCAGGCGTTCCCAAGCACGGCCAGCAACAGCACGGAGGCGGTTACGAGCGTAGCCACCGGTTTCATACGCGGCGCGGCGGAAGCCGTTACGGAGCGGCTTTTTTCCAGACGCAGCGTCAGGAAGAGCGAAAGCGCGGTCAAAGTCAAAAACAGGAGAACGGCGGAAAGATCCAGGTATCCGTGCGCCAGATCACCAAAGCGCGCAAACACGGCAACCGCCTCCAAAAAGCGCGGAACGAGCGCCGAAAAGGCATCGGGGATCAGAACGAACCAAAGCGTCAAGGCAAGCGTCAAGCCGCCGCCCAAGGCAAGTGCTAAGGAGAGCCGCTTGCACAGGCGGTAGCTCCAAGCGGCCGCTCCAAGCGCCGCCGCAAGGCAGAGGAGAAAGGATAGCCACGGAGCCGTGGGGAGAAGATAGCCCACCCAATCGCAAACGCCCAGCAGGAGCAGGGTTGCCAGCGCGAGCAGGTAGGAGACGATCGGGCGCCGTGCGTGAGAGGAGGCAAACAGGCAGATCGCCGCCAACGCGCAGATCAAAAGCAGATAGCCAAGCCACGCGGTGTAAGCCGTGGCAAGGGAAACGCCTCCGATCACGTATAGCCAAAGCGGAAACAGAGCCGCCACGGCCGCGGGGATCAGAAGCTGGACGAGCAGGGCAAGGTAGGTCCCGAGCAGACGCGCGACAGGAGAGAGCGGCAGAGCGCGCTGAACCGCGTCGGCGTGATTCCGTTGCCCCCGTGTGGCGGCGCGGGCCGACAGAAGCGGGACCAGGACCAGAAGCACTCCTTGCATAGCAACAAAGGTGTAGGAAAGGTCGGCGGAGGCGGGAAGCAGATTGAACAGCAGGAAACAGAGTCCGAGGGAAAAGAGCTGAATGGCGAGCACCGCGTAGCCAAAGATCCCCGAAAAGGCGAGCTTGAGCTCCTTTTTACAAATCGCGAGCATATCAGGCATCTCCTTTCGTGTGGGTGTCGATCAGCTCGTATTCGCCGTCAAACACGGGCTCGTCCACGGCGGACGTATCCCGGACGGAGCTGTCGCCCTTGGCGCCTGCGGGAAACAGTGTGGGCAAGCGAGCATCCTGCAGCAGATCCTCCGCAGGGGCATATTCCAGGAGCCTGCCCTCGGACAGGAGCAGAATGCGGTCGCAGACCCCCTCCAATTCCGCGGGGGTGTGCGAGCTGATAAACACGGTATGCGTGTCCCCCAGCTTGCGGATCACCTCGCGCAAAGCGGCGGCGTCCTTTTTGGAAAGCCCCTTGACGGGGGCGTCCAGAAGCAGGATCTCGGTGCCGCCGATCAGAGTCTCGGCAAGCGCCGTGCGGCGGCGTTGCGCGCGGGTGAGGCTCCGAAGCAGACGATCCTCCGCTCCGTCCAGCGCCAAAAGCTCCAGCGTGTCCCGGATCTGCCGTTGCCCGCGCTCCCGGGAGCGCTCGCGCACCTCCGCCACAAAGGAGAGCGCCTCAAGGGGTGTCAAGCACTCCTCGGGCTCATAATCCTCGGGCAGATATCCTATGCGCGTCTTGGCCTTTTTGGGCTCGGCGAGCAGCGAAAAGCCGTTGATGCGCACGTCGCCCGCGGTGGGCTCCAGAGCGCCCGCCATCATTGCGAGCAGCGTGGACGTCCCCGCGCCGCGCGGCCCGAGCAATCCGTATATTCCTCCGTTGGGGAGCTTTACCGTCAGATCCCGAACGGCCGTACGGTCGCCGAAAACCTTGGTCAGTTGCTTACATTCGATCAAGTTGAGTACCCCTCTTTCTGCTTACGCGGAGCGTTCTGCTATACCGTAGCACAACCCGGTGTTGGGCAGGTGATCCGCAATCGAAGATTTTATGAAACCGAATCCTTGAAAAGAAAAAACACCGCGCGCCGTTCGCATGGAGATTCCGAGCGGTTCTCCTTGATACAAACGGCGCGATTGGCGGCATGGCGGTTGATTTAGTCAGCCTTTACCGCTTCGATCTGTGATTTCAGTGCCTCCACCTGCTTCATTTCGGCGTCCACGGCGTCCATGGCGGCGGTAATCGCCTCGGTTTTGTCTTCTTGACTCAAAAAATGCGCGTAGGCAAGCTTTCCAAGTGCGGTGTAGGCTTCCTCCAGCTTGCGCTCCTGCAGGGAAAGCTTGACCTGCAGTGTTGCGAGATCGGCGGTCTGATTGATCTTATCGGCGGCAATGCCCACCTTTTCCTTCACCTTACTGCAAAATTCATCCCAGGACATGTTGCGATCCTCCCATTGTTTTCATTACGTACAGTATATACCCAAAACGGGAAAAAGTCAACGGAAGAATTGCAAATGTTGCGATGATTTGCGAAAAAAACCGAATTACGGATACCAAAACGCGGTATACTGTCCTTAAAAACAAGAGAGGAAACCGATATGAATCTGCAAAAGGATACCTACAAACGCTACGTCGACGCGCACGCGCCGCATTCTCCCACGGGAAAAAACTGCTTGCGGGCATTTTGGGTGGGAGGCCTGATCTGTACCCTGGCGCAGGGCCTGAACGATCTGTACCGCGCGCTCTTCTCCCTGGACCCGGCCGATGCCGGAACGCTGACGTCGGTTACCCTGATCCTGTTGGCGGTGGTGCTCACGGGGCTTGGTCTGTTCGATCGGGTTGCGAAATACGCAGGGGCAGGGACGCTGGTTCCGATCACAGGCTTTGCCAACTCGGTGGTGTCTCCCGCCATCGATAGCCATGCCGAGGGACTGATCCTTGGGGTGGGGGCCAAGATCTTTGCCGTTTCGGGCCCCGTGCTTCTGTACGGTACGCTGGCGGGCTCGGTGTACGGTGTGATCCTGTGGATCGTGGGTCTGTTCTGAGTGCTCCGATTATGTTGCCCGCCGAAGCGCGCGAAGGGCGGCGTCGGGATCGGAGGAAACGCAAAGAATGACGTAGCAACCGCGCACCGTTACCGTGGCGGCATCGAGATAAGCGTTCACCTGCGCGTCGCTGAGTCCCTCGTATGAGCGGTATTGCCGAAGCGTATCCAGGCGCCGCAGACACATCTGCGACACGGCCTTGGTGGCCGATAGGGATTTACAAAGAAATACGGCGAGCTCGCAGGGGTGTGTGTAAGAGAAAAAGCAGGCCGCGTCGCAGACGCCGTCCATGGCAGGCGGAAACGCGCCGTTTCCGAACAGCGCGGTAAGAAGTTCGTCCGAAAGATAGGTACCGTCCTCTGCGGCGGCAGAGCGCAGATACACGCGGCCGGGCGGGAGCGGCTTTTCGGCCTCCTGCATGGCAACCAACAATCCGTAGGGAGTGGGTGCCGCGCCTTTGCAGGAGCAAACACTCAGGATGCAGGCCGCCGCGCAAAGCAGACAGAGCATCCGAAAAAAACGTCGATGTGCCAAGCTCGTTTGTCCTCCTTCTTCGGGGAAGCTTACGCTTCCTCCCTTTGTTTTACTGTATGAGGAATCGATACAAAATATTAACATAGTGTTAAATATTCAAAATCTCATAGACAAAACGCGTTTCGTATGCTATAATAGGTAAGATGAAAGTTGGATTTTGTCTGATTTTGCCGGCTTGAGTAAGAGAAAGGAAGGAACAAATGGCTCAGTTTTTTGATTTGCACAGCCATATGCTTTGCGGAGTGGATGACGGAGCTAAGAGTCCCGAGGAGATGTTCTCGATGCTGGAAATGGCATATGAGGACGGAATTCGGGCTATTTGTCTGACGCCGCATTATTCGCCCTACCTTTTCGGAGATACCACCAAGACTTCCGAGCAATCCTTTGCGATGCTGCAGAAGTACGTGGCCGAAAAGCATCCGGATATGCGGATTTTTCTTGGGCATGAGCTCGGCTATCATCGCAGCGCATTGGATGCGCTGAACGAGGGGACCTGCCGCTCCATGGCGGGAAGCCGCTATGTGTTGGTCGATTTTCCGGAGTCGGTGGAGTTTTTTGAGGTCCAATCGGCAATGGGATCGTTGCAACGCGCGGGATATTTTCCGATCCTGGCACACACCGAGCGCTATCGGTGCCTGTTCAAGCAGCTGGGTTGGATCGAGGACTTTGTTTACAACGGAGGAATCGTGCAGCTCAATGCGGGATCGGTAAACGGCGACTGGGGAAGAGGCTGCGCCAAGCAGTGGAAAAAGCTGATCCGCAAGGGTCTGGTGCACATTATTTCCACCGACGGGCACAACCTTACCAAGCGGTTGCCGCTGATGTCGGTTTGCATGCCGTATCTGCAAAAGCATTGCGACGAGCAGACCGTTCGCGATCTGACGTGGGAGAACGCTTGGCGCGTGGTGCGCGACGAGCGGATCTGAACGGCAGAGCCGTATTTTGAAGAAGAGAGAAGAAAGGACTTTGAATCATGGAAGAACAACACAAGGAAATAGAGATCCGCTTGCAGGACCTTTGGCTGATCTTTAAGCACTGCTGGTGGCAGATGCTGATCGTAATGGTGCTGGTTGCGGCACTGGTATTCGCCGGGCTTACGGCGGTGCACGAGGATGAATTCACCGCAACCACCAGCATCTACGTTTTGAGAAACTCGAGCAACTCGGTGGAGGAGATCCAGAATCCCAACCTTTCCACCAGCGATATTTCGATCGCAAACAGCTTGATCAAGGACTGTAACGTGCTGCTCCGCAGCCACGACCACGTGCTCTATCCCGTTCTGATTTCCGAGAACCTGCAGGACGTGATCGACGTGAAAACGCTGGATAGCATGCTTGCCATCAGCAATAAGGAAAACACCCGTGTGCTTTATCTGTCGGTTACCAGCTCCAGCGCCGAGCGCAGCGCCGACATTGCCAACGCGTTGGCAGGGCAGGCCTGCGAGTACTTCAACGATCTGTACGATCAGGAGATTCTGAACGTGGTGGACCGCGCCATTGATCCTACCACCCCCTCGAACCCGATCTCGATGCTGATGGTGCTGTTGATTGCCTTTGCAATGGCACTCGTTGTATACATGATCTACTTTGTGCTCTTTATCATGGACGATAAGATCAACGGCGCCGACGACGTGGAGCGTTACCTGGGACTGAGCATGCTTGGTGTGATCCCGAACCGTCAGGAGTCGGGACGTAAGAAGTCCAAGTACGGCTACTATTACAGCCATCACGATCCCAACAGCCAAACGAGAAGTAAATAAGGAGGAAGAACGCAATGAGAAAGATCGAATTGGTCGAATTGGAGCAAAACAATTACTTTATGCGGGAAGCCTTCAACACCCTGCGTACCAATATCCTCTTTTCGGGGAAGAATATCAAAACCATCGTGATCACCAGCTGTCTGGCACATGAGGGTAAATCCACCATTTCGTTTGAAACCTCGCGCAGCCTGGCAGAAAGCGGAAAAAAGGTGCTGCTGATCGATGCCGACCTGAGAAAATCGGTGATGGCAAGCCGCCTGACCAAGGAGCGCGGCATTACGGGACTGAGTCAGGTGCTCTCCGGACAGGTTCCCACGGAGCAATCGATCTACCAAACGCAGGTCGAGGGCCTGGATATCCTGTTTGCAGGACCCTATCCTCCCAACCCCACCGAGCTTGTGGGAAGCCCCGCGTTCAAGGAGCTGATTGAGGAGAAGCGTGACGTTTACGATTATATCATCGTGGACGCGCCGCCTCTGGGCTTGGTCATCGACGCGGCCGTAATGGCAACCGTTTGCGACGGCGCCGTTGTGGTCATCAACTCGGGACACATCAAGTACCGCATGGCACAGGGTGTGAAGGAGCAGCTCGAAAAGAGCGGCACGCGGATCCTTGGCGTGGTGCTCAACCAGATCGACCGCAAGCGCACGATCGGAGGCTCTTCCGATAGCTACTACGGCTCGAAATACGAGTCCACCTACTACGGATACAACGGGACCTCAGACAAAAAGAGTTCCCCGGTGGGACATACCCATAAGAAATAAGCAGATCCAAAAACCCGCTCGGGCATTGCAAATGCAATCCCCGAGCGGTTTTTTTTACTTGTATAACGAAAACCACCCACGGTTCCGGTGCTTCCAAAAGGCTTTTGCTATGCGCCGTCCTGCGTGGAGCAAAACCGAGACGTGAAATGATGATGGGAGCTACGAAGCGATGCGCGATACTCTGTCAAATGAAAGTAACATTCCTACAACGCCCCGCGAGATCATATTTCGCTGCGCTCAATCGCAAATTTGCTCCGCAAATTAGCCGACCGCCAAGGGCGGTCGCCCTTCGGGCTTCGACCGGTGAGCCGTGAGTGAAACGAACGCGAGCCTTCTCAGAGATGACGCGGGGAGGGATGCGCTATCGCCTGCCAAATATCAGTACTGCTTTAAAACCAAAAGAAGAAAGTTAGTAGATCCTTCGACTACTCCGCTGCTATAAAGCGAATTGTATAGCTACAGAAAACTATGCGCGGAGCTTCACGCTCAGGATGACTCTAGAAGGTTTGTGCATAGAGATATTATGCAGAGAAAAAGACGAAGCAAACACCCCGTGCGTCATCTCTGAGAAGGGGATGACGCACGGGGTGAGCAACCGCAGTAAGTGATCTTGTAATAAAAAACGCGTGGAAAGTTTTTGAAAGGATGGGGGAGCGAGGAAAAACGTGCAAGCACGTTGGAAAACTTTTTTCAAAAAGTTTTCCTTCCCCCGCAAAAACAAATCCCAAAAACTCAAAAATTTTCGCCGTTCCAACCCCAGCGGTCGGAAAATTCGTATTTGACGTAGACGTGATCGGGAGAGATGCCGAGCTCTTCGAAGAAGAGCTTGCACAGGATCTTCGTCATATGGGAGCAGGTGGCTTCGTCGGCGGCACCGAAGAGCTTGACCTCTACCATGGCAATGGGGAAGTGATCGTAGCCGCGAAACCACATGCGGCAGTTGTCGGTAAAGTTCAACATTAACCAATATTCGCTTTTTCCGGGGAAATTGGCAATGGCTTCTCCCAGCTTGGACTTGAGGACGGCTTCTTTTTCTTGGCTCAAGCGAATGTTAAGCTTGGTATCAATAAATGGCATGCAGGTTATTTCCTTTCTTTATTCTTCTTCAATGGCGGCTTTTTGCGAAAGGATCGCGCGGAAGATCGCGGGATCGAATTTTGCGCGGCGGTCGTAGGTGTAAAGACCGTTTTGCTCCTGCTCCACGTCGGTGAGCTGCGTGTAGCAGAGCGCGCTCATTTTGGGGTGGAAGAGGAGGGCCTCGGTCAGCCCCTTGAAGCGCGCGATAAAGGCCTCGCGGCTTTCGGGCGTTTTGCCGTAGCCCCAGGAATTGCCTTCCACATCGTCAAAATTCCAGTGGATGCCGCCGTATTCGCTGACAAAGGTGGGGAAGGTGATCTCCTCCATTTTCCAATGCGGGAACAGGAAGATCGGTACCGGCTCGCCGCGCTTGAGGGGCTCAAACTTGGCGGCAAATTTTTCGGGATCCTGCTCATAATCATGGACGTCGATCATATCGGTCAGCCCTTCCACGTGCCTCCAGCCCGATGCCTCGATGTAGAGACGGGTGGGGTCGGCGGCGCGGGTCATGTTGGCAAGGAAGCGTACCAGCTCGGGGTCCTGATCCTTTTGCGTTTCGTTGAGCGGACACCAGCCAATGATGGCGGGGTGATTAAAGTCGCGTTCTACAGTCTCAAGCCACGAGGGGAGGAATGCGCGCCAGGCCTCGGCGCGGTTGATGTTGAGTCCCCAGTTGCCGTCCTCACCCCACACGATGTAGCCCAAACGGTCGCAGTGCGAGAGGAATACGGGCTCAAATACCTTTTGGTGCAGGCGCGCGCCGTGGAAGCCGGCGGCGATCGAGCGCTCGATATCGTCGATCAGATCCTGCTCGGAGGGCGCCGTCCATTGGCTGTCGGGATAGTAGCCCTGATCCAGCACCAGTCGCTGGAACACGCGCTTGCCGTTGAGGATCAGCGTGCCGTCCTTGCAGCCGATCGAGCGCATACCGAAGTAGCTTTTTACACGGTCCTCGCCCAGCGTCAGCTCCAGATCGTAGAGTCGGCCGTTGCCGATCTCCCACAGGTGCAGCTCGGCAAGCGAGAGCGTCAGCTTGGCCTGCCTGCCAGACACCGTGGCGGAGGCGGAGCCCATTGGCTTGCCCTTGTAGCTGGCCGTTGCCGTAAAGGTCATGCCGTCGGCGTTTTCCAATACGGCGTCTACCGTCAGCGTGTTTGCCTGAATGTCGGGATAATATTTGGTGCTTTTGATATAGGAGGGGGAAACCGCTTCCAGCCAAACGGTCTGCCAGATGCCCGTGGAGCGCGTGTAGTGACAGCCGTGGGAGCCGTAGGAAAGGCTTTGCTTTCCGGCCGGCTGATTTTCGGTGCGCACGTCATTTTGCACGCGCAGAATGATCACGGGATTGCGGTTGGTCAGATAAGGGGTCAGATCAAACGAGAACGAGACCAGCCCGCCGCGGTGCTTGCCCACCCGTTTTCCGTCCACCCAAAGCGTGGTAAGATAGTTGGAGGCGCCAACGTGAAGCAGGATCCGCTTGCCGTCCCAATGCGCGGGCAGGGACAATTCCTTGCGATACCATGCGCAAACACAAAAATCAAGATCGCCGATGCCCGAAAGCTTGCTTTCGCGGCAGAACGGAACCTCGATACGCTCTTCAAAAGGGGTTTCGGGCAAATACCACTTGCGGTCGGTGCCGGAATTTCCCTTGTCGGTGCGGTATTCCCAGGGGCCGTTGAGATTGATCCATTCGGAACGCACCATCTGGGGTCTGGGATATTCGGAACGGTACATAATTACAGTCTCCTTTTTATTTTTTGGCTCTGTCACATGATAAGACTGATTTTTTGCGAGATTCCAAACACGATCCATCGTGTTTGATCCTCCCGATGGTCGGATTTCGACTGCGTCCCGCCCGACACCGAAGGTGTCATCCTGAGCTTGTCGAACTTTTGGGGCA
>JAFVOP010000061.1 GCA_017505745.1 Clostridia bacterium
CCCGCGCAGGAGATCGTATCCTTCGCGGGCCTTTTTAATTTGTGATTTGCCTTGACAAAGGGGTGGGTTTGTGCTATAATTTTCCTTACAGTGATGTAATTTTTAAGGAAGGAAGATCACGATTATGAAAACACGAAATCTTCGCTTGCTCTCATTTTTTCTTCTTTTGCTACTCTCTTTAGCGCTGTTTGCGGCGTGCGGTGGAGGGAATGCGCCCTCTGATGATGGAACGGAAAGCAACTCCGGAAAAGAGAGTGGAACAGAAACCGACACCGAGGTTGAAACCGAAAGCTATGAACTGCTCTTTTACGTCGACGGTGCATGTGTTCATACCATAACCACCACCGGCTCTGAGAGCCTTTCTCTGCCTGCGGATCCCGAAAAAGTTGGATACAGCTTTCTCGGTTGGTTTATCGACGGCGACTCAGCAAAGCCTTTTTCGGCGGATACGCCGGTGAAAGAACCGATCTCGTCGGATCTCTCGGTAACCGCACTTTTCTCTCCCATCGAATACAATGTTCAGTTCGTTGCAGACGGAGACGTTGTAGAAACCGTTACCTATACGGTTGAGAATCCTTCCATCACAGCTCCAAAGGTTCCTGAAAAACTGCATTACAACGGTGCGTGGAAACCGTATGAGCTTACTTTGGGAGACGTGACGGTAGAGGCCGTGTACATACCGATCGAATACACCGTATCATTCGTTGCCAACGGTGTGACGGTGAATACCGAGAGTTACACGATAGAGAACACAAAGGTCACCGAGCCGGTTGCTCCCGCGAAGGACCATTACACGGTGGCGTGGAGCACATACGAGTTATTGGGCGGAGACGTAACCGTTGAGGCAATCTACACGCCTGTACCATATACGGTCACCTTCCGTGCCGAGGGGGCGGTTGTGTCTACCGTTACCTACGATATGGATGCGATGGCCGTTGATATCCCCAACGTTCCCAATAAAGACTTTTACTTTGGCGAATGGGAGGACGTCTATCAGGCCATTGCCAACGGCGGAAACGTGGAGGTGAATGCCATCTATACGCCTGCGGATTATACAGTGACCTTCTATGCCGACGGAAATTACGTGGACGTTCGTTACTACACGGTAGAGAACACGAATATTCCCGCACCCGAGGTGCCTTCCAAAGACCATTATACCGGTGCTTGGGAGAGTTATATCTTGAACGGTGGAAATGTAGAGGTCCATGCGGTCTATACACCCGTGGAATATACCGTAACCTTCGTAAACGGAACACAAACGGTTGCTACCGTTCCCTATACTGTAGAAAATACTACGATCACAGCGCCTGCGGTTCCCGCAAAGGCACATTACAACGGACAGTGGGAAGAATATTTCCTGGCGAGTGGAAACATTACTGTTCATGCGATCTACACGCCGGTGGTATATACTGTGTCCTTCGTAACCCTCGATTACGGAACGATCAACTATTTCCTGTATACGGTAGAGGACACCTCCTCGGTAATCGAGCCGAGCATTCCTCAAAAAAGCTACTATACGGCAGCGTGGGAAAGCTATACGCTGACCGGCGGTAACGTGACTGTAAATGCGATCTATACACCGATCCAATATACTGTTTCTTACTATGCCGACGGCGCTTTGGTTGGAAGTTCCACCTATACGGTGGAAAACACCGAAGTGACTGCGCCTGCGGTTCCCACAAAAGATCATTATACCGGTTCCTGGGATCGGTTTACTCCCATGTGTCAGGATCAAACGGTTACTGCAAGCTATACACCTGTGGAATACACCGTGACCTTTGTCAACGGTGACACTACCGTTGGTAGCGATACTTATACGGTGGAAAGCACGGAAATTACCGTTCCTGCCGTCCCCGAAAAAGCACACTATACCGGTGCTTGGGAAGCTTACGAACTCAGTGGAGGCAATCTGACGGTCAAGCCCGTGTACACGCCCGTATCCTATTCGGTTGTTTTTGTGGTTGACGGGGAAGTGATTGCTACCGAGACCTACACGATTGAGAATCTGAGCGTTACCGAGCCCGCTATCCCCGCCAAAACCGGTTACCGCGGCGCATGGCAGTCCTATACGGTCACGGGAAGCAATCTGACGGTTCAAGCCATCTATACACCCATGAAATATACGGTCTCCTTTGATTCCAACGGCGGAAGCGCGGTTGGATCCATGGAGATCCCGCACAATGCAACCGCGGTGGCTCCTGTCACTCCAACCAAAGCCGGCTACGTCTTTACCGGTTGGCAGTTGAACGGCGAAGCGTATGATTTTACCACCTCGGTCACGGGGGCATTGGAGCTTACCGCATCCTGGGCGGAAATTTCTACGGTTTTGACCTTTGCGTATGACGAAGCTACCGAAACCTTTTCGGTGACGGGATATACCGGATCGCCAACCTTGCTTGTGATTCCTGCCACCTATGAGGGTAAACCGGTGGTTGGCATTGCCAATTCCGCGTTTGAGGATTGCGGCACCCTGCAATCGGTGATTCTTGCCGACGGCATCACTTCGATCGGTGAAAACGCATTTTACGGATGCTGGTCATTGTCATCGATCAAGATTCCCGATACGGTTACCGCAATTGGGGAATACGCATTTGCACGTTGTAGATCTCTTCCCAATATCGATCTTCCAAGCGGACTGACGGAGCTTTCTCGGGGATTGTTCTCTAACTGTGAAACACTTGTCGCCGTTGCACTGCCGAGCGGATTGACCACAATTGGAAATTATGTGTTTTACGAATGTAACTCCTTGCGCAGTATTACGATCCCGAATTCTGTAACCACTCTTGGCACCCACCTGTTTGAGCGTTGTTATCAATTGTCATCGGTTGTTCTCCCGAGTGGAATTACGAGCATTCCCGAGGCCACCTTCTTTTACTGCACTCTTTTGACTGACCTGGAACTGCCGAGCGGCATTACCTCCATCGGTGCCGACGCATTTTTGAATTGTGAGTTCTTGTCTTCCATTGCGATTCCGAGCTCCGTCACTTCCATTGGGGCAGGCGCGTTCAAAGGTTGCGCAAGGTTGGCTTCGATCGAGCTTCCGAACGGTATTCCCGCAATTTCCGATGAAGCCTTCTTGGGGTGCAGCTCGCTTTCTGCCATCACAATTCCCAATTCGGTTACTTATATCGGGGAAAGCGCATTCTCTTCTTGCTCCGCGTTGAAATCCGTGACAGTACCGAGTCAGGTGACCTCGCTTTATTCAGGTGTATTTTCCAGTTGTACTTCGCTGACTTCGGTTTCTCTTCCCGGTGGATTGACCTATATTGGCGCCGGCGCTTTCTCGGGTTGTAAATCGCTTTTCGAGATCACACTTCCGAGCACGTTGCTGGAGATCAAAGAGTATGCGTTCTCCCATTGTAAAGCATTGACCGAGATTGCGATCCCGAGCGGCGTTGTCAGCATTGGATCCGATGCGTTTGCATTCTGTACCTCTTTGACTTCGTTTACCTTCCCCAAGAGCATGAGTTCCGTGGGAACCCGCGTAGTCGTTGGCTGTGACAAGCTTACCAGCCTTACCGTGGAAAGCGGAAACACAAGCTATCGTGCGATCGGAAACTGTCTGATCGCCATTGAAACGGGAGATCTGGTGCTTGGATGCCATATCAGCGAGATTCCTGACAACGGCACGGTCAAATCCATTGGAAATTATGCCTTTGACGGTTGCTCGAAGTTGACCTCGGTGGTGATTCCCGAAGGTGTAACAAGCATTGGATACTATGCATTCCGGGATTGCACGTCTCTGGAAAGCATTACCGTCCCGAGCACGGTGACGAGCTTTGGAACCTCCGCTTTTGAAAGATGTGACAGTCTGGAGTCGGTTTCGATCACGAATCTCGAGGCATGGTTGTCTGCTTCCTTTAACTACCTAAGCTCGAATCCTTTGTATTATGCCGGCGATCTCTACCTCAACGGAGAACTCGTTACTTCCGTAACGGTTCCTGCCGACCTTGCCGCTTCTACGATCGCGCTTGCGGGTTGTACGAGCATTCGTACCGCAACCGTGGAAAACGGAGCTACGGCAATTGGAGATTATCTGTTCCACGGATGCACCGGATTGGTTGAGGTTACGCTTCCCGATAGCGTTACGAAGATTGGAAGCAGTTCCTTCACTTCTTGTAAAAGCCTTGCACAGATCACGCTCAGCACAAATCTGACCTCGATTGGTAGCAATGCGTTCCTGTACTGTTACCGCTTGGCAGAGGTTCGCAATCTTTCCACAAGCCTTACGGTTGCGAAAAATATTTCCAACGGCTACGTGGGTTATTACAGTCTGGCAATTCTTACCGATACAGAAACACCTACCGGTGTGATCCAAACCCAGGACGGCTATCTGTTCTACAAAACGGCAGAGGATGCTTGGTTGCTCGGCTACGTTGGAAATGCGACGGTGCTGGTGCTTCCTGATGATTGCGCTGGCAGTACATACCAGATCCGAGATTATGCGTTTGATCACGAATTGGGACTGACCGGCATTACCTTCTCGAGCGAAGTTACGAAGATCGGCAATTATGCATTCTATAACTGTACGGGACTGGAGCGCATCGTGATTCCCAATAGCGTGACCTTTATCGGTACCAGTGCTTTCGAGGGATGCACGGGCCTCAAGAGTCTGTCTCTCGGTTCCGGCTTGACGGGCTTTGGAAATAATGCATTCAAAAATTGTACCGCAGTGGAAGAATTCCTGTACAATGGACCGAACGTTTCTTCGTTTGGGGCAAACAACGGAATTTTTGCCAGCATGGGCGCGAACGGAAAGGGATTGCATCTGACCATCGGCGCAAGCGTTCGCCAGATTCCCGCATACTTCTTCTGCCCGTTGAGCGGATACGGCTATGGATACTCTCATTCCCCCAACGTGATCACGATCACGTTTGAAGAGGGCAGTGCCTGCAACCGAATCGGTACCTATGCATTTTCCTTCTGCTATAATCTGAGAAGTATCACGATCCCGAACTTCACACAGTCGTTCACGATCGACGATCGTGCATTTGAGGGTTGTGAGAAGCTGTTGACGGTTTACAACTACTGTAGCAATTTGTCGTTGACCATCGGAAGTGATAAGAACGGAAAAATTGCTCTATATGCCACTGAGATTATTACAAGTGAGGACGGTACTACCCGCTATTGGCAGACCGATGACGGATTCGTTTTCTACGAAAACAGAGATACCTGTTATCTGATCGATTACTGCGGAGGGCAGGCAGACCTGGTTCTTCCCGCAAACTGTAACGGAAAGAGTTACGCCATTTATGCAGCGGCATTCTACCGAAACAAGACGATTACCAGCGTGGTCATCCCCGAAGGTGTTACCGCTATCGGTAAGGAAGCCTTCTACGATTGCTCGTCGCTGATATCCGTAACCTTCCCGAGCAGTTTGACGTTCTGTGGGGATGATGCATTTGCCGGCTGCAGTTCCATTGTCGACGTTCATATCTCGGATTTGAAAGCGTGGATCGCAATCGAGCAAACGAGTTATGCATCTTCGCCTCTTTGGGGAGCAGAGGAGCTTTATCTGAACGGAGAATTGGTTGTTGATCTCGTCATTCCCGACGGTATAACCGAAATCGGCGCGTATGCATTCTACGGCTATCGCGGACTCAAGAGTTTAACGGTTCCGAGCAGCGTAAAGCACATTGGAAAAGACGCTTTCGCTTCCACCGGGATTGAAGTTGTTTCATTGCAAACGGGATTGGAAAGCATTGGAAATCGGGCGTTTGCACATACTCCTTTGAAAGAACTGATCATTCCCGACGGCGTTTTGACACTTGGCAACGATCTGGTTTACTCCAGCGGAAGTTTGCAAAAAATCATCATTCCGAACTCCGTTACCGATATTGGTGATTTGGGATTGTTCAGTATTAGCTCCAAGCTTTCTTATAATGAATACATGGGTGGATATTATCTTGGAAATGATGAGAATCCCTACCTTGTGTTCCTGGAAGTGTCGGATCTTTCGGCAAGCACCTATACGATTCATGCCGACACCAAGTTCATCGCTGCAGCCGCGTTTACCGGTTGTAAGAATCTTACGCACATCACGATCCCCGAGGGCGTTGTTTCCATTGGAAGCGAAGCTTTCAGTCAGTGCTCGTCCCTGACGTTCATTATCTTCCCCAAGGGAGTGCAAAGATTCGGTTCCCATTTGTTCCGCGAGTGCACTGCATTGCGCTCGGTGGTCTTCCAAGAGGGAATGAAGGTTCTAAGCGGCTTTACATTCTATGGATGTCCCGAGCTTGAATCGGTAATCCTCCCGGAGGGCTTGGAAGAAATTGGCGATTCTGCATTCATCGGTTGCTCGAAGCTGACCTCGATCACGATTCCTTCCAGCGTAAAGAAAATCGGAAAAGCCGCATTTAACGGTTGTTCGTCGCTGACAAAGGTTTATATCCAAGATGCTTTGGCTTGGGTCTCGATTGAATTTGGCGATGCAGAGGCAAACCCGCTGTATTATGCAAAGAATCTCTACCTTGGCGGAGTGCTGCTGACAGAGGTCGTTTTAAAGGATGTGGAGACCGTTTCCGGATATGCATTCTGCAACGCTTCGTCTCTTACGAAGATCACAATTTCCGAATCGGTGAAAAAGATCGGAAAAGGCGCGTTCAGCGGTTGCGCCGGCCTGCAAGAGGCAGTGTTTGCTGTAACGGATGGATGGAAGAGTAAAGCATCGGAGGAAGCAACATATGCGCAGAATGTCAGCTCCAACACGCTCTCTACGGCTTCCGAAGCTGCAAAGTATCTGAAAAATACCGCTGTAGAAAAAGTTCTGTATCGATCTTGACAGAATAGAGAATGCTCTGTGAAAAAGAGGATTTCTCAAATCCACGGAGCTCAAAAAGCACACCGCTCAACAGGAAAACCTGTTGAGCGGTGTGCTTTTATTCAAGAGCAAAGGTTTTTACTGCTTTTACGGCTCGCCCGTTTTCATATTCTCGCACCTCACCGAGGGCAAAAAATGCTCCGCCGGCATCGCAGATACGGATACGGGTGCCAACAGGGAAGTCGGCTTTTATCTTTGTAAGATAGATCTCACAGCCGCTACGGCAAAGCTTTTCGTAAAAGATAGGAAGAGATATCGCGGGAAGAGAACGGAACAGTGCTTCCGTAGGGATCAGCAGATCGGTGCGGGCTTGCAGATCCATGGCCTCCAATTCTTCTACCGTGTGTGCCATGGCAAGAGAGAATCCACCGGTTTCGGTTCGCTCCAAACTTGCCATTGCTCCTCCGCAACCAAGGGCTGCGCCAATATCGGCGCATAGTGTGCGAATGTAGGTGCCACCCGAGCAGTGAACGTCTAAAACTGCATCGGAGGCGCTTTTTGTGGGCGTAGCCGTGAGGGAAAAAATTTCAATTTCACGCGCCTGTCGCTCTACGGTTTGTCCTTTTCGCGCAAGGTCTACCAGCTTTTGCCCATGAACCTTCAGGGCACTGTACATAGGCGGAATTTGTTGGATTTTACCGCGAAATTGCGGCAAAATAGCTTCCAGCTCCGCAAAATTCGGTAGCCGATCACAAGAGGATAAAATATTCCCCGTGGTGTCCTCGGTATCTGTAGTGATTCCCAATCGCAGGGTCGCACGATAGCGCTTGGAGTCGGTTGCCAGATATTCGGAGGCTTTGGCAGCTCTGCCGATCAGAATTACCAAGACTCCGGTGGCCATTGGATCCAATGTGCCCGTGTGACCCACGCGGCGCGTTCCGTAAAGGCGTCGGATTCGATTCACAATATCGTGTGACGTCACACCGGCGTGCTTTGCAACGATCAATACACCGGAGGGCTCTTGTAACGTATTTTCCATTTTCATTCCACGATCAGATCCTTTAATTTGCGTTTTTGTACGTAGTGGATTCCACCGTTTCGGTAATAGGTGACCGAGCCATCCTCGGCAGGATCGGTTAAAACCACGGTTTCGTCGGGCTTTCCAAGGCCCAATACCAGTTGGGGAAGGAGATACACAGGAAGTCCAAGCAGCTCTTGAGTCTTTGCCGGAGAGAAGGATCCGATCATGCACCCGCCAAAGCCGGCTTCGGTTGCGGCAAGCATGATGGATTGTGCGCAGATGCCAACGTCCTTTTGAAATCGTTCGGCAGTTTCAACGATCCTCGTATCTGCACAGAGGACCACGTAAGCGGTTGGCTCGTGTCCCACCGGCGGAATTGTTTGATCCTTGATCTTTCCGGCCCAGCGGGTCACCTTGAAAAGCGCGTTACATTCCTGCGGCTTATAAACCAAGCGGAATTTCAGCGTTTGCAGATTCATGCTGGAGGGAGAGAGACGGGCACAATCCACCCAATCCCAAAGCTGTTCCCTGGAAATCACTCCCGCGGGATCAAAGCTACGGTAGCTGCGCGAGGCAGATATCAAATCCTTTAACATGTTTTTTCATCCTTCCCCGGGAAGCGAACCCAAGCGGAATAGATCACCTGGCCTTTTTCCGAGAAATTTCGCTCATATTCGGTCATGATATTTTCGTCCGCTTTCTCGGAATGATGCAGATCGCGTGTCTGCCATTCCACCGTCAGTCCACAAGCTGCAAATTGCTCTAAGCTGAAATCGAACAATCCTTCATTATCGGTTTTCAGTCGCAGCAGTCCACCGGGGCGCAGCACCGAGCAGTAAAGCTCTAAAAAGCCCCCGTGTGTCAGGCGACGTTTTGCGTATCCTTTTTTGGGCCACGGATCGCTGAAATTAAGATAAATGCAATCTACGGAGTGCGGAAGAAACCATTCGGTCAGATTTTTTGCATCCCCGATCAAAAAACGAAGATTATCGGGGCGGGAATCCTTGGCGATCATGGCTTTTTCCAAAGCCACGCAGGCCACGTCGGGAACGCGTTCCATCGCAATCCAGTTGCAATCGTTGTATTTTGCCGCCATTCCAACGGCAAAATCGCCCTTTCCGCATCCGATCTCCATATGAATCGGCTTTTGGATAGGGAAGTAGACGTTGGGGCTCACAGCCGGAACGGTGGGCTCGGCAATCAAAATTTCAGCACAGGCCGCAATTCGCTCGGCACCGTGTTTTTTTCTGCGCATTCTCATACAGGAAAAGGTCCTTTCTCGGTCAATTTCCTCCTTATTATAGCAGAAAATAAGACAGAATGCAATGTGTTTCTCGAAAATTATTTTTGAACTTCCATCGCATCCCGTAATTTTTGAATGGCACATTTTTCGATGCGAGAAACGTAAGAGCGCGAAATATTTAGCTTTGTTGCAATTTCCCGTTGGGTCAATGCCTTCCCGAGGCCAATTCCGTAGCGCATCAGAATGATCTGTCGCTCACGAGCGGAAAGGACGGTATCCACATAGCGAAGCATTTTTTCGGTTTGCATTTTTTTGTCGATCTCCTCGGTGATATCTTCCTCACTGCATACCACGTCGATATAGGTCAACGGATTTCCGTCCCGATCGATATCGATGGTTTCATTGATCGATACTTCAGAAACCAGTTTTTTTTGAGAGCGAAAATACATCAGGATCTCGTTTTGAATACATTTTGCTCCGTAGGTTGCAAAGCGAGCCCCATTTTGGATTCGAAACGTATCGATTGCCTTAACGAGCCCGATCGTTCCGATGGAGACCAGATCCTCTTGGTTTCGGGCCGTAGAGTAGTATTTACGTACAATATGAGACACCAATCGTAAATTGTGAAGGATAAGCTTTTGCCTTGCTTCCTCATCGCCCTGTTCGGCCTTTAAAAAGCACTCATTTTCTTCTTCCGGGGGAAGAGGGGGCGGAAAATTTTGCGGTGTTCCAATGCCGAGGATCATATGAAGGATGCGCGTGAGGATTGAAAATAACGTGATCAGCATATCTAAACCTCCTTGTATCATGCCGTTGCTCCAATATATGATTTCGAAATCTTTTTTTTGCTTGTACGATCCTTTTGGGCAAAAAGAACCTAAAATGCAAAGAAATTTCCAACTTTTCATTGACGGAGGATACGAAATATGGTATACTATCCATATATTTTGATTGGAGTAAGGAAGATGGATTTACTTTACGGAAATGCAGTCGTTGGGCAAAGCGGTGGCCCGACTTCAGCGATCAATGCAACGCTTGCGGGGGTGATCCGCGGAATGAAGGAAAATCTTTCTCAAGGACAGATCAAAACCCTTTACGGAATGCGCAACGGCGTAGAGGGATTGATGCGGGAGCAGCTATTGGATTTAGGGAAAGCTTTTGATACCGAAGAAAAGCTACAGCTTCTGGAGCATACACCGGCTGCGGCGCTTGGCTCCTGCCGCAAAAAGCTTCCGAATCCCACAGAGGATGAGACCTTCTACGAGAATTTAATTTCCATTTTCCGTAAATACGATATTCGCTACTTTTTCTACATTGGCGGCAATGATTCGATGGATACGGTTGCAAAGTTATCGGCGTATACCAAAGCGCATGATTATGAAATGCGTATTTTGGGAATTCCGAAAACCATTGACAACGATCTGGTTGGTACCGATCACACTCCGGGATTTGGCTCTGCGGCCAAATTTGTTGCGGTTACGGTACAGGAGATCATTCGTGATTGCGCAGTTTATCAAATTCCTGCTGTTACGATCGTGGAGATCATGGGTCGCGATGCAGGATGGTTGACCGCAGCCTCTGCGATCGGACGGGTGGTAAACGGCATCGAGCCGGATCTGGTATATCTACCGGAGCGTGTATTTGACATGCAACGGTTTTACGCGGATGTGAGAGCCGCATTGAAACGTCATCCAAACGTGGTGATTGCCGTTTCCGAAGGAGTTCGCTTTGCCGACGGTCATTACGTGGGCGAGGGGACACAAACGGGAGCGGTGGACGTATTTGGACACGCCTATCTTGCAGGCACAGGAAAAGCACTTGAAATGGCTCTGAAGGCCGAGATTGGATGCAAGGTGCGGTCGGTAGAGCTAAATCTGCCGCAGCGTTGCTCGGCGCACGTAGCGTCGGGGGTGGACCTTGCGGAGTCGGTCACCGTTGGAAAGCACGCGATCAAAGCCGCAGGGGAGGGAATCTCCGGGCATATGATGCTGTTTGAGCGAGTATCGGACGAGCCCTATCGCGTGGAAGTCAAGCATTCCGACGTTTCAGTGATTGCCAACCGGATTCGTAAGGTAGACGATGCCTTTATCTGTGCCTCGGGAAATCACGTAACCGATGCTTGTTGCTACTATTTGCTTCCCTTGATCCAAGGTGAAGCGGGTAGCATTTATGAAAACGGACTGCCCAAGCATTTGATTCTTTGAATGGAAAGAGGATAATTTTATGAAAATTGCAGTAATTACGGGGGCTTCCTCGGGAATGGGACGCGAATTTGTTATTCAACTCAGCGAGCAAAAGCAGTTTGATGAGATCTGGGTAATTGCGCGCCGTACCGACCGCTTGGAGTCTCTTCAAAAGGACGTTCCCAATACCAGGATCCGCCCGGTCTCGTTGGATCTGACGCGTGAGGAAAGCATTGAGGAATACCGCGCACTTCTGGAACAGGAAAAGCCGGAGGTAGATGTGCTGGTAAATGCCAGCGGTTTTGGCCGCTTTGGTACCTTTTCGGATATGGAGCCCGACGTGCTGTATCGCATGATCGATCTTAATTGCAAGGCTTACGTGGGAATGACCTACGCCACGCTTCCGTATTTGCATAAAGGGAGCGAGGTGTATCAGTTGGATTCGCTCTCTTCTTTCCAGCCGGTTCCTTATATTTGCGTATACGGCGCTACGAAAGCGTTTGTTCTCAGCTTTAGTCGTGCTTTGAACGTAGAGCTTAAGTCTCGCGGTATCCATATGATGGCGGTTTGTCCCGGTTGGGTAAAGACCGAGTTTTTCGATCACGCCGTAACCGACAACACCATTACGTACTACAACAAGTTTTTTACTCCCGAGCAGGTCATCACGCGTGCATTGCGCGATATGAAAAAGCGCAAGGATGTTTCGATCTGCGGCTTTTCTGTGCGCGCACAGGTTTTTTTCACCAAGCTGTTGCCTCATAAGCTGGTTATGAAGATTTGGTGCAAGCAACAGAAAAAGTAAGCTTTTGCGGCGGATTCTTTCGTTCTAAATAATTCTCTCACTTCGTACATTGGTAACAGTTGATACGAAGGAGGCGAATCTATGAAGAAAATCATGGTGGTATTGGGGACCCGCCCCGAGGCGATCAAGCTTTGTCCACTGATCCGAGAGCTTAAACAACGTCCTGCGTTTGACGTTTCCATTTGTTCCACCGGTCAGCACCGCGCCATGCTTGACAGCGCTTGCGCGGCATTTTCTGTGAAACCGGATTTTGATATGGACGTGATGCGAACGGGACAGACTCTCTCGGACGTCACTGCTCGGATTCTGAAGAAGGCCGACGAGATTTTAGTGGCAGAGCAACCCGATCTGGTACTGGTGCAGGGAGATACCACAACGGCGTTTGCCGGGGCTTTGAGTGCCTTTCACCGCCGTATCCCCATTGGACATATAGAAGCAGGGCTTCGCACGTATTGTATCCGAGAGCCTTTCCCGGAGGAATTTCATCGCCAAGCCATTTCACATATTGCCGATTATCATTTTGCGCCTACCGTAACCGCAAAACGAAATTTGCTGCGAGAGGGGATTCCGGACCGCTCGATCTTTATCACGGGAAATACCGTAGTAGATGCATTGCGGATCACATTAACCGAGAAAAAACCACTTTATCAGTGGAATCTTCCGCCCGATAAGCGTGTGGTGATCTTCACCGCGCATCGAAGAGAAAGCTTTGGTGAACCGATCCGAAATATGCTTTTGGCACTTCGGAAGATTGTAGAGACGACACCCGACGTATTGGTCTTTTTTCCCGTGCATCACAATCCCGAGGTGCGTCGAGTAGCGATCGAGATCTTGAAAGGCGTTCCGCGGATCCGTATGCTGGAGCCTCCCGAGATCGTTACCTTCCATCATCTGCTTTCCAAGGCCTATCTGGTGCTCACCGATAGCGGTGGGATCCAGGAGGAAGCGTCAGCGCTTGGGATACCCACGATCGTGATGCGGTATTCCTCCGAACGTACCGAGGGGATACGAGCGGGAGTATTAAAGCTTGCGGGAAGCGGAGAAGAGGGGATTGTTTCTTTGGCGCAACGCTTGCTCGCACCCAATTCGGAGGACTATCTTGCTATGCGTAAGCCGTCGGCTATTTACGGAGACGGAAATGCATCGGTGCGCATTGCCAATATTTTGGAAAAAGAACTTTAAAAAGAAAAGATTATCAAAAAACGAGGTAAACGGTTTTGAATCTGGTACACTTGAAATACGCTGTGGAGGTTGCTAAAACGCAATCCATCAGCAAAGCGGCGGAAAATCTTTATATGGGTCAGCCTAACCTGAGCCGTGCCATCAAGGAATTGGAGGATTCACTTGGGGTAACGCTGTTTTCGCGTACCTCCAAGGGGATCTCGCTTACTCCGGACGGAGAAGAGTTTTTACAGTATGCAAAGCGGATTCTTCGGCAGGTGGACGAGGTGGAGGAGATCTATCGAAACGGTAAGATCTATAAACAAAAGCTTTCGGTTTGCGTGCCGCGTTCCAGTTATATTTCGGCGGCCTTTGCCGAATTTGCGAAAAGTTTGTCGATGGAGTCTCCTGCAGAGATCTTTTACAAGGAAACCAACTCCAGCCGAACCGTGAGCAATATCGTGAGAGAAGAATATAACTTGGGAATCGTCCGTTTTCAAACCGCTTTTGAGCGATACTATGAAAACCTGTTTGAAGAGAAGAATCTGGAGCATGAGCAGCTTACCGAATTTTCCTATGTACTGTTGGTTTCCAAGGATTCTCCGCTTGCCAAAAAAAGGAATGTACAGCTTAAGGAGCTTGCTGACTATATTGAGATCACGCACGGAGATCCTTACGTTCCGTCTCTTCCGATGATCGACGTAAAAAAAGCCGAGCTTTCCGAATTTGTTGACAAGCGTATTTTTGTGTTTGAAAGAGGAAGTCAGTTTGAGCTTCTTGAAAAGCTTCCGGTTGCCTTTATGTGGGTGTCTCCTGTTCCCAACGAAATTTTAGAAAAATATCACCTTACCGCGCTTTCCTGCAGTGCGAGCGCCAAGGTATATAAGGACGTACTGATTTATCGCAAAGGCTACCGTCCCACGGAGCTGGACCGTCGTTTTATTTCGGCGGTTTCCAATATTGAACTGCAAAAAAGAGAAACGAATGCATGAAAAAAACCTTGCAGATGCAACAAGCTTGGCAACTGCAAGGTTTTTTTATTTTTTCCTTTTTTGACCGGCGAGAGGATTTTGTGTCATGGCACGTTCCATATCCTGATTGCTGATATGGGTATAGATCTGGGTAGTATTGAGCTGCTCGTGGCCGAGAATCTCCTTGAGTACACGGACGTCCACATTTCCGGATTGATACATCAGCGTTGCCGCCGTATGACGCAGCTTATGTACCGAATAGTGCTTGGATTCCAGTCCTGCAAGCTGAAGATATTTATAGACCATGAGTTGTACGGTCTTTACACTCATCCGCTGCTCCAACCGGCTCAAAAAGAGCGCATTGTCATGGACATGCGTATATTTACTGCTTTTGCGGACCGAAAGATACTCCCGTAAGACAGTCTGACACGCCTCGTTAAGGTAAATGATACGCTCCTTACTTCCTTTACCGGTTACGCGAAGGGAGAGGAGATTGGAATCAATGTCCGAAAGATTGATTCCCACCAGCTCCGAAAGTCGCATTCCGCAATTGAGAAACAGGGTGATAATTGCATAATCCCGAATGCGGTAGGGAGATTCCTTGTCATTTTCCACTGCTTCCAGAAGG
This sequence comes from Clostridia bacterium, assembly GCA_017505745.1. Classification (GTDB taxonomy): domain Bacteria; phylum Bacillota; class Clostridia; order Oscillospirales; family CAG-272; genus UMGS1865. The sequence goes on from JAFVOP010000061.1 coordinate 14,770, forward strand.
CGGAGTGCTTCTTCCAGGGTCAGCACCTTGGGAAGGGTTTTTCGTGGCTTGGGAGAGTCAATATCGACCGTTGGATTATATTCCAGATAATGGCGTTTGTTCACCAGGTATTTATAAAGCGAGCGAATCGCGGAAAGCTTTCTGGATCGAGACGACCACTGATTTCCGCGTTCGGAATTCGCATAATACAAAAAATCGTACAGATCCTCCGTGCGGATTTTTCCAAGCTGTTCCAGGCCAACCACGGATACGTCAATATTTAAAAACTCCTCTGAATGAAAATCGATCCCTCTTTCCCGTGCGAGAAGAAAACGAAAAAAGGTTCGAAGATCAAAAAGATACTCCTCCACCGTTTTTTTAGAGCATCCCTGAATGGAGGATTTATAGGCGGCGTATTCTTGTATCAGGGAAGAGAACTCCTGAACGGAAATTACAGTGCTCATATTGCCTCCTTTTGCATTGATATTCTTATTATACTACATATCTTGATTTTTTAGTTGATAAATTGTAAATTTTTGTGTGCCTGTGTTGCTTTTTTCAAGCCTTTTCGATATAATAGTAGCACTGTATAGTTTTTTGAAACGGTATTGTGAGGTGTTTTCATGAAGCAGTTCTTCCGAACCCATTCTTATGATATGGTGAAAATGTTTCTGTATCAGTTTGCGATCGCGATTTTTGGCTTTTCCCTTGCTTTTGCGGTAGGAAAGGCGAATAGCGTGCCCTTGCGAAACGGAACCAGCATATTTGCCATTTTGTTTTATTTGTTTCTGCTTTATACTTTGGCATGGGATCTTGGATATCAGGATAAGGTCTCGGTTGAATACGGAAAAAAGTCAAAAAACCTGTTTCGCGGGGCGTTGATCTCGGTTTGCGCCAATGCGGTCAATTTCATTTTGGCGTTCTTTATCATGCTTGCCAGCGTACTTCCGGAATCTGTTATCAGTAATATCGGGGGCGTGTGCGCCAGTATTGCCGTATTGATCGAGGGAATGTATGCAGGGGTTCTTGCCAATCATGTGGGGGGAGCAGCGCTGAATTCCTATTGGTTTATGTATTTTTTGATTCCCATTCCTGCAATTTTAACCTGTTGGATCGCCTATGTGTTGGGACTGAAGGATGTAAAATTCACCTCGTTCTTTAACCGCCAGGCTTATCCGGAATCGGATCGGGAGCCGACGAAGAAAAAATAAAGATTCCGGATCGACAAATGGGGAGATGAGGCTATGGACGCTTATTTTGTACGGCACGGACATCCGAATTACAAAGACGACCGCTTGACGGAGCTTGGTCATATGCAAGCGGCGGCCGCAGCAGAGCGACTGCGCGATTTGGGAATCCGAGCCATTTATGCATCCACCTGCGGTCGCGCTTACGAAACAGCGGAGCATACGGCAAAAAAACTGGGATTGAGCGTTCAAAAATGCGAATTTATGCGCGAAATCTCTTGCCGTCCGCTTCATGAGCATGCGCGGTTTCAAAAGGGAACGGTTTGGGATTGGCTCCCGGAAATGATTGCAAACGGCGAATCCATTACAGATGTGAATTGGCAACAAAACCCTGTCTATGCCGATACACGCATTGTGGAATCCTATCGAACCGTAACGGACGGGATCGACCGTTGGCTTGCGGAGCTCGGATATACACGCGAGGGCGCTTACTACCGCGTGGGAAAGGATACGGACAGAACCGTGGCAATGTTCAGCCACGGAGGCTCTTCGGGGGCAGTTTTTTCGCATCTTTTCGGAATTCCGTTTCCGCTGTTTTGCGCAAGCGTACATTTGGACTTTACTTCCGTAACTTTGGTTCGCTTTTCAAATGAAAGCGGAAAGCTGGTGCTTCCAAAACTGATCTATATGGGAGATGCCGGGCATATAGAAGGGCTTGAAGAAAAAGATTCTTCCTATGGGGTATAGAAATAGCGGTGCCACCGTGCAGAAGCTACACGGCGGCACCGCTTTTGGTTTGCTTTCCGGAATTCAGTGTTTTTCCGGCATATATTGCAAAAAGAATTGCAAAAAGAAAAGTTGCGGCATCCGCGATTGGTTGCACATACAGAATGCTTTCTGGACCTAAAAAAGAGGGAAGCAGAAAGATCAGCGGAGCGAAGAACAGTCCCTGCCTCGCAGACGCAAGCAACGCGGAGCCGAACCGTTTTCCAATGGCTTGCAAGAACATGATCGTGCAGGTGATCAGGCCGTGACAAAAGAAAACGTAGCATTGCAACCGAAGCGCAAACGTCCCAATTCGAATCACCTCAGCATCATCTCGCAAAAGCGCCACAAGATCCGGGGCATAAATCCAAAACGGAATACTGATCGCTAACATTGCTGCCGTGGACAGTCCGATCGAAAACCGGAATGCGCGCCGTACCCGATCCAAGTTTCCGAAGCCATAGTTGTATCCAACTACCGGCATCATCCCTTGTCCCACACCCAAACAAACGCTGAAAGCAAATAAAAACAGGCGAGTAACGGCAGAGATCGCGGCTACGGCGGCATCCCCCCAAGCGCCTGCGGCGCGGTTGAGCAAAACCGTTGCAAATACGGTCAAGCCTTGCCGAAAGGCGGAGGGAAGTCCCGTGAGCAGGATTCGTCCGCTTTCGGAAAAATCTGAGAGTGTGATTTTTTGAAACAGTTCAATTTGACTTTTATGAAAGATATAAGCCGAAAGCAAGATCAAAAGACTAACCGCTTGGCTGATCAACGTGGCCAGGGATGCTCCCGCGATCCCGAGTCCAACCGTGTGGATCAGAAGAGGATCCAGCGCGATGTTGAGTAAACTTCCACTCAAAAGACCAACCATAGAATAGATGGCTTTGCCCTCCGCTCTCAACAATTGGCTCAAAACGAAGGCGGTACACATAAACGGAGTAGAAAAAAACAAAAACCGTGCGTAAGACATCGCGTAGGGGTAAATACTCTCACCGGCGCCAAGTGTGCGCAGGATCGGTCCACCCCAAAAAAGGCCTGCCAGCATGATCAAAATTCCGCTCAGGACCGAAAGCCAAAACGCGATGCGAGCATAGCGCCCCGCATCCCCGTCTCGCTTTTCACCAAGCTTACGGGATATCAGGCTTCCCGCACCGAGCCCCAAGGTATAGCCAATCGCCTGGATCAGTGCCTGGATGGCGAAGGTAACGCCAACCGCCGCGCTTGCGCTGGTACCGAGCTCCGACACGAAAAACGCATCCGCAAGGCTATAGAGTGCCGTGACCAGCATTCCAACCGTAGTGGGTAGTGCCAGACGAAGGATCAGTGGGGGAATCCGACCTTCCGTCATTTTCAGATGCTGTTTTTTTGATTTTTCTTCATTCATTTGTTATAACCCTGCTTTCTTTCACCTGCTTATATTATGCGCAGGAGTATGAAAAACATGAATTTTAGAGAAATCTTCTTAAGATCTGAAAAAAAGACTTGATTTTTGTTTGAATATGGTATATAATGTATAAGAATGCGAATCTAAAAGCACACGGAGGTTATTATGTTAGTTTCGGCAAAAGAAATGCTTACCAAAGCAAAGGAAGGACACTACGCAGTAGGTCAGTTCAACATCAACAATCTGGAATGGACCAAGGCTGTTCTGCTTACCGCAGAGGAGCAGAAGTCTCCTGTGATTCTCGGCGTTTCCGAGGGCGCGGGCAAATATATGTGCGGCTATAAAACGGTTGCAGATATGGTAAAGGCGATGATCGAAGAATTGAAGATCACGGTTCCCGTTGCGCTTCACCTCGATCACGGCTCTTACGAGGGTTGCTACAAGTGCATTGAAGCAGGATTTTCCTCGATCATGTTCGATGGCTCTCACTATCCGATCGCGGAGAACGTTGAAAAAACACGTGAGTTGGTCAACGTTTGCGCAGAGAAGGGACTTTCCTTGGAGGCTGAGGTCGGCTCGATCGGTGGCGAAGAGGACGGCGTTGTTGGTATGGGCGAGTGTGCCGATCCCAACGAGTGCAAAATGATTGCGGATCTCGGCGTTACGATGTTGGCGGCCGGAATCGGCAACATTCACGGAAAGTATCCCGAGAATTGGCCCGGTCTCTCCTTTGAAACGCTGGCGGCTGTTTCCGAAAAGGTTGGTAACATGCCTCTCGTTCTGCACGGCGGCACGGGTATTCCCGAGGATATGATCAAAAAAGCAATCAACCTTGGTGTTTCCAAGATCAACGTAAACACCGAGTGTCAGCTCTCCTTTGCAGCTGCAACCCGCGCTTATATCGAGGCAGGCAAGGATCAGCAGGGCAAGGGCTTTGACCCCAGAAAGCTTCTCGCTCCCGGCTTTGAGGCAATCAAGGCAACCGTAAAGGAAAAGATGGAGCTCTTCGGCTCGGTTGGTAAGGCTTAATCTGCCAAAAGAGAATAAAAAATGACAGGCTCAACGCTTTGAGCCTGTCTTTTTGTATTGCTTTTACGATGCCGTGGGATCATTGACTACACCGGCAAAGAGGGGAGTGTTGTGTTGGGAAGTAACGAGAAAAAAGAATGGACGGTCAAATTTCAAAGTGACTTTTTCATCGATTGGAGCCATGCCTTCATAATATTCTACTGTGTACGCAGTGGCAGTACACCCCTCTTCATCAATCGCAATGCGAACATTGTGTTCAATTTTGTTCAGTGATATTCCTTCTGTATTTTTTGCGAGAGGTGAAAAATCAGCTTTTTCTGTAAACACGCTCTCAATTCCCAGATTTTTTAGAGATTCGGAAAGATCGGTTTTACAGGCAAAATCAAACATAGGCAACGAAAGATCAACTTCATATATCGAACTTTGCGCGGTTGGATCTTTTAGAAAACGATGAAAGTCTTCGTCACAAAGAACGCTTTCCATGGCTACCCCCTCATCAGGAAGAATCAGCCACATGCCACTGTTTATTTGATCAAATTCACATTTGACAGCCGAGAAATTTTCACCGCAGTAATAATAGTCATGATGATTTCGTTTCATAAATATACAGGAAACTTCGCCGTTAGCAGTATAGAAGGTTTCGTTGTTCTTTTCATAAAACTTATTTACCCACTTGGCTTGGAAATAAATAGTAGAAACAAGCGCAAGTATTGTATCTGGATCGAGATGAATGCTATCCACATCGTTATTCAATAGTCCGTTCGTTTGCTCATTCAGCCAATTTCGCAACGCTTGTGTATATTCTTCGTTGCCCATCTCTCCTTGAAATGCAGATGCAAAATAGCTTTCTGTAAGTTGCTTAATCGTTTCTTTACGAAACTTAACATTTTCATTGAGCCAAAGGGAATTGGCAAGTGTAAGCGTATATATTCCATCGTTGGAATAATGTGAACGCCATAGAGCGTTTACCTGCTCACGCATACTTTCAATATCCGCAACGCCCAATAGGTCTAAAATTTCTTCGCGGCTTTTTCCATCGGTGATCTCGGCTGTCATGCAGAGAGCAAGATAGATATTGAGCGGGGAATACGCCGTGTTTTTTCCATTTGTATTGGATAATAACTCCTGTACGGTGGATTGCAAAAAAGAATCTAAATCTAAAGAAATGCTTTCAAACAGTCGTTTTTTTTCAACTCGTTCTTCTTTCCATGCTAACGCTGCTTGTTTGTATTCCTCCGATCCCCATTTATATTGTAAATGAGGATAAGGAGATGCGGAAGGATATTGTGCAGCGGAAATTAAAAAGGTTTTTTCCCCCGGAGATAGGAACATACCAACCGCAATTGCAACAGCAAGAATTGCGGCGATCGCAGGAATCCATTTCCATTTTGAAAGCACACGTTTTTTTGTAACGTTGCCGAAATTTGCAGCTTCTTCGATCAGATCTTCTCCAATGTCACCGAGCGCGTTTTGAATATCTTCGGGTTTCATCATATTAATTCCTCCTGTTTCAGTTTTTCATAGAGTTTTTTTCGGGTTCGAAAAAGCATCATTTTGATTTTACTTTCTCCGTAGCCAAAGCGTTTTGCAATCTCGGAGATCGGATCAAAATACCAGTATCTCCGCAAAAAGACGTTTCGTTCCTCCGGTGGAAGCATGCGTAAAAAGGTATCCAAAAGGGCAGAAAGTTCTTTTTGTTGCATCTCATTTTGCAGCGTTTGCGAAGCGGGAATGCATTCGGCAAGCTCGTCAAGACTCAGCAGAACCGTATGCTCGCCGCGCTTTTGTCTATGAGCGTCGCGGTATCGCTTCAAAGAGAGGTTTCGTGTGATCCGTCCGAGAAACGCTGAGAGACTCTTCGGGAATTGCGGAGGAATAACGTTCCAAGCCGTGAGATACGTATCGTTGACACATTCTTCGGCGTCTTCGCGATTATTCAGTACACGGTAGGCAATGGAATAGCAATATTTTTCATATTTCTTTTGAGTTTCAAGAATTGCTTGTTCGTCTCGATTAAAAAACAAGGTAATAATGTTACTGTCTTCCATTCGCATCCCCCTTTCCATAGGTGCCTTCACCCATATGGTACCTTTTTTTAGACTTTCGTCACACTTATTTTAGCATGTTTTTCAAAAAAATACAAGAAAAAAGTCATTGTGCGGGATCACACAATGACTTTTTTAAAAAATTAAAGTAAGAAGGAGGCAAAAAACGTAAGTAAAATCATAAATCCAAAATTGAACGCAGAGAAAAGCAGGATGTATGTTCCGGCCTTTCCGGGATTGTGCGAGGTGTACTCACGGAAGGTGATCAGGCTTGCCAGAGAGGCGATCAAGGTTCCGGTTCCGCCGATATTCACGCCCAGCAGGAGTGCCGGATAATCGGTTGTGAACTGGGACAGGAGAATTGCAGACGGAACGTTGCTGATCACCTGGCAGGAAAGCACGCTGACAAGCAATGTATTCTTTTCCAAAAGCGAGGAAAACAGATTGCTGACAGCGGGGATCCGTGCCATGTTTCCGGCAAAGATAAAGAAGCAAACAAAGGTGAGAAGCAATGGATAGTCCACTGCGCGCAACGCCTCGCGGTCTGCAAACAACAACACTGCCGGAATGACGATCAGGCCGATCCAATACGGGATCACCCGAAAAACGATCACGATTGAAAGCACAAACAGAACAAGGTACAATGCGGTTCGTTTTGGTTGCAGCTTGTAGGGGCATTCCTCGGTAATTGCAAGCGGATGCTTGGGCAAGCAAAGGCAGCATAGCGTGATCAGCGCAATGGACGCCAGGAAGGGCCAAAGCATGATCTGCATAAATTCACCGGTGGGGATCCCGAATTTCGTGTACAAATAGAGGTTTTGCGGGTTTCCGAACGGGGTGAGCATACCGCCAAGGTTGGCTGCTATGTTTTGCATAATGAAAACGAATGCCATATAGCGTTCTTTTCCCGTTGAGGATAATACGAAGTAGCCCAGCGGCAGAAAGGTGAGGAGCGCCATATCGTTGGCGATCAGCATAGAGCCGATAAAGGTGATATACACCAGCGCAACGGTTGCCATTCGAAGATTTCCCGTGCAATCCACGATCTTTCTTGCCAGTATGGTAAAAAACTTTACGTTTTTCAGCGCGCAAACCACGGCAAGCACACAAAACAGACAGGTGAGCGTTTTCCAGTCAAAGTAGTTTGCATAGGCAGCATCCGGAGGCACGATGCACGAGGTCAGAAGCGCCGCAAGGGCGGCAATCACAAGCACCGTGTTGGAGCGGACCCATTGCACCAGTCGGATCAGATGAGGCCGAAGATGCCAATGCGGATGGTGATGAGGCAAATGCTTTTGATAAATCATATTATGTCTCTTTCCGGGGCTTGTTGTCCGTAATCCCGAGGAATTCCTTCGGAGCAGGCCCAAACCATCACATTATACCTCTATACACGGTGTTTGTCAAGTGCCTTTTCTTCTTTTTGTAATCAGGGCGCATGAAAAAATATCTTTCTTTTCACGTCGTAAAAAAATCAATTTCTTTTCCAAGAGCAAAAGAATACAAAAAGATCTTCTCGGGCTTTTTTCCAAAGAGCTCTTCCACGGCCCGTGCATAACAGGTAAGCTGGGTTCCGTGTGCGCGCTTCATGCGAGAAACAAACAGCGAAGGATTCTCTTTTTCATCTGCATGCATGCGGTCGGTCTTGTAATCGATCAGATATAGCGATCCATCCTCCATTTCGAGCAGAAGGTCGATCGACCCCTGTACAAATAAGCGTTGTCCGTCCAAATGCTTTGCCAATTCGGGGTGCCCGGTGAATTCCGAATAGGGAATTAACAACCCAAACTTTTGCTCGCGGTAGATCCTTTTGGCTTTGGCGATCCAATCCATCAGGTGACTGTTGGAAAATTGGGTCACCAATTGCTTGTCCACGATGGATGCGGTTCTTTCGGAAAGAAATCCGTATGTCACCAATCGGGCGCATTCTTTTTCAATTCCTGTTTCTCGCAACGTATTGAAATCGCAGAATTCCAAAAAAGCATGTGTTGCCGTTCCGATATCTGCTGCACTTGCTTTTTCCCGCGAGGAAAGGAGACTTTCGAAACCGGCTTCCGAGCGCATCCATTCGATTTGCATTTCCAAGTGACGGTCATTATCCTCGGGATCTAAAATCAGATCCAAAAGCTTCGGCTCTAATTTTGATGCTGCAATTTTGGTGGGAAGGCGGTGCAAAATGTCAGGAACTTGAGAGGTGGCTACGTGCGCGCGGTAAATCTTGGCATATTGTAGCGCAACTTCCGAAACAGGTGCCGTCACTGGAGAGACAATCTCGTTCGAAGCGTTGGACGTTGGCTCGCATGCGGTTGACGGAATTACCTCATCCGGTGAAATATGATGTAAATGCAAGGAAATTCACGCCCTTGGCTCAAAGAATCCTGCTGAGCAGCCAGGATCCAGGTCAGATAATTTCCGGCAGAAAGAATGGCCGCGCGATTTCCTCGGTGAATCACGGAGGCATTTGCAACAGAGGTCTCCCATTTTCCGCGCAAGGTGCCCGTCACATAAAGTCGCTCACGTGCGCGGGTCAACGCTACGTAGAGCGTACGAATTCCTTCCTCGGTTTGCTCGGCATCCAGCTCTTGCTTTACCAACTCACGAAGTAAGGTGTTTTCACGATCACCTGTGAGTGGGTTATAAAGTTTGGACGCGCAGCCGATGGAGCGATGGAACATCAGGGTGTCACGCAGGTCGGAACGGTTAAATTCGGAGCCGCACGCCGCCACGAATACCACGGGAAACTCCAATCCTTTGGAATGATGGATCGTCATAATGGTTACGGCGCTTTCGGCTTTTACAAGTCCGTTGGCGGAGATTTTCTGTCCGTCCAGCAATTTATCCATATGCTTTAAAAAGCCGTAAAGGCCTGCCCACGAATTCCGTTGGTAGAGTCTTGCTTGTTCATAAAGGAAGAGCAGGATCGGATCTCGGCTGAACGGCATCAATCGATCCTCCAGATAGAGCAAGCGTAGGAAGCGGTCGGCGGGAAGCACCGTGGCTTGTTCGCGCATAAGGGTCATCCAGTTCAAAACTTGTTTTACCTTTTCACCCAACGCATCGGTTTCTTCGGCTTTTTCCAGCATGGCATCGTAAAAAGAATGTTGGTTCGGCAGACCTTCACGAATCTCGGAAATCTCCTCCAATGAAAAATCACCAAGAGGAGAAAGCAAAAATTCAGAAAGCGGCAGATCCCGATAGGGATTGTCGAGGCTTCGCAAGAGATTCAACACATCGGTCATCAGAGGCTCGCGCAAAAAATCGTTGGAGGAATCGGCGTTTACGGGAATCTTCAAAGTCTCCAATTCCTTCATAAAAGTCGCGCCACTTGCCTTATTGCGCACCAAGATCGCAATATCGGAGGGGCTGATCGGCGCTCCGTTATCAAGATGCTCTTCCCGAAGCAGTCGAGATATTTCGAGGGCTGTCCAACGGGCTTCCGCGTTAAAATCGGGATCCTCGCCGTCGGACTCGGTGTCTCCTTTTTTCCTTCTTGGGGGAGGATCGAAAACGGCCACTTGCACAGGAGGCGTTTGAGGTTCTGTCTTTTCTAACGCGTATTTTGAGCATACCAGATCGTCCTGCTTCGTATATCCAACGCTTTTTTCACAAGCTGAGAAGAGGAAGCCGCAAATTTGGTTTGCAAAGTCGATCACGGGGCGGTCACAGCGGAAGTTTTCCGACATAAACACGCAGATTCCATTTGCGGACCCTGTTTCTTTTTCCGTGTACAACGGCATTTTGCGGCGATAATCAGCAAAAATGGAAGGATCACTTCCTCGAAATCCATAGATACTCTGTTTGATATCACCAACCATAAAACGGCGGTTTTCGCCGATCAAAGCAAAAATGCGATCTTGCAAAAGGTCAACGTCCTGATATTCGTCAATATATACGGCATCGTACTGAGCGGCAAGCGATTTTGCAAATGCAGAGGCAGTTCCATCCTCGGAGGAAAGCATCCGATAGAGCATGGATCGAATATCATTGTATTCCAGAATGCCTCGCAAATGCTTTTCTGCCATCAAGCGATTTTCGTACTCTGCATAGAATTCATAAAGCATGGTGCAGATGGATGCTGTGGCTGCGAGTTGGTTGCGCACGAGATCCTCCGGCCACGTCAGTTTTTGAAATACGGTTGCTTCCAGCTGCTTGCGAAAGGCCTTGCGGAAATTTTGATAGCGTTCCACAGCCTTCGATTTATTCTTAATCGTAGGGAAGCGTCCGGCAATAAAAGAGGAGGTCACCGCTTGCAGGCGCGGATAACTGTGTTCCTGCAACGCATCGAGTACACCGTTGCAATAATCGAGATCGGTGCTGAAAAGGCCGCTGCATTTCGCGTAATGGTCGGGATCCGCCTGCAATTGTTTCCCAATCTCCTCCAGTTCGGAGCGATAAGATTCAAACAATTCTTGCAGCTGCTCAGAAAGCGCTTTTCCGTAGCGTGTTTCCATGAAATCCATGGAGGCGCTTTCCAAAAGCTCATCCGCACAGTGCTTCAACGTCCGGATTCCTTCCGGATAGGAAGAAAACATCTGGAAAAAATCTAATAAAACGTCGTTCAAGGCTCCGTCACTGCGATTGGAGAGAAGATGATCCAACACGCTTGCGAAGGCGTTGGAGGAGAGCCGTTGCAGAGGCGAGGCACCTTCGGGGGAAGCGTCATAGCGGCGATAAAATTCCTCCACAAGCGTATCCATAATTTCGGAGGAGATGGGGAGTATTTCCGCGTCGTCTGCGATACGGAAGGACGCGGGAATCCCCAATTCTTCAAAATGCGTACGAACAATTTTTTGAAAAAAGGAGTCGATCGTAGAGATCTGTGCGCCTCCAAGCAGCATCAATTGCTTGGAAAGCCGCGTGTCCCCGGGGGCTTCTGCCAGTGCATTGGTCAGTGCTGTAGCAATTCGACTTTTCAACTCTGCAGCGGCTGCGCGCGTAAACGTAACGATCAATAAACGCGAAATATCGGCCGGATGGTCGCGATCCGTCAGGCTTCGGATAATTCGCTCGGTCAACACGCTGGTTTTTCCGGAGCCGGCGGCCGCGGAGACCAACAGGCTCTTTCCGCGCAACGTCATTGCCGCAGTTTGGGAGTCCGTCCAAGTTCTTGCCATATTCTACACTCCTTTCACTTATGGTATACCTTATCGCAATTTGTGCGGATCGAACAGAACCGACAGGCTTGCTCAGAGGGCGTTTTTTGCGCTTCGCCGCGCAGGATACGTTCTGCCGCGCCGCATACGGCGGCGTGCATTTCGTTCATCAAGTCCAGGATCTCGTCCCGGGTCTTGGGAATCAACGGTTGGGTATAGGTTCTCTCGGGCGTTTGGTCAGCCGCATTTAAAAGCTCCTCGGATTTTAAAATAATTCCGCTGCGCCGAATCGATACCGCTCCTTTTTCGGATGCCGCATACAGATACGCCGCGCCGCCCGGAACGGCCCGGTCATCGGCAGACAGGAGCGCAAACAAATAAAGGATCAATTGAATATCCAATCCCGAGCGTACATCCTCCAGGCTGAACTTATGCGTTCCGGATTTATAATCCACTACGCGAAAATAGCAGGTCCCATTTTCCTTATACAGATCTACGCGATCAATGGTTCCTCGTAGGCAAACCTTCGATCCGTTATTCAATTCCAGCACAACGGCAGGTAAACTATCAGGACCGTCGCCTCCGATCTTTTGCTCAAACCGGTAAGGAACAAAGCGGCTCATCTTCAATTCATTCAGGATATCCTTGAGCATGATCAAGGCCATTGTCTTCAGCCTTGCAAATAAATGCAAAAGGCGGTTATCCATCTGCTCGGGAGGAATCGGGCAGGTCTTTTTCAGATACCGATCCACGATTTCCGCAGCCAAGGGTTCCATTTCCTCGTCCTTGGGGGGATATAACTTTCCGTCCTCTCCAAGCGCGCAAATTAGAAATTTTTCAAATACATAGTGCAAAAAGAGACCGTCATCGGCATAATTGGGGCGCGAATCCTTTTTCTCCCGTAATTTCAGTTCATAAGCAGAATAATATGAGAAGGGGCAGAGCAAAAAGGTTTTGATCTTGGATTGCGACAGATAAAGCGTGATCGGATCCGTTGTTGCCGGCAATGTCATCGGGCGTTCGAATTCCGAAACTGACGATTCGCCAAGTGCACGACGAATCTCTGACAGGTCAAATGGAGTCGGTGCTTTTCCCAATAGGTAGGAGGCTCGGGAAAATGCCAAAGAAGGCGTGCGCATAGAACCGTCCACTTGTGCTTGCACGGTAGAAAGATAGAGCCTTTCCGACGGCTTGGCCATTGCGCGGTATACGTATAACAGTTCCTCCGCCGAGCGCGTACCGGATCGGGAATCAAAATGGATATCAAAAGCCTCTAAGGCATCTTTATCGCTCTCGGTTAAAAGACCGTTGTCATTCAGGGCGCGGGGAAACTCTCCCTGACACAGTCCCAATAGCAAGGAAGCCTTGACGTTTTCTACACGTAAGGTCGAGGCGGATCCGATCATGACACAGTCGTGAAGATTGGGGACAGAAGCGAATGAGGATTCTGAGAAAAGGATCGTCAGTGCGGAAATAAACTCGTCCACCGTAAGCGTGGCATCCGGAAGGATTCTGCAAAGATCGGTTAAGGCTTCGGTGATAAACCGATACAAGCGCACCAGATCCTCGGCCTCACGGCGATGTCCCTCGGCAAGCTCTTTTTTTGCACGCTCGGAGAGTTGCTCTGGAATCTGTAGCGCGCAAAGGTAGCGGTACAGGGCATTGCAGCGGTCATAGAGCCGTTCTGAGGAACGTAGCTCTGCCGCAAATCGCTGTAAGGGGTCCATGAGTGCGCGTCGAACGCGATTGGCGGCTTCCAAAATCAGATCTGCCCGCATGGAGCGCTCGATCTTGAGTCCGTCGGGGTTCATACTCCAGGATTCATCGGCAAATCTTTTTCCGGAGATATACCAGGTTTCGCAGTATTCTTCAAACATGGCTGCATCGGACGCAGAAACTCCCGTAAGTCCGGTTTTTACTAACGTCATCACGTCCTGTGCCTGATAATTTCGGCTGACAGCACGCAGCGCAGAGAGGATCAATCGAGAAAGGGGACGTGAGGAAAGCGAGACCGCTTCGGAAAGAAAAAATGGGATTTTATGGCGCTCCAGAGCTGCATCCAAAACACCGCGATAAATTTCTGTGTCACGAACCACAACGGCGATCTCGCCGTAGGCTATTCCGCTTTGCACACATTCCATAATGTAAAGTGCGGCCGCTTCGACCTCCTCGTAGAGATTGGGACAGGTGATGAAACGAACAGCTTCCGGCTCATTTCGCGCAATTTCTCGGTTGAATTCGCCGATACGGTCAAACCTCCAAATATCGCGTTCCAGGATCGCAAGCTCGGTGGGCTTGGATGCCGGATGACAAGCCCTTGTTTCTTTTTCTACCGCAACGTCGGCCTCCGACGCCAGTTTGGTCAAGCGTTTTGCCGTCTGGATCACGCTTTCAAAATGGGGAAGCGTAGAATGGAAGGAATCGGAGCAAAGAGTCACTGTAACCTCGTGCGCTTGCTTTAAAATTTCGCGTAGCACTGTGTATTCCTGCATGGTAAAGCTGGTAAAGGAATCCACATAAATATGGCAATTTTCAAAATAACGGTGTTGACGGAGCAGTTCCGCCATACGAAGCAATCGGTCAGAGGGATCTGAACCGAACAAAGAATCGATTTTCTCGCGGTATATTGCATCAATCAGAGCAAGATCGGAGAGCTTTTTGGAAAGAGCAGCGTCTGCGGGAAGCTCTTGTGCGGCATGCTCCAATTGTTCGGTTTGGATTCCGTTGATGCGAAGCTCTTCGACCGTATCCAGCATCAAAGAGCTGAAGGAGACGTCCTTGACGGCGCTTTTCCCGTATTGCTGTAGCAGGGGGGCGGCAGTTCTCAAGGCATCCCACATCAAAAGCTTTTTCATACCGCCGGTCACACTGGGATTGACAACACCTCCGTATTCGCGAAACACGTCTTCTGCGAGTCCGGAAAAATGAACAACTTCAAAAAATAATCCGGCGTTTTTTGGCAATACGGATGGGATATCCCGCTCGCTGATATAGGCCTGTTGCTCGGGAACCAGCAAAAAGCAGCGGGTTTGATTTTGAATATCGGATTGGATACGCCCGATCAACTCCGCCGTTTTCCCGGAGCCGGAGGGGCCGCAAATCAGTCGCAACATAATGCTTCTCCTTTGAGATCGTTCTGCATTTCCAACAGATGAAGATTTCGTTGAATGACCGCTCTTCCGCGCCATGCATATGCGCGACATGCAAATTCTTCATCTGTCATGCGAGAGAGCGTTTCTAAGGATACCGTTGGCAGGGTATCCTCTGAAAAATAAGGAATTGGAGAGTAAATCGTTCCGCATTGCAACGCGCGCTCGGTATATGGACATACCTCTTGACAAATATCGCATCCCCATGCGGAGCCGTAGGAAAGAATTCCTTTCGTTTCTGCTTCTGTCAATGATCCCTTTTTTTGCGTCAACGCGGAAAGACAGGTACCAAGCCTTTCCATCGGGCAATGACGTATACAGGCACCGCAATTGGAGCAATGGGCAATCTCTTTGGCTTGGCACGGGATATCGGCATCGGTAATAAGCTCTCCGAGAAAGACGTAAGACGAATATTTTTCGGTCAAAAGCAGTTGGTTTTTTCCGATTACACCGAGTCCTGCGGCGGCCGCTGCTTCCACCTCTGCAATCGGGGAGTGATCGGCAAAGCCTGCAAAGCGGTTTGTGGGGAAGGCTTGGTGCAAAAGAGGGAGCAGCTCATGGAACAATTCATTAAAAAAAACGTGATAATCGCGTGAGACCGCATAAGCAGAGACGTTTCGATTCGCTTCCGTACACGCTTTGGAAAAATAGGGAATTGCAAGCATGATCACCGTGCCATGAGCGATCTGTTCTCGCTCTAAAAGGTACGGACGAATGACCCGACAGGCTTCCAATGGGACAGGCGCAAAGCAATCAATCGATTTTTTTTGAAAAAAATCCGATAAAAATGAAAACATCTCTTCCTCTTTTCTTTTTTTTATGTTATAATAATAGGTGTACCTTCATTATAACAGAAGATCCTCAAAAAAACAAGAATATTCTTGACTTTTCAAGGTTTTTTTCTGCCATCTTCAAGCAATCTTCACAAACGTTTTTTATAATACTGTCATAAAACGAATTCGGAGGTATGATATGAATCATCCAAATTTTGAAAATCATCATAGCTTCATCGGAAATGGCAACTTCCAAAATCATACAGAGGGCAATTCTCAAAACAAAACGTATGAATACGTTTTTTCAACTGGGGCAACCTCTCCTTCTCCACGAAAACCGAAGCCAAAATGCGGAAAACAGGGAGGCGGTCGTGTATGTTTTTTGCTTCTTACCGTGGCTGTCTGTATATCCTGCTCCTTTGCGGCGGGATTTGGTGGAGCTTTTTTCGCGAACCAACTTTTAAAAGACGAGTCGCAGGAGTCTGAACAGGGATCGATCAATGATCCGCCGGTAGAAAACGACTTGCACAATGAAAACCCGGAAGGGCTTTTGGATAAGAACGAATCCAACGCCTCGCCTTACGGATCTGCCGGGGAAGACGTATTTTCCTTTTCGCAGGCTGCAAAAATCGTAGCGGATTCGGTGGTTGTGATTGACGTGACGGTGGAAACCGGAAATTCTTTTTTCGGGACGCAAACCACGTCAGGCTCCGGCAGCGGCGTAATTATATCCGCGGACGGATACATTCTCACCTGTCATCATGTGGTGGAAGGAGCCAACTCGATTCAGGTTACCCTGTATTCCGGGGATCGGTATGAGGCCCGATTGGTGGGGAGTGATGCAGAAAGTGATCTTGCTGTGATCAAGATTCAACCCGAGGAGGATTTGGCCTATGCCGAACAGGGCTGCAGCGCGGATCTGATCGTGGGTGAGCAGGTGATCGCGGTTGGAAATCCACTTGGCACGTTGGGAGGAACCGTAACAAACGGAATTATCAGCGCAACGGAGCGTACCATCCGGATGAGTGACGGAACGCTTATGACACTTCTGCAAACCAATGCGGCGATCAACTCGGGTAACTCCGGTGGGGGACTCTTTAATCTGGATGGAAAGCTGATCGGAATCGTCAATGCCAAATATGCCGCAGAGGGTGTGGAAGGACTTGCCTTTGCCATTCCGATCGATTCTTCCTATGCTGTACAATGTGATCTGATTCAATACGGATATGTGCGCGGGATCGTAGATGCGGGCCTTGAGACGGTAGATATCAATTTTGAAAATCTGAACTGGTTTCAGCAGGAGCAGTACAAGCGAAATTACGGTATCTATTCTTCGGGCGTTTACGTAGTCTCCTCCGAAATTTGCACCGACCTTGAAAACGCCGATCGCATTATTTCGATGGACGGCGTGACGGTCAATACCTCTTCGGAATTGAAGAGCATTCTTTCCAAATATCGGGTTGGGGATACCGTGTCGATTGTTGCATCGCGAAACGCACAAGAGTTTACCGTACAGCTAACCCTGAAGGAGTATGTTCCGGACTACGTAAATAAATAATCATTCTGACTTCAAAAGGAGCCATTTTTATGTATCATATTTTAGTTGTGGATGACGAAACCAGCATCCGCACCATCATTCGTAAATACGCGGAATTTGAAGGCCATCAGGTTACGGAGGCCGGAGACGGAGTAGAGGCGGTGCTTCTTTGCCGCAGCAATACCTACGATATCATCATTATGGACATCATGATGCCGGAGCTGGATGGCTTTTCCGCATGCCGTGAAATACGAAAAACCGCACAGACCCCGATCATCATGCTTTCCGCAAGAGGAGAAGAATATGATCGCATCAACGGATTTGCGGTTGGGGTAGACGATTATGTGATCAAGCCCTTTTCTCCCAAGGAATTGATGCTTCGGATCGACGCGATCATGAAGCGTGTCAAGCATCCTACCGGTGATCCTACTGCTTCACATCAGCAAAACCAGGTAGTGGAGCTTGACAACGGTGGTCTGAAGGCCGATATTACCGCCCGTTTGGTATACGTAGACGGAAAGCGCGTAGATATGTCGCCCAAGGAATACGATCTCTTCTTTTACCTTTTGAAAAACAAAAATATCGCGCTTTCCCGGGATAAGCTGTTGAGTGAGGTTTGGGGATATGATTTCTTTGGCGATGCAAGAACGTTGGATACGCACATCAAGCTATTGCGAAAAAGTCTTGGCAAATATAGCCGTTACATCGTTACACTGCGTGGCGTGGGCTATCGCTTTGAGGAAGTATGAAGCCTTCTTTCCGGAAATGTCACTCTGAAAAATGCTGCTCGCAGGGCATCAGCATCCGTTGGAAGCTGGCCGCGTATATGTCCGGGTTTGTTCTGTTGATCTTGCTTCTGATATGGTTCTTTCAGATTTTTTTACTGGATTCCTTCTTTTTCTCCGTGAAAAAGAAAGAGATGAAAAACGCTGCCGCACAACTGGGAAACGCCTTGGAGACCGATTCCTTAACCTCTCAAACATACGAAGAGGCAGTGGATCATTCGCTTGGAATTATGATCTATGAATTCAGGGATAAAAGTATCCTTGAAATTGTGAATACAGACGTGACCGGAAATAACGTGATCACAACGCTTTCGGAAGAAGGGTTGGTGCGCGTGTACCGAAAGGCACAGTCGCACGGCGGATCCTGTTTCTTCACTAATTTTTCTTTTGGCGGTTCTGAAACCGATAAAGACAGACACCAAAAACCAACCAGACTGGTGTATGCAGAACTGAAACAGGTTTCGGAGCAAAAGACGTATCTGATTCTGCTTGATACCAGCATGCAACCGTTGTATTCTACCGTTCAAATCCTGAAAACACAACACGGATGGGTAACCCTTCTGATCCTTATGGGAGCAGGATTTATGGTGTTTCTTCTGTACCGCCATATTTCCAAGCCGCTGATCCGCATGACCGAATCAGCTAAGCTTTTGGCAAAAGGAAAATATGATGTTGACTTTTCGGGAAGCGGATACCGTGAAACAAGAGAGCTTGCCGATACGCTGAACTATGCTTCCCGCGAGCTTTCCCGCTTGGATAGCCTGCAAAAGGAGTTGATTGCAAACATCTCCCACGACTTGCGTACACCGCTGACGATGATCCGCGGATACGGAGAGATGATGCGGGATATTCCCGGAGAAAATACACCCGAAAATATGCAGGCGATTATTGATGAAACGTCCAGACTTTCGGAGCTTGTAAACGATCTTCTCGATCTTTCCCGTTTACAGGCGGGAACCGCAGCGCCGGATCCAACGCTCTTTAACTTGACCAATGCTGTACGCGAGGTGTTGCTCCGTTACGACCAATTGGTGAAGCATAACGGATATCGTGTATCCTTTGATTATGACAAAGAGGTAACCGTTTGCGCGGATCGGGGGATGCTCTTGCAGGTTCTTTACAATCTGATCAACAATGCGATCAATTATACCGGAGAAGACCGCACGGTAAAGGTAACGCAAACCACTCTCGGAGCATCGGTTCGCATTACGGTAACCGATACGGGAAAAGGAATCGCTCCCGAGGAAATGCCCTTGATCTGGGACCGTTATTACAAGGTGGACAAGGTACACCGACGCGCAACGGTTGGAACAGGCTTGGGGCTTTCGATCGTAAAGAAAATTTTAGAACAGCATAATGCTACCTACGGAGTTAACAGTACGGTGGGCGAGGGATCTTCGTTTTGGTTTGAGCTTCCGATCGCAGATCCGTATATAAACTATCAATTGGAGGATTGACCATTGTATCCAGCGGTTTTACAGTTACTTACATGCCCGATTTGTTCTTATCCGCTAACGGCAACGGCAGATGAAAAAAGTTGCCGTTGTACGGGAGAAAAATCGCATTGCTTTGATTTTTCCAAAAGCGGATATTTGAATCTGTTATGCGCCCAGGCAAAGGAAGGGGACTCCAAAGAGGCGATACAAGCGCGCAGACTCTTCTTGGAGGCGGGATATTATCAGCCTCTCGTGGAGAAAATTTTAGGTATTTTGCGGCAAATTCCCTCCCATTCCTTGCTGGATGCCGGATGTGGGGAAGGGTACTACACCAATCAATTTGCCGTGGATGGAAGGGGAGTACTTGGCATCGATCTTCCTAAAACAGGCGTTGATTACGCGGCAAGACGCGCAAAACAACTGCAAAACCGAGCCGGCTTTGCAGTTGCAAGTGTCTTTCAATTGCCCGTTGCAGATGCCGGGATCGACGTCATCACCAATCTGTTTGCACCCTGCGCCGAGGAAGAATTTTCTCGGGCTTTAAAGCCCGGCGGACACCTGCTTTTGGTAGGCGCGGGAGAAAAGCATCTGTTGGGACTCAAGCGTGCTATTTACGAGCATCCTTACAAAAATGAAGGACGGGCCGATTTACCCAAAACAATGGAGCTTTTGGATACGGTGCATCTTTCCTACGAGATTACACTTGAATCCGCCGAGCACATTCAAGCGCTTTTTTCCATGACTCCGTATTATTGGCGCACCTCTCCCAAGGATCGAGAAAAGCTGAACGGGATACAAACGCTTACAACCGAAGTGGAATTTGATATTTTTCTTTTCAGAAAGGGACAAAAGCTATGAAAATATCGGTTTGCATTCCTATGTATAATGAAAACCGCGTCATTGAAAAAACTGCAAAAACGCTTTCGGAATACATGGAAGCGCACTTTGAGGACTATGAAATTATTTTTTGCAGTGACGGAAGCCGTGACGGATGTGACGAAACTGTGCGAGCGCTCAATTTGCCGCGTGTACGCGTGATCGGATATTCCGATAATCAAGGAAAGGGGTATGCGGTTCGCACGGCCATGCTTGCGGCAGACGGTGATATTCGCATGTTCACAGATGCCGACCTGGCATACGGAACCGATGTTATCGAAGCGGTTGCAAATGCATTCGTTGAAAATCCCGATGCAGAGCTGGTGATTGGATCTCGCAACCTACGAAAAGACGGCTATGAGGGCTATACATGGATCCGGAAGCTTGCATCGAAAGTCTATATCCGTGTGTTATGTATCGCCGGAGGTTTTCGTCTATCCGATTCACAATGCGGTTGTAAAGCCTTTTCCGCAAAAGCGGCAACTACGATTTTCCCACGTTGCGAGGTCAACGGCTTTGCATTCGATTTTGAGGCCATTCTATGGGCGGTAAAACAGGATTACAAGATTGTAGAGATTCCTGTTCGGGTGATCAACCATGGAGAATCCAAGGTTTCCGTCATTCGAGACACGCTTCGCATGCTGAAAGATCTTCGGAAAATGAGAAAACGGATTAAAAAAGCAAAAGTGTAATTGCTTTGCTGGCTACATTGGTGTCTTTTGCTATTGATAGAAAAATGGCTAAAAAATAAAAAAGATTGTCGATATTGTTGATGCCGATGATGTTACAAGATATCTGAATGATTTAATGAAAGTTATTGTTTCTGTCAGTGCTTTTGGTCAAAAATTTACGCTCACCTGTAATTTGTCTCCCGCTTTTGTGCAAAAAACAGTCGAGGTTATTATGGCGATTTAAGGAGGATTTATGAATAAATATCAAACTATATTAAACAAGGAATATCAAGGAAGATTATGGATATTCTTTGGCTTAATTTTGCTTGTATTTATCATGATTGTTTTTCTAGTTGTTATAACTCGAAAAATCTCTGATAAAAAAGAACGGATAATTACATTTATCGTGATTGCGACTTTAATATTTATGCTGATTTGCTTGGCCGGAGAGGCAATAAGGGAGGCGCTTGCGATAAAAAAAGATATAAATGACAATGCTTTTGTTATATACCATGGCAATTATAAGCTTCACCAAGAAAGAAATTTTCATTATTGCTATATCTATGATGGAGAAGAAGGTATAAGGTTATTAGATCTTACTCATGGTATGCCTGACGAATATGAAGGATATGTCGTGTATGGAAAAAACTCTTTGTATGTAGTGGATATTTACGAATAAAAGTTACTCACCCCCAGCGCAGTTCCATTTGGTTCTGCGTTGGGAATGGGATGAATATGTAACTATTCCAATTAAAATTCCTGTTGTTACACTATAATAAAGGAGGGTAATTTTGATAATTCAAAATGTTTCGTCAATTCCTGTTCTTGCTATATTCAATGGAACGGAAATCGTTTTAACGGCGGGTGAAGCAAGGGAGATTTCTTGTTTGGGTAAAATGAACCTTGTATTAAAGCACACATATGGCAGTTCCGCACTATCCATGCAGGAAATTTCAAAAGATTTATCGGGTGACTCTTTGATAGGTTTGATGCTGTCATCATATCGTGACCCTTACTTTAAAATTGCCTTAGTTAGTGATTACTCTATTGTATGTAGTGAAACAACTTTAATTAAAATTCAAAGGCAAAAATTACGCCCAAGTTACTCGTGTTTTTATGATCGATTGACAATACAAATACTTGAAGGAAAAGTATTATATGAGAAGTATGATTTTGATGAAAAAGAGCAATTTAAACTTTTGTATAATCAAGCATTATATCACTCTCATCGCTCTGCAAGAGTATTTGAAAAAATCTTGGGGTTCTGCGCTACTTTGACATTCCTTTTATTAATATATCTCTCAATAAAGGTGGGGATATTAGGGTTTATAGGTGGGGGATTATTGTTAGGTCTTTTCCTCATACCATTGATTATTATCAAGGTGATTGTAAAGGATAAAATAGCTACAACAAAGATTGATGGTAATATGGTTTTTTCCGATTTTGAAAGTATAAAATATTTTTGCGAAAAAGAACAAGAAATCGAATTTGATTGAAACATTTACTCTGCACTCAGCGTGGATTCTTCGGAATCTGCGCTGGGTGCAGTGTTTTTTCTTGACATTTCCAACAAAAAGATGTATAATATGAACAGAGTCGGTGAAAATGTCACTTCCATCGAGGAGTACGATGTTCCAAGCATCAACGCGACTACCTATGCAGTGTCCGGCTTGTCGCTTGTTGGCACCACACTTGTCAAGCAGATCGAGTTTGCCGACGGCAGAACTTTACACTAACCGCGTATCGTATGTTCAATGCGCGTGCTTTTTATTACCCCCAACTATACAAAATTTTGTTTTTGTATAGTTGGAGGTCTATAAAAAAATTGAAGGCGCTCCATCCCCTTCTTAAATTCTATATAAAGTATAAATCATAAAATCAAAAAAATCAAGAGGAAAATCGCAAAAAAACAAACTTTGTGAAAAATGCACAATGAAAAATCAAGGCAATTCAACCAGGTAAAACCGAAATCTGTAGAAACTAAACAAAAAAACAGCTGAAAAATCTATATAAAATAAACAAGACGATTGAACAAAATATACAAAAAAACAAGAAAAAAGAAGCAAAAAACTTCCGTCACGTGCGGAAAAAAACACGGCTCATATTCGTGGATATGAGCCGTGTTTTTTTATCTCAAAATACGATATTCATACAAAGAGGATAACGAAATCCCGCTCGGGGAGGTCATCGGGACATGCAGCTACAATGTAACTTTCATTCGGCAACACTCGGGACGCGGTCCTCATATGGAAAATTCCACAGTTTCCAACAGGGGGTTATTAAAAAGTCTATACCATTCAGATAAAAACATTTAGAAAGATTCGACTTTCCAACAACCTATTCCCTATTGAAAACTGCGGTTTTACCACAATCGTCCCTATACAGGGAAGATTCCAAACTTTCGCGCTTCGCGCACCGCCTATCCATATAGAAAAAAGGCAGATTTCTCTGCCTTGATTCTTATTCAACGTTAGCACTCTCATAGAGCTCTGCCCATTCATCGTGAAATGCTCCGCACCAGGTATCTTCCGGCGGTGCATCTTCATCCGATGGAAGCGGTGGTTCCTCGAGCAGATTCCGCATGCTTGGTGCTTTCTCTTTGAATTGAATACAATCACGCCAAGTTTTCATAAATCCATAAAATGCAGAATACGGAATGCGCAAATATGCCATTGCTTCGGTAAGGCTCATACCGTTATCGAAACAAAAAATGACTTTATCCACGGGAGACATATACTTTACTGGATCGATCTGATCGATCGAATCCTGAAAATATTCGGAAGAAGATTTCCGAACGAGATCAGGATCATAATCATAAGTACTCTTTACAAGGTGCTTTGCACTCAAATACGGCCTATCATGAAGCGCATACAAATACCAATTCTCAAAGTCCGACTTACGCCAGGGCATCACCCCGAGCGGGAGCTCGTCTCCCTCTTGGTACTCCTTAAACGATTCACGAATCCGTGACAAATCATCTTGTCTTAACCTGGTATTTGGTTCAAGATATAAATGATAATGATCTTTCTTATTAACCTCATCAGTATGGTAAATATAACACCATTCTAAATCAGTAAAAGTAAATTTCAATTCATTTAATCTTTCAAGCAAAAATTTCTCTGTATTATACCCGATCGTGCTTATCGGCTTATACGTGTCCATGGCTCATTCCTCGTCAAGCGGGTCGAAATCAACCACTTCAAATTCGACTTGCACTCCATCGTTTCCGCGCTCCTTCGGAGTTGCGGAAACTGATGGATCAGCGGACAATTTATCCGCGATCTTCTGCTTCATGTCAGATACAAATCCATCAATACGATTCAGGAAAATTTGATTCGGGCAAGTAAACAAATCGTAGGTCTGCTTTTTGGTATGAAATTCGGGCTCAACAACGGGCAAAAGATAATACCGGGGCCGGTAGCAACGGCTTTCGTAAAATTTGAAGAAATTACCGAAACAAACGAACCTGGAATAAGGCTCGTTGGTATCCTTCTCATCAATTGCAATGATCTCATCGGAAATATTGATCTCACGTACCTTTACAGAAGTAACACCAAGGAAAAAGCGGTGCTTATTAAGATTGTAAATTGTATTCAAACGGCGTCGAATTTGAAGTACTACATTTGCGGAGCATTGATCATTGATCACCATATTGCCGCCAACGTATTGGCGAAAGAAACGGCAAAATTCATCAAACAAACGAACGTTTTCATTTTTGGCATATTCAAACTGGTTTAAGAATCCCGACACCTCATCGATCAGAACTACCGATCCCTCAGGGATCCGGCACTGGAGCAGAACGATCTCAGGAGTCAGCTTTGCGCTGGTAAATTGCTTTTTGTAAATGATCGGAATATTGGAAAAAAGCAATGGTTTTTCAGGCACTTCCCTTCTCAAAATCTTCGCCCAAAAGGCTTGATTTCGATACGTTTTCAAGGCTTTTTTATAGCACTTGACACATTGACGAACCGACAGAAAAGTCTTACCCGATCCGACACCGCCTGTATAAGCAGTGATTGATCGGTAAATATCCAGGTGATAAGATTTGAACCATACCACGATCAAGAGGATCGCTACAACAATTAAAACGAGCCAAAACATAAATTTTCCTCACTTCCCCATTGCGAAGCCATTGCTTCGGCAATGCCAATAAAAGTTTTCGAACGAATTTTAGAAGAAGAATGTACCAAACACCAAGACATCAAATCATCCGGTGGCCATAGATTGGTCGGAGTCAAATAAGGAAGGTTTTTTAACCATAAGTAAGTACGTTTCGTAAATCCCTCATTTGCTTCATCATAAAAATACCAAGGCTCAATTACTTGACTTTTAGGAGGGAGACCAAAACGAGCCATCGGGCGCGGATTTTCGACGCAAATCATGGGTATTGGAGCATTTAAAAAAGTCATAAACATATCCGCAGCTACATAGCCTTTTTCAATCCGAGTTGGATCATTTGGAATATTACAAGCACCGGCCACCGTTAAAAAGGTGCAAGGCGGATGAGCTATCAACAAATCCCATCCAGGTATACAATATTTGTGACCGGTACACGTATAAAATGTAATAACACCATACAAAGGATCAGGAGAAAGAATTTTCAATACATCACCTTGAATGTGCAACTCGGGATGACCGCCCGAACACGGTTGGAGATCAGCGCTAAAGGCAATATGGCCTTTTTTACGAAAAGCCATACAAACACGTTGAGACTCTTCACAAGCAACTAAAACAAACATAAAATTCTCCTTATTCTCCTTTTTTATAATAGGGACACGTCCACATGCGGCAAGAATCACACTTCTTGCGATCAAAGACACAAAGATCAGGCAATTCCGAATCGCGGACAGGATTCGGAGCGATAGACATGCACATCAGTCTAAACCCGACTTTTTTAAAACCAATCTTATAAAACAAACGGCCAAACCATCCAAACAAATACGGTGGAAGGAAAAAACCAATGATAAAAGCAGTCATAAATACCTCTTGACATTTAGTTATTTTTGTGTATAATTAAGATAAAAGGGGGTGAGAAAATGGACAAATTTTTCGAAATACTGGGAGGAGCTTCGATCTTTTATGCGGTAATCAGCTTCGTATTCCCTATCGCGGTGTTGATGTTCCTGTGGACGATCAATAAACGATTGGAAATGATTGAATCTATAATGCTGAATAAACATAAAAAAGAAGAGAAAAAGGACGAATCAGACGATATACAATATTTACGTTAAGGAACGGCTAAAAGCCGTTCCTTTCTTCTGCTGCTTCCCAAAGATCAGGAAGATAATCGCGATCACCTTCAACAACAGAATTCCACGGAAGTAAAGATTGAATCAATTGTGTTTCGTACCTAACAGAATCGGTCACAAATTCACCAGTAATCCGAAACGCATTAAAAATATCATTCAACCCATTAACATTACCCCAAGCATCACCAACAACTTTAATATTAGGCATAGCATTAGATAACATTACAGGTTCATCAATATAAATAAGCCGAGGATCACCAATAACACTGTGATCTAAAGACACACCCGAGAAATCATCATTATTAAGATAATCAAAAATACCTCTACTATATAGAGTAGACCCGGCTATATCAAAGGAAAACTGAAAAGAAGGATTAAATAATTGAGAATAAGCTACGTTATTCTCGTTAGAATAATAACGCCTTCCATCAACATCAATAAAAGCACTCCAGGACTCAACCGCAGGAGAAACACCGGCTCGATCAGACAAATAATACAATTGATAATAACCAGATGGAACATAAAAAGAATCACTCAAACCGTTCAAATATGCTGAAGGTGAAAAGAAATAAACACGATCACCGCTTCCAGACACATTCGAATAAGCAATAAAAACGGTACCTATCATTGCAATCACAAGTAAAATAGAAACAATACTCCATACATTCGTGCTTGCACTAACATAATTACGAACAGAACGCCTACGTTGCGGAGGATCAAGCTCGATATTATCCCGATCAAGATTTACACGTTCGCGACCACCACGCGGAGAATTGGGAGCAACTTCTCTACTCTTCTGTTTTCGTGCCATTTAATCACCTCCTAAAGTCAATAACCTCTCCAGCGTTTCCACCTAATCAGATGGAGGATCCCACGGAACGGCACCCAGGCGAGGAAATACACGCAACAATATCCGGTAACCAGGGCAAAGAACGCTCCTATAGCATGTTCGACCGTTACAGGGTGAGAAACTCCATCAACGTTGGGATTCTTCACGTAGAACAAGATAAAATCAAGAATGGTTTCGGGAAGGAAAATCGGGAGCAATTGCGATACGATCCAATCATAAATAATCATGTTAAAACAACCTCACTATAATAATTTTTAGTATCCATACAATAAGGCCGATCGAAATC
>JAFVOP010000062.1 GCA_017505745.1 Clostridia bacterium
AAGGCAACAAGGGTGATGCCGGCGACGATGGCGACGACGGTCTGACACCTCATATCGGTGAGAATGGCAACTGGTGGATTGGTTCGACCGACACCGGCGTGAAAGCCCAAGGCAACAAGGGTGACAAGGGCGATACTGGTGATGATGGCGCCAACGGTCTGACTCCCCACATCGGTGAGAACGGCAACTGGTGGATCGGCACGACCGACACCGGAGTGAAAGCCCAGGGCAACAAGGGTGACAAGGGCGATACAGGTGATGACGGCGACGACGGTCTGACTCCCCACATCGGTGAGAACGGCAACTGGTGGATCGGTACGACCGACACCGGAGTGAAAGCCCAAGGCAACAAGGGTGACAAGGGCGATACCGGTGATGCCGGTCTGACACCTCATATCGGTGAGAACGGAAACTGGTGGATCGGCACGACCGACACCGGCGTGAAAGCCCAAGGCGACAAGGGCAACCAAGGCGACAAGGGCGATACAGGTGATGACGGCGTTAGCGTGATCAAGATCGAAGTGATCGACAACTATTTGTGGGTTACGTATAGCAATGCCCCCAATGATCCCGTAAAGGTTGGCAAATTTGAAGTGACGGGCGGCGTGGTGGATCCTGCCGGAAGCGAGGGCTTGGCGTATTATCCTCTGCCCGACGGCACGTACGGCGTTGCGGTGGGGAACGCCCTGTATTTGGAGGATATTGTCATTCCGTCTTCCTATAAGGGCAAGGCGGTTACGCAAATTTTGCCGAATGCGTTCAAAGAAGCGTTCAATTTGAAATCCATTGAAATCCCGAACAGTGTAACGAGCATCGGTTTGTCTGCTTTTTCCGGTTGCACAAATCTTACAAGCATCACGATTCCGTTTGTCGGAGCAACCAAGGACGGTACGGGAAATGCGCATTTCGGTTATATCTTTGGAGCGGAGTCGCATTTCGATAATGCGATGTATGTTCCGGCTTCCCTAAAGACGGTTGTCGTTACGGGAGGCACACGCATCGGTGAGTATGCATTCTACGAATGCGAAAACCTTACAAGCATCACGATCCCGAGTAGCGTAACGAGCATCGGTGCTTCCGCGTTTGTTGGTTGCACGAATCTTACGGGCGTGTATATTACCGATCTTGAAAAATGGTGTCAGATTCAATTTGCCAACGGTGACGCCAATCCGTTGCTTTCTGCGGAAAAATTGTATTTGAACGGCGAATTGGTTACGGACCTGGTGATCCCGAGCAGCATCACGAGCATTGGCGTCTATGTCTTCCGCGGTTGCACAAGCCTTACGAGTATTACAATCCATGACAACGTGACGAGCATCGGCATTTCTGCGTTCCACGGCTGTAAGTGGGTGACGGAGATCACGATCGGATCCGGTGTGGAAAGCATCGGCACGCGCGCGTTCGAGGGCTGCACCAAGCTGACGAGCATTACGATCCCTGCCAACGTAATGAGAATTCGTGATAATGCGTTCCGGGGTTGTTACAAGCTGGTGGAGGTGTATAATTTGTCTCCTTCGATCACGGTAACCGTCGGAGACGAGTCCAACGGATGCCTTGGCTTGTACGCGTTGGACGTTTATACGTCGGCAGATGCGGAAAGCAAGCTGTGGACGGATGCCGACGGCTATCTCTTCTATGAAAACGGCGATCTCTGCTATCTGATCGGCTACACGGGCAACGAAACCGATCTGACGTTGCCC
This sequence comes from Clostridia bacterium, assembly GCA_017505745.1. Classification (GTDB taxonomy): domain Bacteria; phylum Bacillota; class Clostridia; order Oscillospirales; family CAG-272; genus UMGS1865. The sequence continues at coordinate 1,701 of JAFVOP010000062.1, forward strand.
GCAACCTGCAACGGAAAGAATTACTCGATTTACGAGTACGCGTTTTATAAATACAGAGAGGGACGTTTGACGAGCGTGATCATTCCCGAAGGTGTGACGGGCATCGGTTCCTATGCGTTCAACACCTCCACGGAGCTTACGAGTCTTACACTCCCATCCGGTTTAACGAGCGTTGGTGTGGGCGTTGTCAGCGGATGCTCCTCTTTGCAAACGATCTACTTTAGCGGAACGGAAGGCGATTGGATTCTTGGTATTCCCGGCACCGTTATCCACGATGTCGAAGGGGTTGCGGTCTACTTCTATTCCGAAACGCAACCCACCGAAACGGGCGACTATTGGCACTACGTTGACGGCGTTCCCACCGTGTGGTAATTTTACAAGCTTCGTTTCTCTTTGGGAGAGTGAGCAACGCCCGCTCTCCCTTTTGAATGCAATTTTTTAAAAAATTTTGCAAAACCCCTTGCATTTTTCTTCTCTATATGTTATAATACCAATGTTTGTCGCGCCCGACGCGGCACTCCGATGTCAAAGAACATCAAAATTTTTGAAAAGAGGTACACGACCATGAAAGACGGAATCCATCCGAAGTATGAAACCTGCACCATCAGATGTGCATGTGGCGAAGTTGTTGAAACCAAGTCCACCAAGGGCGGCGAGGTAAGAGTTGAAATTTGCTCCAAGTGCCATCCCTTCTTTACGGGCAAGCAGAAGTTTGTTGACGCGGGCGGACGCGTGGATAAGTTCAAGAGAAGATTGGCTTCTTCCCAGAAGTAATTCTGTATTGGTTTCATGATAGACAGGCGAGCTGCATGGCGGTTCGCCTTCTTTCTTTTTTCATCCGCTTTTTAGAAACGGAGGCGTTTTTATGGAATATCAAGCAACCAAAGCAATTTTAGCGGGGATCTGCACCGAGGATGGGTCGGTCTCCGAAATCGAAAAAAGCCTGGACGAGCTGGAACGCTTGCTGGAAACGGCGGGCGGCGTCTGCTTTGCCAAGCTGATCCAAAACAAGGAACGGCCCGACCCGCGCACGCTGATCGGCTCGGGTAAGGTGCGCGAGCTGGCCGAGCTCTGCCACGGCAACGGCGTGGAGCTGGTGGTGTTTGACGAGGAGCTTTCCCCGTCGCAGATCCGCAATCTGGAGGACGAGATCGGCGAGGACGTCCGCGTGATCGACCGCTCGATCCTCATTCTCGATATTTTTGCGCTCCACGCGGTCAGCCGCGAGGGTAAATTGCAGGTGGAATTGGCGCAGTTGAAATACACCGCGCCGCGGCTCACGGGACACGGCAAGGATATGTCGCGTCTGGGCGGCGGCATCGGCACCAGAGGCCCCGGCGAGAGCAAGCTGGAGTCCGACCGCCGACACATGAAGCACCGCATTGTGGCGTTGGAAGAGGAATTGCGCGCGCTGGACAAAAACCGACAGACCATGCGCGCGGCCCGTGACCGCAGCGGTATCCCAAAGGTGGCCATCGTGGGCTATACCAACGCGGGCAAATCCACCCTGCTCAATCGGCTGACGGACGCCGGGATCCTGGCGGAGGATAAGCTGTTTGCCACGCTCGACCCTACCACGCGCAAGTTTGAATTGCCCACGGGCGAGAGCCTGCTTCTCACCGACACGGTCGGATTTATCCGCAAGCTGCCGCACCACCTCATCAAGGCGTTCAAGTCCACGCTGGACGAAGCTGTGTATGCCGACGTGCTGATGATTGTGATCGACGTTTCGGATCCCGAATACCGCGCGCAGCTGGACGTCACCGAGAGCCTGCTCGAGGAGCTTGGCGCGGCAGGTAAGCCCACGCTCTACGTCTTTAACAAATGCGATCTCGGCGCGGCGGAGCTTCCCGCCGTGGGAGCGCCTGCAGAGCATGATCTCACGGTATTCGTTTCGGCCTACACGGGGCAGGGGATTGAGCTGCTCACCGAAAAGCTGCAGGAGATCCTGCACGCGGGCAAATATACGGTCACCTTCCGCATCCCCAACGGCGAGGCAGGCGCGTTGAACCTGCTGTACCGCGAGGCCACCGTGGAGGACGTTGACTATGGCGCCGAGGTGATCTCGGTCACCGCTGTTGTGGACAAAAAGGTACACGGAATGCTGAAAAAATACGATCCCGATTGGGTGGAACACACCGAAGATTGACGGTTCCGAAAAGTTTTTGAAGGGTTTGGGGAGCTTTTTGAAAAAAGTTCCCCGTGAAAATGAAAAAGTAAAATGGCAGAAGCGGTTTTATATACAACGCTGGAGCACGAGGGCGAGGCGGAGTTCGTAGAGAAGAAGTCGGTGTTTATCGGCCATGCGGCTCCCGTCCAAAGCGAGGAAGAGGCACAGGCGTACGTCAAAAAATATAAAAATCAATATATGGATGCGCGGCACAACGTGTGGGCGTATCTGATGAAGGGCGAGATCGTGGCAAGATATTCGGACGACGGCGAGCCGCAGGGCACGGCGGGCGTCCCCACGCTGGATACGATCCGCAAATCGGGCGTGACCGACGCCGTGGTGGTGGTCACGCGCTATTTTGGCGGCATCCTGTTGGGCGCGGGCGGATTGGTGCGCGCCTATTCGCACACGGCCAAGCTGGCGCTTGAGGCGGCGCATATCATCACCTACGAGCAGTACACCGAGCTGGAGCTCACCTGCTCTTATTCCGATTATCAGCGCTATCAGGCCGAGCTTCCGCGCTTTGGCGCGGTGGTGGACGACACGCAGTTTTCGGACCGCGTTACGCTCCTCTTTGCCGTCAAAAGCACGGTGGTGGAGGGGCTTCTCGCGCGCGTGCGTGAGATGAGCGGAGGCAAGGATGCCCCCGCGGTTCGTGGCGTCCGCTTTGATTATCGCTGACACCGAGGGATGTTACGGGGGAAAACGTACCGTCCGACGCGAAAAAAAGACGAAAAAAAGCCGTTTTTTTGAGGTTTTTTCTCAAAAAACGGCTTTTTTTCGTGTTTAAAACAGGTGTTTTTCGCGTTAATCGGGGATTTTGATCTCCTCCCAGATGGTGGGAATCACGCGATTTTTCGCTTGGAACACCGTTCCGGGGAGACTGTCAAAGAGTCCAAAATGAAGCGGAACTGCATATTTCGCGCCCGTCCGTGCGGCAAAGCGCTCGGCATCCGCAACGTTCATGTTGTTGCCAACGCCGTTGATGGGCAGAAAGACCGCGTGCAGCTCCACGTCGGGCAGGGAAGCAAACACCTGCTCGTTGTACAGCGTGTCACCCGTGATATAGTAATTCTTGCCCTCGGCGGTCAGAATGATGCCGATGGCGTAAGGGTCGGAGTGCTCGGCCTTCACGGCGCGGAAGGTGACGTTGCCCTCGGTCCAGGAGGTGCCGTTGTTGAAGAGGACGTAGTTGGATTTTCCGCCAAACTTGCGCACCTCCTGCCAGCCGCCCTCCGCGGCGAATACCAGAGCCGAGGCGTCCTCGGTGAGATAGTATTTCAGCGTTTCCTTGTCCAGGTGGTCGAGATGGTTGTGCGTGATGAGGATGATATCGGGCTTCAGGTCCAGATAGGTCTCATTCACGGGCACTCTGCGGTAATTGGCGGGGTTGACGTTTTTTACGAAATCCGAGAGGTAGGGATCGATCACGATCTTCTTTCCGTCGGTTTCAAACAGGAGTCCCGCCTGTCCAAGCCAGGTGATCTTCACAGCTTACTTCTCCTTTTTTGCAAAGACGCGGACATAGTCCACCAGGAACGTGTCGCCTGCCTTGATGGCCTCCCATGCCTCGGGGATCGGCTGGTGATCGGCGTGGCGGTAGCCCTTGACCTCGGTGGTGATGAGGATAAACTCGGGGCAGTGCGAAACGTAGTCGGAGATGTGTCCGTCCTCCTTGCCGTCTACGTAGAAGGTGTAGCCGGTCTCGTCCCAAAGAACTCCAAAGCGGTGGAAGGCCGTCATATCCTCGTGGTCGTAGCCGCCGCCTACAAAGGCTCTCTTCATATCCTTGCCGTAGCCGCCGGTAAAGACGTTATGCGTGTGCACCTCTCCGGGCTTGAAGCATTCCATGACGTCGATCTCGGAGCCGCTGACTGCCGGATCGAGGGTGGCGCCGATCATGGGCGACTGGATCCAGAATGCCGACCACCAGCCGAGCATTTGCTGCAAACGGCAGCGGCATTCAAAGTAGCCGTATTTCTGAGTAAATTTGTTTTCGTGAAGCTTGCCGATGCGCCATTGCAGGTGCTCGTTGCCAAAGGTGGTTTTTTCGAGCGGCTGATCCATGTAGTTGTAGCCGGTTTGTAGCTGCGAGCTGACGGGTCTGCCGTCCTTTTCCATGATCTTGAACACCGCGTTGCTGTTGCCGTCCAGCTCCACACCCCGGTCGGTCCATGCGGGGTGCTCCAGCTGCATCATCGACATGCGGTAGTCCCATTTCGAGCGGTCGAGCTCGGTGCCGTCAAATTCGTCGCTCCAGGTCATCTCCCACTCCCCGTCGGGAAGAATGCTGGGCTCGTGATCCTTTACTTTATAAAATTTCATTTTCGTATCTCCTTTTTGTAGTTAGTTTTCGGGAATGATGGGGTAGAGCTGAATGGTGTTTCCGCCGTCTACCACAAGCTCGGCGCCCGTGGTGTTGCGCGCCATGGCGGCAAAATACCAAACGGCGTCGGCAATGTCCTCGCCAACGGCCACGTCGCCCAGAGGCGTGTAGCGGGAAGGAACCTTGGCGTAAAACTCGGGGTTCTTTTCCCAGCGGTCGGTTTTGATCATGCCGGGAAGGATCGCGTTGACGCGGATGTTGTATTTGCCCAGATCCAACGCCAGAGCGCGCATCAGCCCCAGCTGACCGCCCTTGGAGGCCACGTAAGCCACGCGGTCGGGAATGGCGCGGTACGCGGTGTTGGAGTTGACGAAGATCACGCTTCCGCCGCCCTGTTCCTTCATTCTTTTTGCGGCGTGCTCGGTGAGGCAATAGTTCCACACCACGTTGGTGTTGATCACCTTCATCAGGTCGGTCAGAGGATTTTCAAAGACCTTCTGTCCAAGGCCCTGGTCGGCGGCGTTGAGCACCAGTGTGTCAATGAAAATGCCCTTTGCATCCAGGTCGGCAAACAGGGCTTCTACTGCCTGCTCGTCCACGGTCCGCTCGTCCAGCAGGGAATCCATGTGGTATCCAAGGATCTCCACGTTCGGGAACTGTTCTCTGTAAGCGCGCTCGGCGGCGTGTACCTTTTCCATGCTTCTGCCGGTAAAGACGACGTTTCGTCCCTCTCGCGCAAATTTTTCTACGATCGCAACGCCCGTGTTGATGCAGGCGCCGGTTATCAGTGTAGCGTTCATATGTTTTATCCTTTCGTTTTTTTCGTGGGGAAACATCTTGAAAGAAGTTTCCCCAACGTGCTTGCACGTTTTACCCCATTTCAAGAACGTTCAAAACATGGTTTATTACAAAATCGGCTGCTTTCGTGCGCGGTGGATGAGCAATTGCTCCTGCGCCAGCTTCTATGTGGATAGGCAGCACGGCAACTTGTAAGCTTGCGACAAATTCTTTTGGGGAAGTTTTTGAGGGGTGTGGGGAAATTTTTTTAAAAAGTTCCCCACAAAATCGCTCCCCTCAGAAATAGAATTCGGTTTTTGCAGGTCTGATATCGGTCAGCGCCCCCGTGTAGTGGCGGAGGTTGTGCTCCACGTAAGGATGCTTGAGGCATTCCTCCTCGTTGAGCTCGATGCCGAGACCGGGGCGGTCGCCGATCTTGATTCGTCCGTTTTCGTAGATCAGGTTTTCGTCGGTGATGTATTTGCGGTAGTCTACGTCGCTGTACATGATCTCGAGGATGCAGAAGTTGGGGCAACAAGCCGCCAGCTGCAGGGTTGCCGCGTTTGCGATGGGACCCGAGGGGTTGTGCGGCGCGAAGGGGATGTAGTTGGCCTCAGCGATCGCGGCGATCTTTTTCAGCTCCATGATGCCTCCCGCATGCGAGATGTCGGGCTGGATGTAGTCGCAGGCGCGGCGGCGGAAGAGCTCGTTGTAGTCAAAGCGGGTGTAGAGACGTTCGCCTGCCGAAATGGAAACAGGCGATTTGGCGCGCACGGCCTCAAGGGCTTCGAGGTTGTTGGGCGGAACCGGCTCCTCGAGGAACATCGGCTTGAACTGCGCCACTTCCTGCGCGATCTTGATGCCCGTGGGCACGTCAAAGCGGCCGTGCGCCTCGATGAGAAGATCGACCTCGTTGCCAACCGCCTCACGAACAGCGGCAATGCAGCGGAGGGCTTTGTCGAGATCTTGATTGGAGATCTGCAGATAATTCTTGCCAAAGGGATCCCACTTCATCGCGGTAACGCCGCGCTTGACGGCCTCCTTGGCCTTTTCTCCAAACTCCTCGGGCTCCTTGGCGCCTGCAAACCAGCCGTTGATGTAGATGCGGCAGTCGTCATTGACCTTGCCACCCAGAAGCTGATAAACGGGAACCCCCAAGGATTTTCCGAGGATGTCCCACAACGCCATTTCCACGGCGGAAAGCGCGCTCATCAGCACGGCTCCGCCTCTCCAGTAGGCGTCGCGGTAGATATCGTGATAATGCTTTTCGATCTGACGGGGATCCTTTCCCACCAGATAATTTTTGATGTGCTCCACTGCTCCAACCAAGGCCTTTTCCTTGTATTCGAGCGTGCCTTCTCCAACGCCGGTGATGCCTTCGTCGGTATAGACCTTTACGAATACCCAGTTGGTGCGGAAGCAATCCACTACAAAGGTTTTGATGTCTGTAACTTTCATGAGAGGACCTCCTGTCATTTTTTATCTTCCAATTTATCATTATAGATGCGTTTTATCTGCAATTCTATCAAAATATTACGGGTTCTTATTAAAATCTTACGATTATCCTTGCTTTTTCAAAGGAAATGTGTTAATATATTCTTGTAAAGGAGGCGAGGATATGAAGCTTTGCAATCTGGTATCGTACGGGGTGTTCAATACCAACCAGCACTTTCCCGGAAAAAAGCAAACGGCGGAGCGTGACGTGCCGTGCTATGAGATCGAATATTTCTTCTCCACCACGGGAAAGGCGATCATAAACGGGCGTGCCTACGAGCTCTCACCCGGCACGCTTCTTTGCGCCAAGCCCGGGCAGAAGCGCATGAGCCTGCTGGGCTTTCAATGCTATTTCATCCATCTGAGCTTTGACGGCGATTCTCCTTACAAGGCTATGCTGGAGGAAACGCCGAACTACTTTCAGATCATTGACCGGGACGCTTACGGGAGGCTGTTTGAGAGCCTGATCGGACATCTGCTCAGCGAGGGCTACGATCCCGAATCGGATTTTCTCAACGCGCGTTTGCTGGAGCTTTTCTACTATCTGCGGCGCGATACCGAGAGCAACCGCAATTGCCCCGAGCAGTTTGACAAAACGCGCTATCGCTTTATTCCGCAAACCGTGGGCTTTATCCGTGAGAACTATCCGCGCAAGATCACGCTGGGGGATATGGCAAGCGCGGTGGGCTATTCGCCCAACTATTTTCATCAGGTATTTACCTCGGTGCTTGGAAAAACGCCGCAGCAGTATCTCCTGGAGGAGCGGATCCGTCAGTCCAAGCTCCTGCTGGCGCATTCCGAAAAAACGCTTTCGGAGATCGCCTACGAATGCGGATTCTCCTCGCAGTCGCATTTCAGCCTGCAATTCAAGCGGCTGACGGGCTCCACGCCCGGGCAGTACCGACGGCGCTGTGCCGATCGGTACTATGAAAATGAGAGCGCGGATACGTCGCTTTCCTGAGTCAAACACAAACCGAGGGAATCCCACCGCTTGCATCGGTAGGATTCCCTCATTTTTTATTTCTTGTAGCTTTCCAGGAAGGTTTTTTTGAACGCCTCGTCGCAAGAGAGCCCCGCATCGTACATCGCTTCTACGGCGCATCCGTAAATGGGTGGGATTTCGGAGAAGATGAAGCGCACATCTGGCGGGGAAAGCGCACGAACGGCCTCGGCGTACTCGGGGAAATTGCGGAAGATGCCGCCGTTGAGCACCAGATCGAAGGGGCCGCCCAGGTCGCGGTACGCCGACCATACCACGTTTGCCATGTCGGAGGCGCAGGTGTTGAAAATATTGCGCGCGACAAGATCGCCGCGGCGGCGCGCGAGAAAGACGTTGGGCGCGAAGGAGGCAACAAAGGAGCGCCCCTTGGCGTAGATCTCCACCATGTTGTTCCACATTTCTCTGCCGGCCTGCGCATCAAGCAGCTCGGTGAGCATGGTTTTTTCGGCGCTTCCGTCATGCGCGCGCAAAACGGCCTGAATCGCGTAGCGGCCAATCGAAAATCCGCTGCCGCAGCTATCGATCAGGTGGCCGCCTCCGCCGAGGTGCCAGTATTCGTCGCCTCTGCGGACAAAGAGCGCCGAGCCGGTGCCGCAGACCATGCAGGCGCCGTCATTGTGCCCGAGCATGCTGGAGATCAGGCTGCAGCCGTCGCCCTCCAGGCGGAATTTTTTTACGGAGAAATTTTTTGAGAAAAATTCGACGAACTGCGGATGGTAATATTCCACCGTCGCGATCGCGCAGTACAGGGTCTCGATCGGGCCGTCGGCATACGAAAACAGCTTATCGAGGGTGCGCTTGCAGTTGGAGGTGGTGGTTTCCAGACCGTGGTCAAAGGGGATGCCCGCGGGATCGATCACGTGCGCGACGATCTCGCCGGATTCGGTAAACAGTACGGCGTCGGCTTTGGTTCCGCCAACATCCAGGGCTGCAAAATATCGGGTTGCCATGATGATTGCTCTCTCTTTCTCACGTTCCTGTGCGTGTTTGCTCTGATTGCTTATATCATACCACATTTTTGCTCTTCCGTCAATATTTCGGCGGCGGTTTTTTCTCCTTTTTTTGTACGGATTTTTGAATATCGGTAAAAAATGCGGTGAATAATCCGATTTGATGGGTGCTATTTTGTGCAAAAGGTAGAAAAAATGGGGAAAGACTCTTTTTTCTTGACAAAAAAGCTTTGGAGTGCTATAATAAACTGTAATTGTGGACGTATGCCCGTACTATGCCTTGTGCAAATCGGACAGATTTCCGCAGAAAACCGGCAGAATCACGCGGCCGTAAGGTCGGGTGTCTGTATATAAACATTAAATTTCGGAAGAAGGAGGAAAAGTGAAGAATGCCAACCTTTAACCAGCTTGTCAGACAGGGACGCGGCGAGAAAGTTTACAAATCCAAGGCTCCCGTTCTTCAGAAGGGCTTTAACTCCCTGAAGAACAGCGCAATCAACCAGTCTGCACCGCAGAAGAGAGGCGTTTGCACCAAGGTGTCCACCACCAGCCCGAAGAAGCCGAACTCCGCAATGAGAAAGATCGCGAGAGTAAGACTGACCAACGGATTGGAGGCTACCGTGTATATTCCCGGTATCGGACACAACCTGCAGGAGCACTCGGTCGTATTGATCAGAGGAGGACGTGTAAGAGACCTTCCCGGTGTGCGTTACCACATCATCCGCGGATCTCTTGACGCGCAGGGCGTTGCAAACCGTAATCAGGGCCGTTCCAAGTACGGCGCAAAGAGAGCAAAGAAAAAGTAATTCGTCCTTATTATAAAAGGAACGTCTTTGCAAACGGGGAATTTCCCCAAACAAAACTAAAAAGCACTTTGGCCCGTCTGACGTGTATTTCGTAAATTTAATGTTTATGTTCACCCGACGTGCGCTTACAGAAGGATGCTTTTGAGTACCAATGATTTCATAATTTTGATGAAGGAGGGAAGTACAGTGCCGAGAAGAGGTCGTATTACCAAAAGAGATGTATTGCCGGATCCGTTGTACGGTTCGAAGCTGGTAACAAAGCTGATCAACAACGTGATGTACGACGGCAAAAAGGGCGTTGCCCAGACGATCGTTTACGATGCATTCAAGCTCGTAGAGGAGAAGCAGGGACAGAACGCACTGGAAGTGTTCCAGGAAGCACTTGAAAATATCATGCCTGTTCTGGAGGTTAAGGCTCGCCGTGTAGGCGGTTCTACCTACCAGGTACCGATGGAGGTTCGCGCCGAGCGCCGTCAGACGCTGGGCTTGCGTTGGCTCATTCTCTTCGCAAGAAAGCGTGGCGAAAAGACCATGGCGGAAAGACTTGCGGGCGAGATTGTGGACGCGAAGAACAGTGCAGGCGGAGCCTTCAAGAAGAAGGAAGAAACGCACCGTATGGCAGAAGCAAACAAGGCGTTTGCTCACTACAGATATTGATCTGTTGCCTGAGTTTATCAAGGAGACAAAACTATGGCAAGAGAATATTCACTTGAAAATACCAGAAACATCGGTATCATGGCGCATATCGACGCGGGTAAAACCACCACAACCGAGCGTATCCTGTTCTACACGGGTAAAACGCATAAGCTGGGTGAGACCCATGACGGTGGCGCAACGATGGACTGGATGGCACAGGAGCAGGAAAGAGGTATTACCATTACCTCCGCCGCTACCACGTGCTTTTGGAAGGGAAAGCGTATCAACATCATTGATACCCCCGGCCACGTTGACTTTACCGTAGAGGTTGAGCGTTCGCTCCGCGTGCTTGACGGTGCCGTTACCGTTATGTGCGCAAAGGGCGGCGTTGAGCCCCAGTCTGAAACCGTTTGGAGACAGGCTGACAAATATAAGGTTCCGCGTATGATCTACGTGAACAAGATGGACATTACCGGTGCGGATTTCTATCACGTGATCGATATGATCCATCAGAGACTGCGCGCAAACGCAATTCCGATCCAGCTTCCCATCGGTAAGGACATGACCTTCCGCGGAATCATCGACCTGATGACCATGGAAGCCGACGTCTACTACGATGAGCTGGGTAAGGACATGCGCGTGGAGGAGATTCCCGCGGACATGCTCGAGCAGGCGCAAACCTACAGAGATCAGATGGTGGAGGCAATTGCCGCTACCGATGACGAGCTGATGATGAAGTATCTGGAGGGCGAGGAGATCACCGTTGACGAGCTCAAGGTGGCGCTCCGCAAGGCAACCATTGCCAACGAGATCGTTCCCGTTGTTTGCGGTACCTCTTACCGTAACAAGGGCGTGCAGAAGCTTCTGGACGCGATCATCGACTTTATGCCCGCTCCTACCGACATCCCCCCGATCTCGGGTGTAAATCCCAAGACCGAAGAGGAAGAGGTAAGACATTCTTCGGATACCGAGCCCTTCTCCGCTCTGGCATTCAAGATCATGACCGACCCGTTTGTCGGAAAGCTTTGCTACTTCCGCGTATATTCAGGTAGCGTTACCGCCGGCTCTGTCGTTTACAACTCCACCAAGGGTAAGACCGAGCGTTTGGGACGTATCCTGCAGATGCACTCGAATGAGAGACATGATATCGATTGCTGCTACGCGGGTGATATCGCCGCTGCGATCGGTATTAAGAACACCACCACAGGTGATACCTTCTGTGATGATAAGCATCCCATAATCCTCGAGTCTATGGAGTTCCCGGAACCTGTTATCAGCGTTGCGATCGAGCCCAAGACCCGCGCAGGTCAGGAAAAGATGGGACTTGCTCTGGCAAAACTGGCAGAGGAGGACCCCACCTTCCGTACCTACACCGACGAGGAAACCGGCCAGACCATCATCGCAGGTATGGGTGAGCTCCACCTTGAAATTATCGTTGACAGACTTCTTCGTGAATTTAAAGTTGAGGCTGATGTTGGTAAGCCTCAGGTTTCATACAAAGAAACTATCAGAAAACAGGTTGATGTTGAAGAAAAATATGCTAGACAGTCTGGTGGTAAAGGTCAGTAC
>JAFVOP010000063.1 GCA_017505745.1 Clostridia bacterium
AACTATTTGGAGCACTTTGGGTCGTGGGTCCCAAAGTGCTCGCGGGAGCCAATGCATATATAAAGCGCGTTAAACGAACCAATATAGCAAGAAAGATGTGCGTAAAGTTCTTGAAGGGGTGTGGGGGAACTTCTTTCAAGAAGTTCCCCCACAAAAATATTACGCTAACAAAGCTTTTGCTCCCAAAGCCCTCTCCGTCACGCTGTCGCGTGCCACCTCCCCCAAAGTGGGAGGCTTTGTTTTTGTTCACTGAATGACATTGCACCGATCGGTGGCTTTTTTCGCTTTCTAAACAAGAACGCCGACACCGCAGAGGTGCGGTGTCGGCGTGTGAGAGCTTATTGCACGTCGGAATACGAGTAGTCCGCGAGCCATTGCTCCGATTCGGTGTCATAGGTGACCCAAACGGTTTTGTTATCGTCAAAGGTGAAACGGATCTCGGCCGTTTCATAACGGTACGCCCAATCGTTGTTGGGGATGAGCACGTAATCTCCGATCGGAAGGTTGGAGACCGTAATCGACCCGTTGCCAACCAAAGCAAAGTTCAGATCGATGCTTGCCGTTGCGGTTCCTTCCACGCCCTTGAGGCGGTACACAAAGGTGTGCGCTTCGTCCTTGACGTTGTTGTTACGGATCTGAATGTGGGTGGGCAGGAATTTCGCATAGAAATACTGCGGCTTTCCCACGTAATCGGAGGAGGGGATCGGGATCACGGTATTGTGCAGCATACCCACGTGGGCAATGTCGTCGGTGACGGGTACCGTTCCCTCGGAATCAGTAAACCATCCGGCAAATACGTATCCGGGCGCGGCCGTAGCCTCAGAGCCCTTCGGTGTCGCGTTGACGTCCACCTCTTCTCCGTAGTTGGAAAGGGTACCCTTCAGCACGTTTCCGGAGCCTACGATGCCGTAGTAATAGTTCACCATGTGCAGCTGATAGTAAAAGTAGATCTCCTGGTTCGCTTCCCGGATCTGCACCGATTGTTGCAGATCTCCCTTCACGTAATACTTTTGGAGGCGCTCCTGGGCCTCGGGATCGTCAATGTCCTTGGCCGTTTCCGTTACCACCGCTTCGTAGCGTACGGGACCCTTTTCCACCACGTATTCCTTGTCCTCCACCACGTGCTTGACGTAGTAGGTGTACTCGTTTCGATCGTAGTAGATACGGAAGATCAATCCGCCCGACAGATCTCCCACGGTGGGTCTGGTCAGCGTTCCCTCGCAAACGTAGCGGTCTCCGTTCATCACATAAGAGCCGTTTTCATCGGTTTTGCATCCGGAAAGCTTCTGATTGAGATGGAAGCCTTCGATATCGAGATAGTCGATGGTCACCTTTTTGCCCTCGGTGTAGGGGACGACGAAGGGCGCTTGCACGTGGGTGGGGCTGAGCGTGTAATTGTCGGCCGTTGAGGCACCCTCATTCGCGTCTACGTCCTGCAGATAGTGTACCACCTGATATACGCAGTTGCCCGCACCAGCGGCCCAGTTGAAGGTAACGGTGTTTTGGCCGTCCGTGTGATTGGTCACGAGGAGAAGCTTCTTTTCATACGCGTCGGGAGACAGGTTCGTTACCATATTCCACGCTGCATCCAGCTGATCCTGTGTAAGCGTGACGTTGGGATTGGCGGCCTGAATCGCGGCACGGATGTTGGCCTCGGTAATCTCCTGGCGGAAGGAAAGAATGATTTCCGCCGGGGTATCGGAGGCGTTTTCAATGACATAGTCAAATTTCATTTGGAAGGATTGCTTTCCGATCAGGTTGACCAGGCTATCCTCCTCGGTGGAGTTATCGGTAAAGGTATGGATCAGCGAATATTCCACACGTTCCTGATGCTCATAGATAAAGGTAAAGACGTTTTTGGATTCATCGGCATTCATCTCGATACTCACGGAACGCTCTTCGGGGTAGTATCCGAGACGGAAGGCCGGCTCGAGTTCATCCCCCATTTTCGCGGTAAAGGATTTGGTAATGCCAACCAGAGCCTGCTCTTCCGTGGGGGTAGCAATGTCCTCCAATTCGCCGTCGGCGTGACGGACCTTGTAATAGATCTTGTAATCTACCATAACCATCGACGTCCACTTGGCGTAGATCCGATAGCTTTGCTTTACCATCATGGTGTTAAAGTCAAAGCGCTTTTCCACCGAGCCGTCCATATAGTACCATCCGGCAAAGCGGTAGGTGTCGGGGATGACCGCCGGCATATCCGGGTCGGATGGCTGGTTATAATCGTCCAGTTGGGGCTCCTCAACCATGTCGTTGAAGTAATACATACCGTCCAGAATACTGACCTGGAACGAATCGTCCATATAAACCTCCACGCGGTACTGCATGGGGAGCCACTTGGCGTACAGGATCAGGTCGCCTGCAGGCATGGTCGCGGTGTTGAAATCCACCTCGGTTCCGTCCGCGCAGGTGGGGGTGTAGTACCAGCCGGCAAAATAACAGGCACCGGCCTCCATGTTGGCTGGATACTCGGGCTCAATGTTGTAGTTGGTGAGCGGAGCCTGATATTTGACGGGCTCTTCCACGTCTCTTACGATTCCGTTGTTGTTATAAACGATGTGGTAGGAATTTCGGGTGTAGTACAGATTTACCGTTTTGTCGTTGCCATTGATATCCAGCTGTCCGTTGCTTCCAAAGTCTTGGGGCCCTGCCTCGTATTGCGTAAAGCCTACGATGTCAAAGAAGTCCTCGGCGCGGGTCAGATAATTATAGCTTGCCGATACCTCGTTGTTTCGGTCGTACTGCACTCCTTTATACAAGGCGTCTCCGGTCATCCCGGGAAGCGACTCCAGATAATAGGTCATATTGTACGGGTCATGTTCCGCGGAATTAATCACAAAAACGGTGGTTTCGGAGGGCATAAAGGGGATGTACACCAATACGTTGCTGTAAAGGGACGAGTCCTGTGGCTCCCAACGCTGTCCTTTGTTATATTCGATGCCGTTGTCTCCGGTAACCGGCCATACGTCCGCAAGGGCGGCGTTATACTTTTTGGTAACTACCTTCACGATTTTATTGGAGCCCTCGTTGGTATGCGTGTGCTCGTAAAGAATACAGTCTCCGTAGCAGTTTTCGTGCGAGTGCTGCTTTTGTCCGCACGGATAGATATAGCAAGCATTGACGTCATGGGTGTGCTCGGGGATATTGCAGCACCAGTCGTTATGGATATGGATGCGGTCGCTGTAGCAGCCGTTCTCTTCGGAGTGAACGTGCACACCGGGGCAAAGACGGCTGTTGGGCTGCGCCTGGCTACCGTAGGCCACGTCTCCGGTATATTGATACCAGGAGCCGCCAACGTAGATCCACTTCGTTTGAGTAAACCAACTGTAGGAGCGTCCGATAAAGCCATCCTGCTGCTGTCCGGAAACCGAAACGTAGGCAGAGGGCTTGGTGCTGGTGGCACCGTTATAGCACTGCCAGGTGTGGGTGTGGGGCTCCACCGTACAGATCAGACAGCTATCGGTGTGCTCCGGGTGGGGAGCGATCGTACAGGAATTGTGGCATTCCTCCGTGTGCGTGTGCTCCTCGTATTCACAGATTTGGGTGGGGGCGCCGCAGCTTTCGTCATGGACGTGGGTGGTCTCGTTGCCACAGATCAAGGGTCTTTCACAGTTGATGCCGTCATGCGTATGCACGGGCGCATAGCAAACGTTGCTCTGCGCTTTGAAGATCAGGGAATAATAATTGCGGTTGTAATAGACGTTTACCGCCGTGGTTCCGTCACCCTTTACCACCACGTTCTTGTCCGAACGCGACTCGTTAAAGGTAAAGCAAGCCTTATCCTCGCGCTCCATATCGTCCTGCGCGCTTACGATCTGTCCGGGAACGGCATCGTATACCTTATATCCCCAAAGCGTAAATCCGTCATCCTCGGCGTTTTCTACCCAATAGATCGCCGAATAGGTGGTTTTGGCCTTTTCCCACTGTGCGGTGTAGCAGAGCTGGGTGGCCACGGCATGGTTGAGCGTGAGCATCGTACCCGCCACGCTTCCTGCCGCATAGGTCTCCCATGCAACCTTCTCGTCATCGTTCAGCTCCCCGTACGGCTTTTTGTTGAGCTTGGTCAGCTCCCAGCCGAGGAAATGATAGCCGGGGCGAACGGGAGTACCCAAAATAATCTGGGTGTCATAGCGTACGTAGTAGGGAACCACGCCGTGCGCGCCGTCTCCAAGCTCTACGTCCACCAAGCAGTAGATGCGGTCGTAATAAATCGACACGGCCGCCTGTCCGTCACCGGTAATCAGCACATTCTTATCATAGGGAAGCGCCTCAAAGCCGTCGCGCGGCACGTCCAGACCGTCGGCTACAAAGGTGTCGGCATAACCGGTTTTTACCACCGATCCGGCATAGGTATATTCATCGTTGTACAGGTTTTGCTCATAGCTCTTGACCACGTAGTTTACCACGTTGGGAATGTAGTGGATCACAACGGTCACGTTTTCTTGTTGCTGTTCAAAGGAGTGGTAGGCCGCGTACGTGTATTTCTGGCCGCCATATTCAAAGGATCCGTTCGGATCGGGAATATAGGGGGTGTAGCCGATAACGGGGGGACTTGCGATGGTTCCCGTATAGGAGGCCGAGTCGGGCAGAGTTACGGTAAAGAGGCTGGCTGCCGCGGTACCGTCGATTTCGGCGTTGTCCTTGTGACGGAATACGTAGTTGATCACGATCTGAAACGTGTCAGGGGAATCGGGATCGGCGCTGACGATAACATCTTCTTCTTCTTCTTCTGCATTGCTGTACGTGTAGGGGGCGGCAGAGAAGAGCATGGCGGAGCGTGGAATGATCTCTACGCTTTCGCTGACGTATTTCTGCTCACCGTCGTCGGCGATGCACCGAACGGTGGCGTGCCCGTTCTCGTTTGGATGATTTTTGATCAGTGCTTCGGAGATCACCGCGTAGTTGAGCACGTAATCGTTGATCGTTGCCCAGCGGTTCCCCTCCTCGTTGATCAGGATCTGCCAGGTATAGGAAAGGTCGCTGTCGGAGAGTCCGATCAGCTTGGTGTAAAGATAATCCTTTTCGCCGTCGGCAAGCACTAACTCGGAAATCTCCTGTCCGTCCTTTACCAGCTTCAAACGGCCTCTGATATAGCCTTCCTCGGTGGGCTGACCCGCCCCTGTGATCTCGGCGTTGGATTCCACGCCCTCGGCAATCGCAAGCACGTGCGGCGGAGCTACGGAAATGAGCATAGCCCATGAAAGCAACAGGGCTATGCAGGATTTCAACACTCGTTTCATAGGCATTCTCCTTCCGTAAATATTTGTGAAATCGGCGCAAATCGCCGGGAATCCGCGCAGGATCAGCGCAGGATCAGGGTTCCGTCATCTGCCACCGCAGACACACCGCTTGCCCAGCTTTCGGTCACGGCATCCGCAGGAGCGGATTGGATCGCATCCAAAAGCAGCTCCACGGAAAGCGCGCACCCCGTGGGGGCGTCTGTGAGGGAGGTAACGGATTCCAGCATCGCAACCGCCGTGTCGGCATCGGGAGCGATGGGGGTGGTGCAATACCAAAAGCCGTCGGCGGCCTTTACCCAGCGGGCGTTACAAGCATAGGTAAAATCAGTGCCCTCCACGGGGCTTGTGGCCAGAATGGTGTTTTCCTCGGCGGTGTTTTCCCAGGTAAACACAACGGCGGCGCGGACGTAGACCGTCACCTCTCCGTCATTCACCACGCCTCGGCCGTCCTCCGAGACTGCAATGGAGAGCGTGGCGGGAGAGAAGACGTTGGTAAGCGTGTCGGTATATACAATAAGGAAGGCAATTGCGGTGTCCACGATGGCAAGTGCCAAAACAACGGTCAGAACAAGCATGGCGATTGCTTTTTTGCCATGCCATTTCAAAAACGTAAACGGTTGGGACATGTTGTGCCTCCTTTCCCTGTCATTGGTCAGATGTTAAGATTCCGCAGGCCATCCCACGGCGTCCAAAGCGTTGCCTCCGTTTTCGTAGACCTGCGTGGCCTGGGAGGTAACGGTAAACTGTAGCGTTTTATTTACAAATTCGTTGCCCATAGAAGCTGCAAAGGTCACCTCGCTGAACAGCGGCTCGGTGGTTTGCCCCGCTTCCAATGCGCGGTTGTAGTAATAGTAGCCGTCCAAAAGGGTCCAATCGGTCAGATTGAGATTGCAGGAGATCTTATCCTGCCAGTTTGCGGGGAGACCGCTTTCGTCATTCACGGTCTTTTCAAGCTTGATTCGGATGTACACGGGCAAATCTCCCGTGTTTTTTACGGAGACCACCTTGCTCACGGTTGCGGATGGAAGAACCTGAACGGGGTCGGTGTAGGAGGTCAGGCCGCCGTTTCCGTCGTCCATCATCTCCACAAGGTCGATGTTCACGATGCCCGCCTCGATCCGGTTGCCCTTGGAGGCGGAGGTGTCGGTAAAATATGCTAAGGATCTGGCTGAATAGAGCACGGTGGTAACCACCGCCAGCGATACCGCGGATACCGCTACGCGACGGAACGCTTTTTTGCGAAGCACGGTGAACACGGTGCTTCCGAGGGATGGATGGGTGGGAAGAGCAGGGGAGAAGCGCTTGCTTTCGTTTTGTTCGTCCAATGGATTGTGGTCCACAGATTCAGCCTCCTTTCGTAAAAATAGGTGCAGAAGCACTGCGAAATAAAAAAACAAAATTGGTTGGTAAAGCTGACAGGGGGTGCAAGAGAATACGGCATCGGGCGGTCCGCGGTCCCAAAACGGATCGTCCGGCGCACTTTTCGGGAAAGACCGCTCCCGCTCTGCGATACCGGCATCGGCACCGCAGAGCATCACGGCGTGTTGTTAACTGAAATAGCCTGCAAAATGGTTGTTGGTGCTGTCCGCACCGCCGCCAAAGGCGCCCTTCATCGCGTCCTCCACGGTTGCAAAGCCCACCGTTTGCGTTGCGTATGCATCAATCGTTACCGCAAGATCGCTCATGTACTGCATGTCCTCGGTATTCCAGCCGTTGGGGATCCGAATGCCCTCAAAGAGTTGCACGGAGGCGTTGGAAGCCAGCGGTTGCTTGTACAGAACGTATACGGTAAAGGTGTCGGTTCCGTTGGTGGTTGCCTTTACCAAAAAATCGGTCTGCCCGTCGGCAAAGGCGCCGCCCGAGAGAAAGTCGGTAATGGCGGTCTTTCCGTTTTCGGCCTCCAGCGAGACCTTGTCGGAAAGATGCTTGGTGCCGCTTTTGAGTGTGAGGATGCCCGCCACGTAAATGCCGTCCGCGCCAACGTTTTGCACCGTGGGGCTTTGGTCAATCACCTGTCCTGCCGCCGTAACGGTGTAAATGCTGTCGCTGTTGGTTTCGGTGAGTCGGATCTCTACACCGCCTCCATAGGTAAAGGTGTTGGTTTTGGACTCCTGATCGGTAAAATACGCGATCGTGGTGTTTGCCACGGCGGCCGTAAAAATGCAAGCGATGAGTGTAATCACAACAAGCTTACGTTTCCAGGATGTCATTGCTTGTGATCCTCCCAAGGGGAATTACTGCGATATCTCGGCCCAAGCAGCGGCAGCAGTGTCAAAACCTGCTCTTTGTACGGCGTAGGCGGTGAATTTGAGCGCGATGGGATCGCCTTCTGCGGTAACCAATTTCAGTTGTTCTTTCGTAACAGTGTCTTTAACGGTTACCTGGTCCTCCTTCAACACCGAAAATACTTGTGGATCTGCAGCATTGTAGTCCACCGCGCGGTAATAGATGCCGGAGTTTTCGGTCAATTCGGTCCAGCCGTCTGCAATGGCGTAGGTAAGATATGAATCCACATCGTTTACCTCTTCGATCTTAACAAACAGCCAGCAAGCCTCGCTCTCTTTTACAACGGTTACCTTAGGGTCTTTTGCAATAACCTGCCCGGGTACCATCTTCAGAGATTCTTGTTCAACGGTTTCTGCCAACGTGATGTTGATATCACCAACCGTAAACGTGTTGGTGATCGTATTGGTTTGGGCAATCAGCCAAGCGTAGGTTCCGCCAACCACACAGCCGCAAATCAGCACGGTTGCAAGCACGGCAATCAAAATCTTTTTCATGTTCGTATCCTTTCCCAATTATGGAGTCAGTTTACATTTCCAAATGCAGTAGTCCATGCCAGGTAGGGGTTTGCAAGACCCGTAGCCTGTACGGCGTAAGCGGTTACCTCGATGGTAGCGTCGATCGTTCCGTCATCGTCGGTGTCGTCGAGCGTGGAAAGGTCTGCATCGCCCTTAAGCGAGAAGGTCTTGAATACCTGGATATCAACGTTGGTGTTCGACTTAGCTACCACGTAGTCGGTGGCGGAATTGCCGTTGTAGACGTATACGTTCGCCGCATTGGTGATGGGGGTGGAAATTTGGTTCTCGGGCTCCTTCCCTTCATTGTAGTCCTCTACGTATTCGGTCAGCAATTTCCAACCACCTTTTTTGAGCTGAGTAGCGATGGAAGACTCTCCGGCGGCTTCCAATGCGCTCAACCCGTTTTCCACCTTTACAAAGATGTAGCTGGCTTCGCTGTTTGCGGCAACCGTAATCAGGGGGTCTTTGTCATAGGTGGTTCCGGGAACCAAGTGGTAGTTGTTTTCTTCTGTCACTCTTTCGTTGCTTCCATCCGACTTGGATTCCGTCAGGGTGATGGATACGTTACCAACGGTAAAGGTGTTGGTAACCGATGCCGTGGACGTCAGGTAAGCCAACGTGCCCATGATCGAGCCTGCTACCAGCAAAACCGCGCAGAATGCTGCGCCAACGATTGTAAGGATCTTCTTGTTCATGATGTTTTCCTCCTCAAAGTTTGTTTTTGGGATCGTTTTTATTTAGTAAGCCTTGCAGCGTTACCACAATGTTATTCCAAGCCGTTGACATCACTGCCAACCGATTCGCTTGCCGTTTTGTCCTCTGCTTGAGGGCTTATCTCTCCGCTTTGATTTGCGGGGAGGTTGTCCGATTTTTGCTCTCCCGGCTCCTTCTTTTCAAATGAGGGGAGCATGGCCGCTATCAACAGCAGCATGCAAATGCCCAACGCAATGTATTTGCCGGGCGGGGTTTGCACGTAATTGGCAACGTAACCGAGATAGGGAATGCAGAACACCGGCTTTCCGATCACGTTTTTGCTGTGTACCGGATCGCTGTCTGCCTCCTTGTTGTTGTCGCCCTTGGTCCGAAACCGTACCACCGTGGGATCCTCGTCATCGGGGATGACCTCAATGATGCGGTGAGTGGCCACCGTGCTTTCGTTCAGGAGAAATGTGATCGGGTCCTTTTCCTTCAACGTCAGCGGATCCACCGGCTTGACGTAGATCAGCGAGCCCACCGGATATTCGGGCTCCATCGACCCCGAAAGCACGGTGTAGGGCTTGATGCCAAACAGCTGAACCCCCACCAGGGCAAACACCACAATAACCAGCAGGATCACGAGGACCGAGGTAACCGTGTTCCAAATCTTTTTTCCCTTTTTCAGGTTCATTCTTGCACTCCTTGTTTGGCGCTCTCCGAGGGGGGGCGTGCTCTCTCGGGTAACGCGCCGTTTTTACCGTGGCCAACGAAAAAAGGAAACACCTTGGCCATTCTAATTTTTCCCATTATATTATACACCGCAACGGCAGGAAAAGCAAGTGCTTGGGGATCTTTTTTTGCTTTTTCAGCACTTTTGACAAAAAGCCGGACGGATTCATGTAAAGATTCATAAAGAAATGAAGCCGCATGTAAAAAACCGGCTTTTTTAGCGTTCGCCCCGTTTTTTTGCAAGCGCTTTTCGGCATTGCGGCTCCTTCAAGGACAAGGCAGGCGCAAGAATTACCGGGTGGTAATCCGGCGCGATAGAACAAAAAATAAGAGAGGGACTTCCTGTGGGAAGTCCCTCTCTTACGGTTTTGGATCGGATTAAGCGTCCTTCTTAACGTCCAGAACCTGTTTGCCGTTATAAAAGCCGCAAACCTTGCAGACGCAATGATTCTTTACGAATGCGTCGCACGCCGGGTTGGAGCACTTATTCATGCCGGGCAGGGCGAGCTTGCTGTTGTTGGAGCGTCTCTTGTCTCTGCGTGCTTTCGATACTTTCTTCTTTGGTACTGCCATGTCTACACCTCCTCTTGCGTGAATATATATGGATTCACGTCATAATTTACTGTTCATCTTCCTCATTTTTGTCAAACAGCTTCTTCAGCACGGCAAGCCGCGGATCCGGTTCGAACTGAGGACAGCCGCAATCGCCGAGACGCTTGGGCTTTCCGCACTTCGGACACAAACCGGGGCAATCCTCCCGGCACAAGAATCGAAGGGGGAAGGAGAGGAGCAATTCCTCACGGATCGCCTCGTCCAGATCGAGCCTGCCGTTTTCAATCACGGCGTACTCGTCCACGTTTTCCTCCAGCTGCTTCTCGGTCAGGGTTCCCTCCGCAGCGACCGTCCGTTCCAGCTGAACGGCAAAGTCTCCGCTGACGGGCTCCAGACAACGGGCGCACTCGGTGCGGTATGCAACGGTTGCGGTGAGGGTGAGATGCATATATCCTGCCTCATCGGTTACGTCGCCAACCACGCGCGCATCGCCGTCGAACTCCACGCCGTCGGGAAGATCGGGTGTAAGAAGATACTCGATGTGAATGTGATCGACCTCGCCTCGCAGCATCGGCCCCATATCCAGCACCATTGATCTTCACCCCCATTTTCGGTTGACATAAAATGCGTTACATAACATTATAACTTTTTTTTGTGGGTTTGTCAATAGTTTTTTTGCATTTCTACGGCTTTTTCCTCGCTTTTTTTGCGGCTTTTTTGCGCAAATAGCGCTCTTTGGGGCTTTGCGACGAAAAACCACGCTGTGGAGATTGCTACTTGACACGCGCGTGGCAATATGCTATAATGAAGCTATCAGGAAACGTGACGCCAAAAAACGAATCTTTTCTTTTTAGGAGGACTTTATGCGTAATTTAACGGTCAAAAGACAAAAGAGTTTTGTAGGATGTCTTGCCAAGATGAAGGTTTACATAGAGGATGCCTCCGGGACTGATTTGGAGATCAACGGTGTCCCCTGCCGCAAGCTTGGAGATTTAAAAAACGGCGAAGAGAAAACCTTTCTTGTGACCGAGAGTGCGGCACGTGTGTATATCATTGCCGATAAGTTGAGTAAACAGTATTGCAACGAATTTTATCCGCTTCCCGAGGGGGATGCGGACGTATTCCTTTCCGGAAAAAACCGCTTCAATCCCGGTGCGGGCAATGCCTTCCGTTTTGACGGTGTGACCGACGTGGAGGTTTTGGAAAACCGCAAAAAGGGCAACAAAAAGGGATGGATCGTTCTGATCGTTGCCATTGTTGTGGGCTATCTGCTTGGCAGCTTGATTGTTCAATTCTTGCTTTCCAACGCCTTTGCCGCAAAGCCCAAGACTTTTTTGGAGCAGGATATGCAAATTACCTTGACCGATCAGTTTGAGGAAAAGGATGCGACGGGCGATTTTGATTATCTTTATCAATCGCGCACGGTGGTGGTGCAGGTGTTTCGCGAGAACTTTGCCGAAGGCTTTGGCATGGAGGAGTGGAGTACGGAGAAATACGCCGAGGTGATGGTCGAGGTCAACGAATTTGATTGCGAGGTGCGCACGGAGAGCGGCTTTGTTTGCTTTGATCGTAGCAAAAGCGTATCGGGGAAGGACTACCGCTATTTCTCGGTGATCTTGAAGGGCGACGATGCTTTTTATTACGTGGAGTTTATTTGTGTGGAATCGAATTTTGAGGATTACAGGTCCGATTTCATCGAATGGGCAAAAACGATCAAGCTGAATTGAGAAAATCAAACCGCGAGGGGAAGCCGAATCAAAGGCTTCCCCAAAAACAACGATAGGGGGAACAACGATGAAGCGCGTGGGTATTATCTGCGAATGCAATCCCTTTCACGGAGGGCACGCCTACCTGATCGAGCGTGCACGCGCGGCGGGAGCCGACGTGGTGGTGGCCGTGATGAGCGGTTGCTTTGTGCAACGCGGAGAGGCGGCGGTGGCCGATCCGTATTTCCGTGCCGAGACCCTGCTGGCCGGCGGCGCCGACCTGGTGTTGGAGCTTCCCTTTCCGTATTCTTCGGCAAGTGCCGAATTCTTTGCGCGTGCCGGGGTGGAAATTTTGGAGCGGCTGGGCGTGGAGGAGCTTTGGTTTGGCTCGGAATGTGGGGACACGGAAAGACTGACCAAGGCGGCCGAAATTGCAGACGGTGCAGAGTTTCGGGCGCGTTACGAGGCCACCGTGCGGGAAACGGGAGGAACGGCGGAGGCATTTTTTGCAACGCTGCAGGCCTGCTGTGGGGAAGAGATCCCATCCTCTCCCAACGACGTGCTGGGAATTTCCTATTTGCGGGCGATCCGTTCTCTGCGCGCGTCCATCCAACCGCACACCGTTTTGCGGGTGGGGAGCGCGTATCTGGATGACGTCCTGCCCGCCGATCATTTCCCCTCCGCATCGGCCCTGCGCCGCGCATGGCGTGAGACGGGGGTGGAAGGCATTCTTCCGTATTTGCCGTCCAACGTTGCGGCGCTCTATGCAACGCGCACGGCGTTTGCCGATCTTCGCTATGCCGAGCGCTGGATCCTGGGGCATTTTCGTCTGACCCCTGCGGAGCAATTGGAGGAGATCGCCGAGCTTTCCGGAGGACTTGGAAACCGCTTGGCACAGGCGGCGATGCAGGCAACCTCCCTGCAGGAGCTTTTGGAGCTTGCCGCAACCAAGAAATATCCCACCGCGCGACTGCGCCGAGGGATCCTCTTTGCCCTGACCGGGATTACCCCGCGCGATCTTCGCTCCTCGCCTGCCTACGTGCGACTTCTGGCGGCGAATCGGGCAGGAAGGGAATTCTTGGCGGTCTGTCGCAAGCGGGCAACGCTTCCCGTGGTTACGAGAAAAACCGATCTGCCTCCTACCGCCGAGGCGCTTCGGCAGGAGCACCGGGAGGCGTGCGCACGGTCATTGTACGCGCTATGCCAACCCGAGGTGCAGGCAGGGGACATACTTTGGAAGCAAGCTCCCCGTATGAGATCCAAATAAAGACAAAAAAGGCTCGGTGCTTGCGGCACCGAGCCTTTGCATATAAAAAGAGCAAGTGTTCCACCGTTTCTTCGAATCAAACGGCGCGGAGCGTATGGGCAGCCGCCAATCGACTGCATACCAACCGCGAAACGGAATCTTGCATGAAGAAAGCAAGCCCAAAGGGCTTGCTGATTGGAAAAGTGGTGACCCCTACGGGAATCGAACCCATATCTTCGCCGTGAGAGGGCGACGTCTTAGCCGTTTGACTAAGGGGCCGTTTGGACGACTTCGATATTATAGCACAACTTTTTTGAAAATGCAATAGGTTTTTGAAAAAAAGTTGAAAAATTTTTATTTTTTTTGAAAAAAGCAATTTTTTGTGCAATTTGCGGATATTTTTTATTGCGTGAATATAAACTTTTATTGTGGATTTTTTGCCGGCGGGCAATATTTTCCTCTTTCTTTGTTGACTTTTCAAACATTTTCTGTTATAATCATATGGAATCAATATTTTTGATTTAGGAGGAAAAAATGAAATTTTACTGTGAAGACAAAGAAACCGTCTTACACGAGCTCAACAGCAGCGCCGACGGCTTAACTTCCGCCGAGGCTGCGAAGCGTCTGGAAGAGAACGGCAAAAACAAGCTTGCCGAGGGAAAGAAGGAATCCTTGTTCCACCGTTTCCTCAAGCAGCTGGCCGAGCCCATGACCATCATCCTGCTGGTGGCGGCCGCCATTTCGGCAGGCGTGGAGATCTTCAATGGCGTACAAAGCGGCCATTGGGAGTTCCCGGCAGACGTGGTGATCATTCTTGCAGTCGTTCTGATCAACGCGATCCTGGGCGTGTTCCAGGAGAGCAAGGCCGAAAAAGCGATTGAAGCCTTGCAGGAAATGTCGGCGGCAACCTCCAAGGTTCTGCGCGACGGAAAGATCCAGATCGTACACAGTGAGGATCTGGTGGTTGGTGATATCGTTCTGCTGGAAGCCGGCGATGCCGTTCCCGCCGATGCGCGTATCATCGAATGCGCCTCGATGAAGATCGAGGAGGCGGCTCTGACCGGAGAATCGGTGCCCGTGGATAAAAAGGTAGAGGCTCTCACGCCCGACGCCAACGGCAACGTTTCGCTCGGTGACCGCAAAAACATGGTATTCATGGGCTCCACCGTGGTATACGGCCGCGGAACCGTAGTGGTAACCGCCACCGGTATGGATACCGAGATGGGTAAGATCGCCGACGCTCTGGCACAGGCCGAAGAAGGAAAAACGCCTTTGCAGATCAAGCTGGCCGGTCTTTCCAAGATCCTGACCTATCTGGTTATCGGCATCTGCGTTGTGATCTTCGGCGTTCAGCTGGGCCGCGCGTATTTCACGGACGGTTCGATCACCTTCCAGCCGATCCTGGATTCCTTTATGATCGCAATCTCCCTGGCGGTTGCCGCCATTCCCGAGGGACTTGCCACCGTGGTTACCATCGTGCTTTCGATCGGTGTGACCAATATGTCCAAGCGCAACGCGATCATCCGAAAGCTCACTGCCGTGGAGACGCTGGGATGCACCCAGATCATCTGCTCGGATAAGACCGGTACGCTGACCCAGAACAAGATGACCGTGGTGGATTACTTCGGTGAAAACGAAGCGCGTATTGCCACCGCAATGGCGCTTTGCAGCGACGCTGAGCTCGATGCCGACGGAAATGTGACGGGCGAGCCCACCGAGGCCGCTTTGGTTGCCTGGGCAAGCAAGCTCGGGCTCAAAAAGCCCGATCTGAAGGAGCAGCTCCCCCGTTGCGGTGAGGCCCCCTTCGATTCCGGAAGAAAAATGATGTCCACCGTGCATCCCGAGAACGGCGCGTTCGTGCAGTTCACCAAGGGTGCCCCCGATGTGGTCATCGGCCGTTGCACCACCTACCTCAAGGATGGCAAGCCGGTTCCCATGACCGAAGCGTATGCCGCCGAGATCCTGGCCGCCAACAAGGCCATGGCCGATAAGGCGCTGCGCGTTCTGGCGTGCGCCGAGCGCGTATATTCCGAGCAGCCCGCAGACCTGTCGCCCGAGGCGCTGGAGCACGATCTTTGCTTCATGGGTCTTTGCGGAATGATCGACCCCGTACGTCCCGAGGTAAAGGACGCCATCGTGGAGTGCCGCAGTGCGGGCATCCGTCCCATTATGATCACGGGTGACCATATCGACACCGCCGTGGCGATCGCCAAGGAGCTTGGGATCATCACCGAGGGCACGCGCGCGATCACCGGTGCCCAGCTCAACGAGATGAGCGACGAGGAGTTTGAAAAGATCTTCCGTGAGATCAGCGTGTACGCACGCGTACAGCCCGAGCACAAGACGAGAATCGTCAACGCTTGGAGAAAGGCCGGCTATATCACGGCCATGACCGGAGACGGCGTTAACGACGCTCCCTCCATCAAAAACGCCGATATCGGCGTGGGTATGGGTATCACCGGTACCGACGTTACTAAGAACGTGGCCGATATGATCCTGGCAGACGATAACTTTGCTACGATCGTTGCCGCTGTTGGCGAGGGACGCCGCATTTACGACAACATCCGTAAGGCGATCCAGTTCCTGCTCGCCTCCAACCTTTCCGAGGTTCTTTCGATCTTCTTCGCAACCCTCCTCGGGTTCACCATCTTCCAGCCTGTTCACCTGTTGTGGATCAACCTGATCACCGACTGCTTCCCGGCATTGGCGCTGGGTATGGAAAAGCCCGAAGCAAACCTGATGATGAGAAAGCCCCGCGATTCCAAGGAAGGCATTTTTGCCGGCGGACTTGGCTTTGCCGTTGCTTACCAGGGCTTGCTGGTTACCGTGATCACACTGGCTTCCTACTTTATCGGTAGAGACATTCTGTACGACGTGCATCTTTCCAAGCTGGCACTCGGCGAGATCTTGCCCTATACGGCCGCATCTCTTGGTACCTCCATGGCATTCCTCACCCTTTCCATGTGCGAAATCTTCCACGCATTTAATATGAGATCTCTTCACGGCTCCATCTTCACTATTAAGGGACAGAACAAGTGGCTGTGGGGCGCAGGATTGCTCTCCTTCATTTTGACAACCGCGGTTGTAGAGATTGACTTCCTCTGTAAAGCTTTTGATCTGGCACACCTGGATCTCCTGGAGTATGGTGTTGCAATGGGTCTTGCCATTCTGATCATCCCGATCGTAGAGCTGGTCAAGCTGATCCAGAGAAAGATTTCCAAGCAAGACTGAACTGTCTTATGATAAAAAAAGCAGACCGGTGCGGGCTCGCATCGGTCTGTTTGTTTCTTCGCGACCGTATATTTTTTTGTTTCGAAATCGTCAAGTGGTTTTGAAAACTGCATTGATTTTTTTTGAGGATGCCATATAATTAAGTGCGGTTGATACCGAAATTACAGGAGAAAACGAAAAATGTCCATAAAAGCATCGATATTGGAGATCAAACGCTTTGCCGTGCACGATGGGGACGGCATTCGTACCACGCTGTTTTTAAAGGGATGCCCGCTGCGATGCGTGTGGTGCCACAACCCCGAGGGGATCGCCTTCCCAAAGGAGCTGTCTTACATCGAGACCAAATGCATCGGATGCGGAGAATGCGCCGTAGTTTGCCCCACGCACGCGCACGAAATGCGGGAAGGGGTCCATCACTTTGACCGCTCGCGTTGCATCGGATGCGGTGCTTGCGAGAGCGTATGCCTTGGAAGCGCGCTCAAGCTGTACGGACGCGAAATGACCGTGGAGGAGCTGATGCCTCTCTTGCTGGAGGACCGCGAGTTTTTCGAGCAGTCGGGCGGCGGCGTTACGCTTTCGGGCGGGGAATGCCTGATGCAGGCCGAGGCCTGCGAGGCCATTCTGAAGGCCCTGAAGCAGGAGGAGATCTCTACTGCGGTGGACACCTGCGGAGCGGTCCCGCGCGCGGCGCTGGAGCAGGTCCTTCCGTACACCGACGTCTTTCTGTACGATCTCAAAGCGGTGGACGATGCGGTGCATCGCCGTTGTACGGGAGTCTCCAACCGTAAAATTTTGGAGAATCTGGCGTATCTGGACGCGCAGAATGCAAAGATCGAGGTTCGGATCCCGTATGTGCCCGATTACAATGACCAAGAGATCGGTGCGATGGCAGAGGTCTTGCGCGGCCTGCGTAACCTGACGGGAGTGCGCGTGCTTGCCTATCACAATTACGCAGGCTCCAAATATACCGCCATTGGCCGGGAGCACCGTATGCCTGAGCGGCTTCCCACCGAGGCCGAGCTCGAAACGGCGCGGCAGACTTTGGAGTCGGTTGGCCTGCGCGTGATTCGTTAAACAAAGGAGATAGAAAAAATGAAGGAACGAGTTTTTCAGCATAAGATCCTCAGTGTGCTATTGGCGTTGCTCGTCTGCGCACTTTGGGGATCGCTGTATCCCTTTATCAAGATCGGATACCAAGCCTTTTCCATCAATGCGAAGGATATTCCGTCCATCATGCTGTTTGCGGGGCTTCGGTTTGCCGTATGCGGCGGAATTCTAGTTGGGATTCTGGCGTGCAAGGAAAAGCGGCGCTTCTTGCCAAGCAGGACGCAATGGGTGCCGATCTTGCTTGTGGGCCTTTTTACCATCGTATTGCACTACGGCTTGACCTATGTGGCGCTGGCTTTGGGCGAGGGCTCCAAAAGCGCGATCATCAAGCAGGTGGGATTTCTGTTTTTGAGCTGTTTTTCCTTCCTGTTCATCAAAGAAGAGCGCTTTTCGGTTGCAAAGATGCTTGCCGGAGTCCTTGGCTTTTTGGGGATCGTGATCACCGCGATCGACGGCAGCCGCGTGGTCTTTGCCGTGGGAGACGTTCTGCTGCTGCTTTCGTCCCTGTGCACTGTTTGCAGCACGGTGATCTCCAAGCGCTCGTTTTCCCGCATCGATCCCGTTCGCCTGGTGGCTTTTTCGCAATTACTTGGCGGTCTATGTCTGCTGATCTGCGGCATTTGCATGGGCGGGCGCATCGGAAGCATCAACGCAAAAGCGGTTTTGGTGTTTGTTTACATCTGCGCGGCCTCGATCGCGGCATACGTGCTCTGGAATCTGCTGCTCAAGCATAATTCGCTGGCCAAGCTTTCGATCATCAAGTTCTCCGAGCCCCTGTTTGCCGTTCTGTTCTCGGGGCTTTGGCTGCATGAAAACATCTGGAAGCTGACCTACCTGTTCGCGCTTCTTACCGTTCTGGCGGCGATCCTGCTCTGCAATCTTTCTCCGGCATCCTTCAGAAGAAAGAAAAAAATTACCTGAATTCAAAGACGAAAAAGGCTTTACTTTTTTGGAAAAGTGTTGTATAATGTGACCGAGGACGGATCCCGTTCTCGGTCATTTTGGCGTATATGAAAAATATCGAAACGAGGACAGAAACATGAGTACCCAAAAAGTGATTGCCGTGGTGGGCTGCGGACGGATCGCCAAGGCGGCACATTTCCCCGCGTTTGCCAATATCGAGAATCTGCGCGTAAAATACGCGTGCGATCTCATCCTGGAAAAGGCCGAGGCCATGAAGGAAAAATATCCCGATCTGGTAGAGCAAACGGTTACGGATTATCAGATCGCGCTGGCCGACCCCGAGGTGGAGGCAGTGTACGTGCTGACTCCCAATTACGCGCACTATACGGTGACCATGGACGCGCTCCGCGCCGGCAAGCACGTGTTCTGTGAAAAGCCGATCACCGTCAACTACGCGCTCTCCTGTGAGATGGCGGAGGAGGCGAACCGACAGGGCAAAATGCTCAACATCGGTGTTTGCAACCGCTATCACAAATCGGTGGAGATGCTGGAGGAGATGAACCGCGAGGGAAAATTCGGCAAGCTCTATCATGTGTATTGCTCCTTCCGCGCGTTTCGTTCCATTCCGGGTCTGGGCGGAGCCTTTACCACCAAATCGCAGTCGGGCGGCGGTGTGTTGATCGACTGGGGCGTGCATTATCTCGATCTGATCTTGTACGTGCTTGGCGGCGTCAAGCTGCAAACCCTCACCTGCGACGCCTATTGCGAGATGGCAAAGGATATGAAGTCGTACAAATATAAAAGCATGTGGGCAGAGGATACCGCAGACGTGGAGAACGGCACCAACGACGTGGACGATCTGGTGTCCGGATATATCCGCACCGACAAGGCCAGCATTTCCTTCAACGGCGCGTGGGCGCAGAATATCAATAAAAAGGATACCTTTATCGACTTTATGGGTGACAAGGGCGGCGCACGGCTGACCTATTGCGGAAAGTTTGAGTTTTACAACGGCGAAACGCTGGAAACGGTGGCGCCCGAATACGACATTCCCGATATGTATCTGCGCGAGGACTCCGCGTTCCTCGAGTCGATCGAGAGCGGCGTGAAGAACCGCAACCACATCGAAAACATTCTGGAAAGCGCCAAGCTGTTGGATTGTCTCTACCGTTCGGCGGAACAGAGAAAAGAAGTTTGTTTGAAATAAGGAACCCGAAAGGAGAACGAATCTATGAAACTGGGTGTTATTACCGATTGCTTTAAAATTCCGTTGGAGGACAGTCTCCGGCTTGCCGCCGAGCTGGGCTTTCACGGTGTACAGATCTATGCAACCAAGGGTGCCTTCAGCCCCGATTCCCTTACCCCTGCGCGCAAGGCCGAGATCAAGGCGTTGCTTGCGGAGAAGAAGCTGGAGATCAGTGCCCTGTGCGGAGACATGGGCGGCCACGGCTTCCAGCGCGCCGAGGACAACCCCGCGCGCGTGGAAAAAACCAAGCGCATCATCGACCTGGCGGTGGAATTTGGCGCAAAGGTGGTCACCACGCATATCGGCGTAATCCCTGCGGACAAGGCCGATCCGCAATACCGCGTGCTGCTGGATGCCATGACCGAATGCGGCGCGTACGCCGCGTCCAAGGGCGTGACGATGGCGATCGAGACCGGTCCCGAGACCGCTCCCGTTCTGCTGGCGTTCGTCAAGGACATTCCGTGCGGCGTTGGCGTCAACCTCGATCCCGCCAATTTTGTGATGGTCACGGGGCAGGATCCCGTGGAGGCGGTAGAGCTTTTGGGCAACTATATCGTGCATACCCACGCGAAGGACGGCGTGATGCTGAAAAAGGTGGATCCCAGAGCGATTTACGACAAATCGTTCGTAGCAGGGGAGAACCCGGTCCATTCTGCCGATTGCTTCCGCGAGGTGCCGCTGGGCGAGGGAAGCGTTGATTTTGACGCTTACATTGCTGCGCTCCGTCGGGTGGGCTTTGACGGATACCTGACCATCGAGCGCGAGACCGGCGCCGATCCCATTGGAGATATCACCCGCGCACGCGATACGCTTCGCGCATACCTATAACGAAACATCGGCAAAACGCCACTGCATTGACAGCGGCGTTTTCTTTTTCTTCTTTTTTTCAAAAACCTATTGCGTTTCTCTTTTTTATGTGATATACTTGTTACAGCGTTATAAATATATTCATAAGAGAGGAAATGACCATGGAAAATTTTGCGAACTATTTTGATCACACGGTGCTTGCCGCCGCAACCACGCCGGAAGAACTGAAACGGGTTTGTGACGAGGCGATCAAGCACGGCTTTTGTTCGGTAGCGGTCAACACGGGCATGGTTGCCCTGTGTGCCGAATATCTGAAAGGAAGCGGCGTGAAGGTCGATGCAGCGGTTGGGTTCCCGTTGGGAATCACCACGGTTGCCTGTAAGCTGTTTGAAGCCGAGGACGCGATCCGAAACGGCGCGGGTGAGGTGGACTATGTGGTCAACGTCGGAAAGGTGAAATGCGGAGACCTTGCTTATATCAAAGATGAAATGGAGCAGATCGTTGCGCTGTGCAAGCGGTACGGTGTCCTTTCCAAGGTCATTTTTGAAAATTGCTACCTCACCGACGACGAAAAGATCGCGCTTTGCCGCATTGCATCCGAGGTAAAACCCGATTTTATCAAGACCTCTACGGGCTTTGGCAAAGGCGGTGCCACGGTGGAGGACGTGCGCTTGATGCGTCAACACGTTTCGTCGGACGTCAAGGTCAAGGCGGCGGGCGGGGTGAAAACGCTGGATACCTGCCTTGCCATGATCGAGGCGGGTGCGGAACGCATCGGATGCAGTGCCAGCATTTCCATTTTGAACGACTATCAAAACCGATAAAAATAACAGGAGGATTTGAACCTATGAAAAGCTACGTTGTTTATGCAGATCAGACTTGTAAGATCGTGGACGATATGCCGATGCCCACCTATGGGGACTACGACGCGTTGGTGAAGATCGAAAGCTGCGGCGTTTGCGCGGGAACCGACACCAAGATCATCCACGGCAAATTTAAGGGCGTGGACCAATATCCCGTTGTGCTGGGGCACGAGGGCGTGGGACGCGTGGTGAAAAAGGGCGCAAAGGTCACCAATTTTGAGATCGGGGATCTGGTGCTCATGCCGTACTGGTCGGATGTTCCCGAGGGGTATTCCAGCGCATGGGGAACCTATTCCGAATACAACATCGTGACCGACGCGCACGCCATGGAAAAGGACGGACTTAAGCCCGATGCGTTCGCGTACGGTCAATGCAAGCTGCCTGCCGATTTCGATCCCGTTTCGTCGGCAATGATCATTACCTTCCGCGAGGTGCTCAGCACCATGAAGCGGTTTGGCTTTGAGACGGGCAAGAGCCTCGCCATTCTGGGACTCGGTCCCGTTGGACTCAGCTTTGTGAAATTTGCAAAGCTGATGGGTATGGGCCCTGTGATTGCCATGGATATTCAGGACGAAAAGCTGGAGCTTGCCAAGAAGAACGGCGCGGACTTTGTGCTCAACACCAAAAACGGCAATATGGTAGAAGAGATCCGCAAGATCTGCCCCGAGGGCATTGATTTTGCGCTGGACGCCGTGGGCTATAATCCCTTTATCAATCAGGCGCTTGAGGTGATCAAGCCCGACGCAAAGGTTTGCGTGTACGGAATCTCCGAGAATACGGCAACGAACGTGGATTGGAGCAAATGCCCGTATAACTGGACGCTTCATTTCCATCAGTTCCCCCTCAAGGAGGCGGAGGCAGAGGCGCATGCACAGATCGTGGAGTGGATCCGCACGGGGGTGCTTGACTGCAATGACTACATTTCCCACGTCTTTGATTTTGACGACATCGAACAGGCGTTTGACGTGATCCGCCGCCGCGAGCCTGCCATGAAAATGGTCATCCGCTTCTGAGCAACGGAGGAGAGAGGATGGCAAGCTATTTATTGGCGCACGATCTCGGAACGTCGGGGAACAAGGCAACGCTGTACAGCACCGACGGCGCGTTGATCAAAAGCGTGACCTATTCCTACGGCCTGCACGTGGAAAACGGGATTTGCGCCGAGCAGGATCCGCTGGATTGGTGGCGCGCTGTTTGTGAGTCGACCAAGGCGCTGACCGCAGAGGTGGAGGCTTCCAAAATCGCGGCGGTGTCGTTCAGCGGACAGATGATGGGGTGCGTATGCGTGGATCGGGACGGCAACCCTTTGCGTCCCGCAATGATCTGGGCGGATATGCGCTCCACCGAACAGGAGCGGCAGATCCGAGAAAGGATTGAACAACCGGAATTTTATCGGATCACGGGTCACCGCATCAGCAGCTCTTACAGCGCGACCAAGCTGATGTGGGTGCGGGATCATGAGCCCGACGTTTACCGCAAGACCGCAAAAATGCTCAACGCCAAGGATTTTATCATTTTGAAGCTGACGGGGAAGATGGTGACCGAGCCGTCGGATGCTTCTTCCACCTGTCTGCTGGATCTCAATACGCAAGCATGGTCGGATGAAATCATTGAGATTTGTGGATTGTCCAAAGAAAAGCTCCCCGATATTTTGCGTTCGGTCGATATTGCCGGAACCGTCACGCCCGAAGCGGCAACGGCATGCGGCCTGCTCGCGGGAACCCCCGTGGTCTGCGGCGGCGGTGACGGCGTTTGCGCGGCGGTGGGAACAGGGGCCGTGAAGGAGGGACGGGCAAACTGCTGCCTCGGCACCTCCTCCTGGATATCCTATGCCTCAAAGCTTCCCGTATATGACGAAAACCTGACGACCTTCAACTTTGCACACATCGTTCCCGGCTATGTGATGCCCTGCGGCACCATGCAGTGCGGCGGAGGATCGCTCAGCTGGGCGGTGGATCAGCTTTGCAAATTCGACCGCGTGCTGACGCGCGAAGAGAAGGGCGACCTTTACACAAGTGTTTGCAAATCGGTGGAGGAATCGCCTGTTGGCGCGAAAGGCCTGCTGTTTTTGCCCTACCTGATCGGGGAGAGAAGTCCGCGGTGGAATGAAAAGGCAAAAGGCTCGTTTGTGGGCCTGACCCTGGAACATACCACGGGGGATATGCTCCGCGCGGTGATGGAGGGTGTGGCGATGAATCTGCATCTGATTCTGAACGCCTTCCAAAAGCAGGGAGCGAGCATCGAACGCCTGACCTTGATCGGCGGCGGTGCGAGAAACGCGGTTTGGAGACAGATCCTTGCCGACGTACTGGGGGTGACGGTTGAAACGCCAAACCAGCTTGAGGAGGCTACCTCCATGGGCGCGGCGATCACCGCCGGTGTGGGAGTTGGCGCGTTTGCGGATTTTGACGTGATCGGAAAGTTTCTGAAAACCGAAAATACCTATACGCCCGATCCAATTACCGCACCTATTTACAAAAAAACCGAAAAAGCGTTTGATCAGTGCTATTTTGCACTTGAAAAAACCTTTGAACTGTTGTACAATATGTAAAGAACGATTTTTATTACAAAGGACGGTATTCCCATGTCAAATCTTGCCCCCGCAGTTGGTTGTTGCGTCAAAGTGATCGAGCTGCTTTCCGCGCAGTCCGGTCCCATAGGCATCTCCGAGATCAGCCGACAAACCGGCATCAACAAAAATATGATCTCGCGGATTCTGCACACTCTTGAGGAGGAGCATTGGGTGCGCTGCGACGAAAAGGCGTGTTACAGCCTCACGCTCGTCCCCTTTCAGCTCACCTCCCGGGTGGTGCAGAGAGATTCGCTCGTGAACGTGGGGACCTCCTGTTTGCAACGCTTTTGGAAGGAATTTGGGGAGAGCACGTATCTTGGCGTGTTGCACAATGACGAGGTACTGTACCTTGCCCATTTCGATTCTACCCAACCGGTTCGCGTGGCGGGCGTGGTGGGCGGAAGCTATCCGCTCTATTGCTCGTCTCCCGGAAAGGTCCTTCTGGCTTACAGTGAGCCGTCCTATATCGAGGAGTATCTTGCAAGCACGGTGCGCAAGGCCTATACGCGCAACACGCTCACCGACGCCGAGGCTCTCCGGGCGGAGCTTGCAAGGATCCGTGAAAACGGATATGCCTTGGATAACGAGGAGTTCGGATACGGCATCGTGTGCATGTCCGCGCCGATCTTTGATTACGATCGGAAGGTGATCGGCGTGATCGGCTGCTCGGTCTCCACCGTCTATTGCGGAGCCGACGAAATTTATGACCGACTTGGCGCGCGCCTGTTGGAAACGGCGGCGCAAATTTCCCGCTGTATGGGATGCATTCTCCCGTAACGGCGATCCAATCTGACAGAAAAGGAGCATTTGAAAGATGCTTTCATCCAAATTATTTGCAATATTGCCCGATGATATCAGCACCCCCGACGGCATGACGGTTGATAGCGAAGGAAATCTGATCCTCGCCTGCCCCAACTATGCCGACCAAACCATGCCGGGGTGCATTCTGAAAATTGATCAAAACAAAAACATCACGAAGTGGTTCAACGTCCCCGTGCACGAGGAAACGGGGCTGGCTTCTCCCATGGGGATCGCCTTCGGTCCCGACGGCGATCTGTATATCTGCGACAACCAGGGATGGCCCGGACGCCCCGAGCTGATCCGCAAGGGCAGGATTTTGCGCCTGCGCATAGAGGGGGATCGGGTGGTAAAGACCACCGTGGTGGCCAAAAACATGGAGCATCCCAACGGAATCCGCATCCGCAACGGCTACATCTACGTCACGCAAAGCTCGCTGGAGCTGGTAAAGCATCCCTCGGGGAAGCTGGTGAGCTGTGTGTACCGGTTCCGCCTGGATGACGAAAACGTGGAGATCACCAACACGTTGGAGGATAAAAATATTCTCACTACCTTCGTCACCTACAATCCCGAGGATCAGTACGGCGTGGACGGCATTGAATTCGACCGCGAGGGCAATCTGCTCGTTGGAAACTTCGGGGACGGCGCGGTGTATAAGGTCACCATGGATGCCGACGGCAACGTGACGTCCAATGAGATCTGGGCGCAAAATCCCGACGAGCTGATCAGCACCGACGGAATGGTCATGGACGCGGACGGAAATCTGTACATTGCCGATTTCTGCGCCAATGCCATCGTAAAGGTCTCTCCCGACGGAAAAACGGTGCAAAGGATCGCGCAAAGCCCCGACAGCGACGGACTGGGCGGGGAATTGGATCAACCCGGGGAGCCGATCCTCTGGAACGGCAAGCTGGTGGTGTCCTGCTTTGATACCGTCACCAACGATATCGTGGTCAACACCGCGCACGAGCAACCCGCAACACTGGCGGAAATCGAACTGTAAGCCGCATGTCAAACGGCAGGGAAGGAGTTTTTCATGAAGCAGGAACTGTGTATGGGATATTTGAAGCCGCTGACCGAAGCGCTTGGCTATGAGGGCGCGCCTGCTCTGACCGAGGGCGACGGCTATTGGGTGGCCACCTTTGCCGATGTGAAGGGGGATCCCCTTCCGTCCTGTGCGGCGTTTTGGGCGCGCAACGGTTTTTATACGGAGGAGGAGCATGCCGTGCATGGCAACCTGTTCCTCGCGTATGCGAGCGATCGGGTGCGCGTGCACGTCTCTTGGTACCCCTCCAAGCAGCTTTTGAAGATCGCGTTGGAGGGCCGCGGATACGCTCCCATACGGGAGAGGCCGCACACCGATGCCGTTTGTACGCCGCGCATTGCGCAGCTTGGCCGTCGCGGAGCCTCCGAGCGGCTTCCCAACGGCGCGCCGGGCAT
This sequence comes from Clostridia bacterium, assembly GCA_017505745.1. Classification (GTDB taxonomy): domain Bacteria; phylum Bacillota; class Clostridia; order Oscillospirales; family CAG-272; genus UMGS1865. The sequence continues at coordinate 25,941 of JAFVOP010000063.1, forward strand.
GTCCTACGTGCTGCAGACTGCGGCAGGAGGATTTATTCTGGTGGACGGCGGCCCCCTGGATCGGGAACGCGCGGACGTGGATCAGCTTTGGGAGTATCTGCTGCAAAACAAGCCCGCGCACTGCGAAAAGCCGCATATTCTGGCGTGGTTCATCACCCATTCGCACCACGATCACATCCATTTGGCGATCGAATTTTTAAAGACCTACGGAGATCGGATCGTTTTGGACACGGTGGCGTATAATTTCCCGCCGTTTGCAAGCATTACGATCAAACACGAGGATGCCGCCCGCATGGGCGCGTTTGCCGAGGAATTTCAAGCGCTGGCGGCCGCATTGGGCGCCAACACGCTGTTGCTCCACACAGGGCAGCGGTTCTGGCTGGAGGACGCCATGGTGGAGGTCCTGTATACGCCCGACGATTTCGCGCCCGCCGCCTACCCCTGGGGCAATCACACCAGCTGCGCCTTCCGTTTCACGCTTGGCGGCAGGACCTTCCTGGTATTGGGGGACTGCGAAAAGGGACTTTGCCAATTCATGGCAGACGTTTACGGAGAAACCATGAAGAGCGATATTCTGCAGCTTTCGCACCACGGGGTGAACGGCGCCTGCCTCGAGCTTTACCAAGCGGTGGATCCCGACGTCTGCTTTTGGCCGATCGACGAATTCCGCTTTTTCAACCACGCGCAGATCCGCGGCGAAAAAGCCTGGGACTTCAACCGCTGGATCCTGGACGATACGGTCAAAGCGCGTTCGCATTTCCATACTTCCATCACCACCGTTCTCACGCTTTCCGGGAACGGCATCCAAATCACTGCGGTTTAAAGGATTTTACAAGATGAAATACGGAACGGTATTCAATATTCAGCGTATGTCGATCCACGACGGCCCCGGCATCCGCACCACGGTATTTCTCAAGGGCTGTCCGCTTCGGTGCGCCTGGTGTCACAATCCCGAGTCGCAGCGCCCCGAGCCCGAGCTGGCTTACCACGCCAACCGTTGCGTGGGATGCGGCTTTTGCGTGGCGCAATGCCCGGCGGGGGCGCTGTCGCTTTCGGCGGGGAAGGTGACAAAAAACGACTCCCTTTGCACCCAATGCAATACCTGTGTGGCGTCCTGCCCGTACAGTGCATGGGAGTGCTATGGGGAGCGGATGTCGGTGGAGGACGTGGTCACCGAAGTGCTCAAAGACAAGGCCTATTACACAAAAACCGGAGGCGGGGTCACCTTTTCGGGTGGAGAGCCGCTTCTCCGGGCCGATTTCGTAGCGGCGTGCGCAACGCAATTGCGAGAGCACGGCGTTCACGTGGCCGTGGAAACGGCGTGCTTTGGAAGCGAGACGGCGTTGCGGCGGCTGTTTGACGCGGCCGATCTCTTTCTGGTGGATCTGAAGGTCATGGACGATGCCGCACACAGGCGTTGGATCGGCTCCCCGGTGGAACCGATCCTGCAAAATCTGCGTCTGCTGGGCGCGTGGGGGGCCGAGGCGCTGGTTCGCATCCCCGTGGTTATGGGCTGCAACGCCACGGAAGAAAACATGGCGGCCACCGCCGATTTTCTGCTTTCCCAAACCCCGTACCGTACCGTTGAGCTTTTGAAAATGCATAAGCTTGCGGAAAACAAATACCGTGCGTTGCGCCGCGATTGGCTCATTGCCGACGTGGAGCCGCCAACCGAGGAGCACATGGCCGAGCTTGCCAATGTCTTGAAGCAAGAAGGGCTTTGTGTGTACTACAAAGGAGAGATTGTATGACGATGAAAGAAAGAGCAGAGCTTCAAAAGCGCGAAGCGATTGATCTGCTGTTACATAAATCCCCCCAATCCACGCTCACCGAGCGGTGGTTCTTGCTGGACGAAGCCTGTGAGCGCTTTCAGAGCGAGCCGCAGCCGATGATGTTGGGCAAGGGTCTGCGCTACATCCTGGAGCGTGCCTCCTTGCCGGTGCGTCCTTGCGATATTCTGCTGGGGCGGTACGTGGACCGCGTGCCGAGCGCCGAGGAGGACGCCGAGATCGCGGCAATCTGGAAACGGCGCATCTCCACCAAAAATCCCATCACACACCCCAACACGGGGCACCTGACGCTCGATTGGGAGGAGCTGGTGTCGCTGGGGCTTGTGGGCTATCTGGAAAAAACCGAGCAAAAGCTTGCCACCTGCGCGGAGGAGGATCGGATCTTCCTGACGGGTATGCACGAGGTATACGCGGCGATCCTGCATTATATCGAGCGTTACGCCGAGGCCGCCGAGGCGGCGGGGCTTTCGGATTCGGCCGCCGTTTGTCGGGAGATCTGCGCGCACGCGCCCAACACCTTCCGTGAGGCGATGCAGCTGATCCTGTCCGTGTTTACGGTCTATATGATCTACGCGGGCTGGCACGTGGCATGTTTGACGTTGGGGCGCATGGACAACTATCTGCTTCGTTACTATCTTGCCGACCTGAAAAGCGGACGGCTGACCGAGGAGGAGGCCGGCGCGATCATCGACGATTTCAACTGCAAGGCCAATTTGCACCTGGGACGCGGCGAGCACCAGATGGGGAACGCCGCCGAGACCGGAAACAACACGGGCTGGAAGCGCAACCATACCTACGATTCGCCCACGTACATCGTGATCGGCGGCGAGAGCGCGGTCTGCCCGCCCGCGGGCAATCCGCTCACCAAGCTCTTTGCCGCGCATATCACGGTCGGCTTTAAAAATCCTGTGTACATCTACCGTTGGAGCCGCAACCAAGCCCCCGAGGTCTGGGAAACGGTCTGCCAACGCGTGCGGGACAATGCGTCGATCCTGCTCTACAATGACACCACCATGATCCCCGCGATGGAGCATGCGGGCGTTTCGCACGCCGATGCCGTCAATTATACGGTCCATCCCTGCAACTGGCCCGATATCGCGGGCGGCTATGCCGTGACCGACAAGATCGGAGAGCCGATGCCCGAGATGCTGATGGAGGCGTTTGGCAGGGAGCTGCCCAATTTGCGGAACGCCGATTCGATCGATGCCTTTTACGCATGCTATGCAGATTGGTACCGTGCGAAATTCCGCCGTCACGCCGAGGCGTTCCGAGCCGCCTACCGCTCGGGCGAGATCCCCAAGCGTGGCGTGCTCAGCCTCAACGATTGCTTTACCCACGGCCCGCTCGACCAAGCGCGCGCCCTCACCGACGGCGGCGCGAAGTACCTGGCCGTATATACCTTTTTGCGCAACGTGGCAACGGCCGCCGATATCATGGCGGCAATCGATACGCTGGTGTATCGCAACCGCGTTTGCACGGTGGAGGAGCTGTTTGCGGCGGCAGACCGCAATTTTGAAGGCAGCCCCGCGCTCTACGCGCATTGCCGCAAGGCTCCCAAATTCGGGACCGAAAACCCGATTGCCGACGCGCACGCGGTGCGTTTGACGGAGACCATGCTCGATATCATCGATGCCGAATCGGTGAATACAAACGGCGAGCGCGATCTGCTCTCGCTCAACGTTATGATCACCGATATGGATCACATCCGCAACGGCGCGGCCATGGGAGCCACCCCCGACGGGCGCCTGTCCGGAACACCGCTCAGTGAAAATCTTTCACCCTCGGTAGGGTATAACGAAAGCGCAACGGCGCTGCTCAATTCGGTGTCGGCGCTTCCGTTTGACCGCATCCATTCGGGCGTGCTCAATCTGCGCTTGCGTCGGGAGACCGTGCGCGGCGACGCGGGATTGCTGCGCTTGCAGGCACTGATGGACACCTATTTTGAGCGCGGCGGCATCCAGCTGCAGGTCAGCATTGCCGATACGCAGGTCCTGCGCGAGGCGCAACGCTGTCCCGATTGCTACCGCGACCTGATGGTCCGTGTAACGGGGTACAGCACGCTCTTCACCGATATGTCGGAAAACGGCCAGGAGGAGATCATTCGTCGCGACGAAATGGCGTGAAGCCGAAATTGATCGAAAAAAATACAAAAATCCATTGCGCAATGCGAAAAGCTGTGATACAATAAACGTATATTCTGAATGGTTACGGAGGAAACACACGATGGAACAGAAGTTGGTTCGCGTTGGCATCATCGGATGCGGCGGAATTGCAAACAGCAAGCATATGCCCTCGCTGAAAAAGGTGAAGGACTGCGAGATGGTGGCGTTTTGCGACGTCATCCCCGAGCGCGCCGAAAAGGCGGCCAAGCAGTTCGGTACGCCCGAGGCCAAGGTCTACGTTGACTATAAGGAGCTGCTCAAGGATGCTTCGATCGACGTGGTGCACGTCTGCACGCCCAATCGCTACCATAGCCCCATTACCGTAGACGCGCTGGAAGCCGGCAAGCACGTCATGTGTGAAAAGCCGATGGCGATCAATTCTGCCGAGGCGAAAAAGATGCTGGATGCGGCGGAGCGCACCGGAAAGCTGCTTTCCGTCGGCTACCAAAGCCGCTTCCGTCCCGACGCGCTCTATCTCAAGCAGGAGGCCGAGGACGGCGTGTTTGGCGATATCTACTACGCCAAGGCAACCGCTATCCGCCGCCGCGCCGTACCTACGTGGGGCGTATTCCTCAATGAATACGAGCAGGGAGGCGGCCCTCTGATCGATATCGGAACGCACGCGCTCGATCTCACGCTTTGGATCATGAACAACTACAAGCCCAAGTATTGCGTGGGTACAACCTATCACAAGCTCAACAAGGATACCAACCAGGGCAACGCCTGGGGCAACTGGGATCCCAACGGCTTTACGGTGGAGGACAGCGCCTTTGGCTTTATCGTGATGGAAAACGGCGCCACCATCGTGCTCGAATCGGCATGGGCGCTCAACACGCTGGACGTGCGTGAGGCGGTCACCTCGATCTGCGGCACCAAGGCAGGAGCGGACATGAACGACGGTCTGCGCATCAACGGCATCCGTCACAACCGCCAGTACGTCACCACCCCCTCGTTCAAGGCGGGCGGCGCGGCGTTTAACGACGGCAAGCGGGACGAAACCAACTCGGATATGGAGGAGCGCCTCTGGATCGAGGCCTGCCGCGGCGGCGCGGCTCCCATTACCAAGCCCGAGCAAGCCTATTGCGTCACGCGCATTCTCGAGGGCATTTACGAGTCCGCCAAGAGCGGCAAGCCCTTCTATTTTGACGGCTCCGCAACATAAAAAACAGAACCGCCTCAAATGCAAGCGCATTTGAGGCGGCTCTGTTGTCGGAGGGGAGAAGATCAGGATTCCCAAACCGTGGGAATGCCGTCTACGTATTCTTAGTAGGTACCAATTGCGTCGGTTCACGCCTCATCCCCTACCTACGCGGCAACGAGTGCCGCCCCCGTGGCGGGCTTCCGGAAAAGCAAGCGTGCATCCATCCTTTTTCGGTAAAATGATACCGGTCCGCACGAAAAGCGGCAGAAGGCATGCCTTCGCAATCGATGCCTTCCCCGGCGTTCTCACGCGAAAATTGATATCGCCGGCGGGGACAAAGACCTTGACAAGGCCCACCGGATGTGCTATAATGAGCGCATCATGCCGATTGAAAAATGGGCGGAAAGGAAACGGGGAGGCACCGCATGAAGGAAGGGCACGGATACGGATTGAACGGAAATACGCTGAAGATCATTGCCGCGGTGTCGATGCTGATCGACCATATCGGCGTGGTCTTGCTTCCGGACGTTGGTTTTTTGCGCGTCCTCGGACGCTTGGCGTTTCCCATTTACGCCTACATGATTGCGGAGGGCTGCGCGCATACCAAGCACCGCCTGCGCTATTTCCTCACAGTGTTTTTGCTGGGCGCGGTCTGTCAGACCGTGTACGCGATCGCTTCGGACGGCACGTATATGGGGATCCTGATCACGTTTTCGATGTCGATCCTTTTGGTATACATGCTGCAAGCCGTCAAGGCGGCGTGGACGGCCAATGAGGAGACCGTCGCTCGGCGGATCCTTCTAACCGCCCTGTTTGCGGCGGCGGTGGCAGGCGTTTATCTTTTCACCTGCTTCGTGCGCATCGACTACGGCTTTTGGGGATGCATGGCTCCCGTGTTTGCCAGCCTGTTCCGCGCACCGCGCGATGCGAAAGCACCGCTTTGGAGAAAGCTGGACTGCAACACGGTGCACGTTTTGATGCTTGGCGTATGCCTGCTGATCCTGGCCTGCGTATTTGGCGGGATCCGCTTTTACGCGCTCCTTGCCGTCCCGCTTCTGCTCCTGTACTCGGGCAAACGGGGAACGGCCAACCTGAAATACTTCTTTTACATCTTTTATCCCGCGCACCTTGTCCTTTTGGAGGGCATTGCGTTTTTTCTGCTTTAAAGAAGCTGCGCGCGCGATTCCTTTGGGGCGCTCGCCCCTGCCAAACAGAAAGCACCAAGCCGATTGGCTTGGTGCTTTTTGTTTGGCACACCCTTTCAAAATCGATCCATACCGCAAGTTTTTTTGAAATCGATCCGTGTTTCAAGGTCAGCGGATAGACTTACCCCTTGGCGATGATGCGTTGCGAAAATCACCCAAAAGAGATTTTCCAACTATGCCGGCAACGAAGCTATGTACTGACGCTTCTCAACTTGTTTTGTTCTGCTTTACTTGATCGGCTCAAGTGTAAGTGTTCCTTTTTTAGCAGACCAATCACAGTTGCTCCACCCCATCTTATCGGGATTGTAGCGCACAATGACATCACCCAACCATTTCTCGCTCTCCATTTTAGGGCAATCACCTGCAAAGGTTATCGTCATTGTATTATAATTAAAAAAGGTGTTACCGCTCACCACGTTCACCGAAGCAGGCACCTCAACAGAGACGGGCGAGGTGATGGAAAACATAGCATAGCCGTCAAGACTCTCTACGCCATCTCGAAATATAATATTCTTCAGTGCAGGGCTATTAAATATGACATTTGAAATTGCGGGTTCATACAATCGTAGATTTTTTCCGACAGAAATGGACTCAATGCCGATACACCCCTCAAATGCATTCTTTACGATTTCCTCCAAGCTATCGGGCAGATACAAGCTTTGTAGGGCAGAGCAGTTGAGGAACGAGCCTTCGTCTATGGTAGTCATTCCCTCGGGGAATATAATTTCCTTAAGTGATGTGCAATCTCTGAAGGAATAATAATACGTTCCCTTCAGCTTGGTGAGTGGAGAAAGGTCTATACGTGTGAGTGCAGTACAACTCTCAAAGGTGCTCGTATTCAACGATGTAATGCCACAGCCCTTGGCAAACTCTACCTGCTCAAGCTTTGTACAGTGAGCAAAGGAGTCACGACCCAAGGAACTAACAGAGGACGGGATATACACCGATTCAATGGAGGTATCTTCAAACACCCCTTGCACCACCCGCGGATGTCCATTCTCATTCTGCGCGGTTACGCCCTTTAAAATTCTCACCGGCAACCCATCAATGGTGTCAGGAATCACCACGTCGGTGCGCTCGCCCTTGTAGCGAATCAAGCGAATCACACGCTCGCCATCCTTCTCAAAAGTATCATAGTCGAAATCTGAAGCGGCATTCGGAACCAATACTCCCGTAGTCGGTGTATCCGTGGTCGGCACCTCCGATGAAGGTGTCGTTTGACAGGAGCAGCACAGTGTCAGGAGAGAGATAAAGAGAAAAACAACAGCCATTCGGCGAAAAAACGTAGTCATATAAAAATTCCTCCTTTATAGATGATATATTTTTGCCATCGAGCACCCGGTAAAGCGGTACGATAAATCTTCATTTGTCAGATGCAAAGCGTTAACGAAAAATTCCATTGAAAGATCGCCAAGCTTATCTTCTTTCATCATAACACCGCCTTCCTTTGCTTCATTATATCACAAATCTGCGAACATTTCAAGTGAAATATTCGGCTTACGCCGAATGTGAAATAATTCACTTCGTGAATTGTGAAATATTGCTCCTTCGTCGCAATGTGAAATAAAATTCGCCTTTTCACATTTGCGAAGCAAATATTTCACAGCGAAGCTATTTCACATGGCGAAGCCATATTTCACTCGCCGAAGGCGAATTTCACTGAAAAAAGCCAAGTCTTATGACTTGGCTTTTTTCTTGGCACACCCTTTCAAAATCGATCCATACCGCAAGTTTTTTTGAAATCGATCCGTGTTTTTCGGTCGGTGGATAGACTGATCCCTTGGCGATGATGGGAGCTGCACTTAACCGCTGTCTTCCGGGATGCTGCTCCATGCTTGCAAACGAAGCCATGTACGTTATTCGAGATTTTAAGATTTCTTGTTAAATATTTTTTCAAACAATCTCATAAGTGCAGATTCATACTTCTTCTCAAAATGCTTGAATATGAAATGGCAAATGATTTGTATGACGATAGCAATTATGAAATATCCGCCAATCGTTGCGGCATAATATTGCCACGGGAAAGAATTTAACAAACCGATTATAAGGAAAAGGGCGGGAATTGCGAGAATTTCTATCAAGTTCCAAACCACATAAACGATTGTAAAAATAACCTCTAAAAATTTCAAAAAGACTTTCATTTGTTTTCCTTTACTGTGTTAATGGGGCGTTTCACCTTTCTTTTCTTCATTATACCACAAATCCGTGAATATTTCAACCGTTCCGCGCCAAATCACGCGTGAGGCGATATATTCAAACTAAATGAAGCATCGCCTTACGGCGATATGATGTTTTTCGCTTCGCTCAAAATGATGTTGCTCCACTTCGTTTCGCAATGATGCGATGTTTGCCTCAAAATGTGGCGAAGCCACACATCATCAGGCGAAGCCGTCATCATTGGCGAAGCCAACATCATTTGCCGAAGGCAAACATCATTGAAAAAAGCCGTTTGCTTTCGCAAAAGGCTTTTTTCTGTGTTACCACTACAAAATAGATCCGTGCCGCAAGTTTTTCGAAATCGATCCGTGGTTTTCGGTCGGTGGATAGACTGATCCCTTGGCGATGATGGGAGCTGCACTTAACCGCTATCTTCCGGGGTTTCGCGCCATGTTTGCAAACGAGGTCTATGTAAAACCTTACCACGGACACTCCTTGCGCAAACTGTTCCAATAATAACGAGTTTCGGGAGCGGATATCATCATAATACACTCTTGGCGATATGGTTTTTTATTGAGTTTCAATTCGCACTCAACAATTCTCGAATTATAATCAACATATTGGTACAAAAATTCGAGTTTGGATTTTCCGTTGTTTATGTTATTTATCAATTCTTGAATTGTCCATTCAACACGGATTGTTTTTTTGAAAAGGTTTTTCTTGAAAACGTATACGGTAACGTCGTAGTCCGCACCATCTTCCAACGTATATTCAACCTTTGAAAAATCCGTTCTTACAAGATTAGATAGATTACTTTCGGGATGATCGGGCGAAATCCAAAATCCGTCGTTAAATTCAAAGCCTAACTTCCCATTTTCAAAATAGGCTTGTTCGGCAACGCAATCATGCAAAGAGAGATATTTTTCGTCTTTATCGCAATGAGAAAAATTCATATACAACTCACCGCCTTTCTTTGCTCCATTATACCATAAAACCTGTTACTTTTCAACCATATATAATAAAAATCGCTTTTCGCTTCGGCGAAAAGCTGCCTCACTTCTTCACTATTCACTATTACCTTTTACTTTCCAAAAACCTTCTCGGACGGATTTAGTGAAAAGTGAAGAGTGAAGAGTGAAAAAGTAAAAACCTTCCCGAACTTCGTCCGAGAAGGTTTTTGGCAGGGGCGGACAAAAAAGATATTTCGGGGAGTTTTCGTATGGACTTGAACCCGTGTGTAAAATAAATGCTTTTCGACTAAAAGGAGAAAAGCTACATAAATACCTTTTCACTATTCACTATTACTTATTACTTGCCAAAAATCGACAAGAAAATTTTAGTGAAGAGTGAAGAGTGAAAAGTGAAAAAGTAAAAATCGACAAGCTTCTGTCGAAACTTGTCGATTTTTGGCAGGGGCAGGAGGATTCGAACCCGCGACCCACGGTTTTGGAGACCGGTACTCTACCAGCTGAGCTATACCCCTGTGTGCAGTTTTTCTGCAACGCTCATTATTATATCACATTCCTCCCCGAATTGCAATACTTTTTTGAAAAAATTATTTTCTTTTTTCAAAACGGTCCCTTTTTTATCCAAATCCTCTTTTTCGACAGGCTCCGGCACCTCTCGCCCCCTTTTACAATATACTGAAAATGAGTGCGGAGCTCGGAAGAAAATTCCTTCTGCAAAGTTTCGGGACCAATGTTTAAACGCGCTCCCTTTGAGGAAAGAATAGGAACAGAAGGTGCGCACTCGAAAAACTTCCAAACAGCGGAAAAAAGAAAGGAACCAAGAGCTATGAGCGTCAGACGCGGAGATATTTATTACGCCGATCTAAGTCCCGTGGTGGGATCGGAGCAGGGAGGACTTCGCCCGGTCCTGATCATCCAGAACGACATCGGCAACCGATACAGCCCCACCGTCATTGCGGCGGCGATCACTTCCCGCATGAGCAAGACCCGACTGCCCACACACATCGATATCTATGCCGAGGACGTGGGCCTTGCCAAGGACTCGGTGATTCTGCTCGAACAGATCCGTACGCTGGATAAGCGCAGACTGAAAGAGAAGATGGGGCATCTGAACGACCGTACGATGGACACGGTCAACACGGCCATTGCCATCAGCTTCGGTCTTGGAAATCCGCAGGAGGACGCGCAGGCGCGCGCCATGATGCAACGCGCTCCTGCCTATACGCCTCGGACAGCGGCGGTGGCTGCTGCCGACTCGCCCGCCACGGCGGGGGTGACCGCACCGCAAAGACCGATCGGCGTAGCCGAGACCGCGCAACCCACTGCCACGGCCACCACCTCCTCCATGCATACCGCAGGATCTTCCTTACACACCGAGCCATAAACTTTCGGAGCGCCGCAGCATGCGGCGCTTCTCTTTTTTACGGATCAACCACTCCTATCTGATACGCATCCTCATAAACAATTTTGCCAACATCGTTGGTATAAACGATATCGTAGGGAATACCATATTTTTCAAGCAAATCAATCAACGGTTGAATATGTTCCAGCATCTCTTGGCAACTTTCCGTTTTGAAGTAGGTAATGGCGCCTTGCGAATTTTCATTGTTGTCGCCGTAAAACGGCGGTTGAGGGAGATGGTCAAGAAACCATTGGTGTGTTTCCTCGTATAGTTTCACATCTTCAGGGCTGTAAATACCGTCGCGGATTCTGCGCCAATTTAAAATAAAGATACCTACGGGTTTCTTCGTTCGGTAGGCAATTTCACGCCCTTGGATGCGTACATATTTGGGAATTCTCATATTGTATTTCCTCCACTACAAGTATTTCTGCATGTAGTATTCCTTCTGCATCCTGCCGTCCTTCCTCTTAAAGGCGTTGGGCTTTTCGGAAACCACGCGAAAGCCGAATTTTTCGTACAGGTGTCTTGCGCGTTCGTTGCCCTCTAAAAATTCCAGCTCCATGATCTCGATCCCGCGCGCATTGCATGCCGCAATCATCTCTTCAAACATGGCCGAGCCGATGCCAAGGTTCCAATATTTGCGTTGGACCGTGATGCCGAGAGAGGCGCGGTGCGAGGTTGTGATCTTTCGGTTGAAGCGCAGATCGCACGTGCCAACGATCGTTCCGTCCACCGCACAGCAGATCACCAACGCATCCGGGGATTCCAAGTGCGAAGTGATCCACGCTTCTTCGCTTTCCACACTCATGGCGTCGTATTCTTCGGGGTACATGCTCAAAAAATCGGTCTCGCCGCATGTGATTTTCAAATGATTGAGCAATTCCTGCGCATCTTCGATACGCGGCGCTCTCAAAATCGCTTCTTCTCCGTCTTTTAAGAGGATCTTCTTTTCTTCAAACTGCATTTTTGTTTTCCTTTCTGTCTGTTTTTTGACGCTATAACAGGACCACCGCGTCCAGGCAAAGCTCCAACGCCAATTCCAAGGAGTCGCCACCCCAGTTGCGCGCATCGTAGTGTTTGGTATCCGCCAGGGTGTCGGCGGTGTAGAGCAGACACCCCCACGTCACGCCGCGCAGCTGCGCGCAGGCGGCCAAAGCGGCGCACTCCATTTCCACCACCTCGCACCCCTCCGCGCGGCGGTAGGCAACCAGGGCCTCGGTCTCGCGGAAGAAGCCGTCGGTGGACCAAGTGATCACTTCCCGATATTTCCGCCCGTGTTCCCGCAGGACCTGTTCGAGCGCGCCTCGCGCAGCTTCATGGACGGCAACGAAACGGGATGGTGGAAGATAATGATAGGACGTCCCCTCGTCGCGCAGGGCTTTGCTTGGAACCAGAAACGTGTTTTCGGGAAGATCGACCAACGCGCCGCAGGAGCCTGCCGAGAGGATCTTGCGCGCCCCGTGGCCGATGAGCCAGTCCAACAGCTGTGCCGCCGCGGCGGCGCCCACGGGGGCTTGGCAAAGCCCGATCGCCTCTCCCTTGTATTGCATGACGTAGATCGGATATTTTTTTGTGATCGATATGAATTCTCCCACCCGAACCGCCCCGTGCGCTTGGGCGTAACGGTCAATTTCGTCTCCCAAAAACGCATACACCGTCTTTTCGGGGAGCTTCAGATCCGGGCTTTCACGCGTGGGTAAGATAACCGCCGACGTGTCGGTGTCATATTCCAAAATGGGGATCGCGTGCTTTTGTATGCTCATAACGGCTCCTTTCGAAAAACGTCCAACGCGTGGTTGGAAAGCCCCACGCAGTCGGCGCGCTCACAGATGCAAAGATGGTATTTCATGTACAGGTCAAAAACCTCGTCATCCATTTGCTCCACGTACGGAGTGATGTATCGGGTCAGCATGTCCGTGCCAACGTAGTGCAACCGTTCAACCGCAAATCCTTGCATCAGGCGGTCGATCTCCTCTTTTCGATGCATGCAAAACACCTCTTGAGGCTCGGACGAAAGCTTGAAGGTGTTAAAATCGATCTTCTGCCGATACGATTCGTCTTTGATATTTCCCTTCATAAAGAGAAATTGATATGCCGTGGCCTCATTGAGACAGTATGCAACAAACACAACGCCGCCGGGTTTGGTCACCCGGATCGCCTCGCGCAGCGCCGCCCGCTGATCCTCTTCGGTGTAGAGATGGTACATGGGACCAAGCAGAAGGGTAATGTCATATTGCTCCGAGGCCACCGCATCCAAACGGATGGCGTCGCCCTGCATCACCGAAACGGGTTCGTGGGGCAGGGTATTCTTTCGAAATACGTCGATGTTGCATTCCATCAGCTCAATCGCGTCCACCGCGTATCCGTTGCGCGCAAAATAGTGGGAGTAACGTCCCGTGCCCGCGCCGATCTCCAGGATGCGCATCCCGGGGCGCAGATAGCGCTCTACGTAATGGACGGTGGTGAAAAATTCTACCAAGCCGCGCTTTTTTTGCAGACGCTCGTCCTCGTTGTGTGTTTCATAGTAGCCTCGCAGGGCTTCGATCCGTTCCATCATAACCTCCTGAAAATATAAAAACGGTGCAAATCGAACTTCCATCCGACTTGCACCGTACATATCCGAAATGCTCCGCGTCCCCGTCCTGTCAAAGGGGAGCTGCTGAATTTTGGGTACGACAATACAAGCCCGACGGATACCAATCGAAGTGGTTCACGCCGCGCAGAGCAGAGGGATTCATATGGAGAGTCAATGAAAATACTGCCATTGCCGTAGTCCTTTCCTTAAGAATGGAGAGATTATAGCACACTTACGGGAGGATGTCAAGCCCTCTGACAAAAAAATGCCGGGCTTTTTCGGAAAAGTTTTGTGGATTTTTTCAGGAAATGAAAAAAAGGACTTGACAAAGCGGGGGAAACGGTGTATAATATGGGTTGTCACAGTCCCATGCAACGGCGGACTGCGATGAGTATTTGGAGAAGTACTCAAGAGGCCGAAGAGGCGCCCCTGCTAAGGGTGTAGGCCGGCTATACCGGCGCGAGAGTTCAAATCTCTCCTTCTCCGCCATAAAAGGGCGATAAAAAAGATATCGCCGCAAAAAGCCTTGATTTTTCAAGGCTTTTTTGCTTTTTTCGGGCGAAATTTTTTAGTTCGATTTTGTAGATGAAAAATGGGTATTTTCCAATACTGAAAGGAT
>JAFVOP010000064.1 GCA_017505745.1 Clostridia bacterium
TATTACCTCTTCACTTTTCACTAAAAACGCTCCCGAGAATTTTGAAGTAATAGGTAATAGTGAAGAGTTAAAAAGTGAAAGTTACATTGGTTCGGATAGCTCTCAAGTTAGTCCACCAACGACAAAACAGGCACCATCGCTTTGCGATGGTGCCTGTTTTGTGGCACGGCGTAAGGGATTCGAACCCCCGACCTTTTGGTTCGTAGCCAAACACTCTATCCAGCTGAGCTAACGCCGCATACGACTCTGTTTCGTTCGTACTCGCCTATTATACTACTTTTTTGACGGTTTGTCAAGCCTTTTTTCGAAAAAAGAAAAAATATTTTTCAATCTTTTCCATCAAAAACAAGGAGGACGTGAAATCACTTCCACGTCCCTCTTTATTAGGTTCCGCTCTCCTCCAGCATAATGCGAATGATCTCGCGGTCGGTCTCGCTCATGCCGTCACGCGCCAGACGTCCCACGTTTTTGATCGTATTCTCCACGCCCTTGGTCACAATGCCGTCTCCGCCGTAAAACTGCTTGTGCAAAAGCGTCATCTCGTATCCCATAATACCGGCCTCTACCGCCATGGCGATCTTTGCCGCACACGAAGCCTTGGCTCCGTCGCAGATCGTTCCCGAAAGAACGGCAACCGAATTGACCAGCGTATGCGCAACCTCATAGTATCCACCGCCCAGCAGATAGCAGATACCGCAGCCACATCCACAGCCTGCGCTGATCGCGCCGCAGTATGCCGACAGGCATCCGATCCCGGTTTTTTGATGGACGGTAATGAGATCCGAAACGATCAATGCACGCAGCGTCCGCTCACGGTCGATCCCATAATGCTCGGCGTAGACCGCGATCGGTACCGATGCCGTGATCCCCTGATTGCCACTTCCCGAAAGAATACAAACCGGCATCTCACAGCCTCCCATACGCGCATCCGAGCCCGCCGCCGCATAGGCGCGCGCACGGATCCGCACGTCATTTTCCCCGTTTTGACAACGTGCGAGCAGAACTTTTCCGATGGAGGCACTGTAATTGCCGTTAAGCCCCTCCTTGGCAATTGCCATATTACAAGCCAGCTGACGCTCCAAAAGCTCTTCCAACTCCTCCAGCGCCACTCGGTCGGCATACGCGAGGATATCCTCCACGTTGAGGCAAGAGCGATCGGTCTGCTCGGTGTCAATCTCTTCCTCCACCAGATATTGCGCGGTCATATCCATGCCGTTCCGTTCTACCAGCACCACGTTGGTGTGTCGGTCCGCGATCTTCACGCGCGCACAGTTCTCCCCTGCCCGTCCCTCAATATCCAGATCAAACTGGCGGCAGGTATTCATCTCGTACAAATCAAATTGCACGCGCTCGGAGAAGGCTACGATCTCTGCTTTTTGCTCAGGGCGCAAAACAGACAAAACCTCCAGCTTTTTCTCGGGGCAGCCCGACACTGTTCCCGCCGACACCGTGGCAAGGATCCCGTGCATCCCACCCGTTGCGGGCACGATCACACTCTTGACGTTTTTGATGATGTTTCCGCTCAGCCCCAAACGGATCGATTCAGGCTCCTCGCCCAATACACGCCGCAAAATGGCCGCCGCATAGGCAATCGCGATCGGCTCGGTACATCCCATGGCGGGAAGCAGCTCTTCCTTTAAGATTTGTGTATAAGCGGCAAGCGTTTTCTCTGACAGTGCCATTGCAACCTCCGTAATTTTCTGTTCTGCATTCATTATATGGTATTTCGATAAAAAAATCAAGATATATCTGTAAATTTATAAAGGAATCCTGATTTTACAGCCCCACCGAAAGCACTCAATAAGAAAAAGGATCCCCCCTTGGGAAGCTCCTTTTTCTATCTCGGTTACCGCACCGCGGCGGAAGCCTCGGTGGCAGTTTCGTTGATATTCTGCATCTCAGCCGCTTTTTCTGCGGTTTTGTTGACTTGACTGGGGTCATGGAAGGTGGGAACCACGCGGTGCAGAGCCGCCTTGATCCTGGGAGAGGCCACCTCGTTTTCCGAAGCAACAACCGCATCGCGTAAGATCGCAATCTTTTTCTCTACTTCTTGGCGAGTCAGCGGCGTATCCTTTTCCACAAAGATCATATTGTTATCGGTTTTGGTCAACTCCTCGGTCTTCATCAAAAGCTCCTCATACAGCTTTTCACCGGGACGCAGTCCAATCTCCTCAATGGCAATATCCACCTCGGGTTCAAATCCCGACAAACGGATCATGTTTACGGCAAGATCATAAATACGAACCGGCTTGCCCATATCCAACACAAAGAGCTCGCCCTTCTTGGCCATCGCGCCCGCCTGCATCACCAGCTGGCTTGCCTCGGGAATGGTCATGAAATAGCGGATGATGCGCTTGTCGGTAATGGTAACGGGACCTCCGTTTTCGATCTGCCGCTTAAAGAGCGGAATGACCGATCCGTTGGAGCCCAGCACGTTTCCAAAGCGAACTGCCGCAAAGCTGGTCTCGCTGTCGGTACGGCACTGAATGATCATCTCGCACATACGCTTGGTCGCCCCCATGACATTGGTGGGATTGACGGCCTTGTCGGTAGAGATCAGAATAAATTTCTCCACACCGTACTTCTCTGCCATATCAGCGGTGTTATAGGTGCCGAGGACGTTGTTCTTGATCGCTTCGCATCCGGAATGCTCCATCAGGGGCACGTGCTTGTGCGCCGCGGCATGGAAGACGATATTCGGGCGATAATGCGCGAACACGGAGTCCAGACGCACGCGGTCACGCACCGATCCGATCTCCACTTCCAGGTCCAGCTTGGCTCCGTAGGTACGGATCAGCTCCTGTTGGATCTCATAAGCATTATTCTCGTAAATATCAAAAATAATCAGCTTTTTGGGCTGGCACTTGGCAATCTGTCGGCAAAGCTCGCTTCCGATCGAGCCGCCGCCACCTGTGACCAGGATCACCTTTTGCCGATAATAGTAGCTGGCCTCGGTGTTGGCAATGTTGAGCGTTTTTCGGAACAGAAGGTCCTCGATCCGAAATTCGCGTAACTTTCCGGTTTTCTTGGTTTCCTCATCCCCCACCACTCGCATAGGAGTATCGTAAAGCTTGACCTTACAGGAGGTTTGACTGTACAGCGTATAAAGCTCGGTTGCCTGCTCACTGTCAAGTCCGGTCACCGCAATGAAGATCTCTCCGATCGCCTGATCGCGAATATAATCCATCGTGTGCGGACCCTCACGGTAGACCTTCAACCCCGCTACGCGACTTCCTACCTTCGCGGCATTGCGGTCGATAAAAAACATGGGACGGTAGGCAGAATCCTTATTGCAAAGAAGCTCCTCGGCCAGCAGTGCGCCAAGCTGTCCCGCGCCCACGATGGCAACCGGAATCTTATGCTTTGCCTTGGAGGCATCTCTTTTTTTGTTGAGAAATTTGTAGAGCAACCGGTAAACAAAGCGTGAGGTCAGCGTCAGCAGAGCCATCAAGGCGGCAACCACGGTGAAATGCCAAACGCCCGTATAAATTCCGGTCATATAAGTAATGATCAAGGCCACGATGCATCCAACACCGTCCGCAATCACCATCTTCAGGTATACCGTCGTGTTGGTGTAACGCCAAACGTTAAAATACACCCCCGACAGAAGGCGGCAGAGCATGATCGTTCCCAATAAGATCAAAGAGTTATAAATATACCGTTCCGTCTGATAACTCCAACGCAGATCGATATAGGTAGTAGTCCACCAAATAAAAAGGTCCACCACCGCGAAGCACAAAATATCGAAAAAGCACAAAATAATCTTTCTCGTATGCTCCGCAAGAAATTGCTTGAATCGCATAACTAATCCTTTCTCAAAATGAATGTGCCGAACGTGTTTTTTCATTCCGCGCGGCACCCCAAAATCACAAATTGCTTCATTCTATTACATAAACAGACAAAATCTATCATACTGCGACTATTATAGCACACTCTTTGTATTTTGTCAAGTTCTTTTTCTATACATTTTCTCCCTTCTTCTCTTCTGCAGAGAAAAAGAGAAAAGGTCCGCGCACCGTTGGATGCGCGGACCTTTCTATCGGGTCACATTAGTTAAAGGGTACCGGAACGCCCAGCAAAGCCGAGATGGCAACCAGCGTTTGTCTGGTCTGCTCGCTGTGATGGTTGTCGTAATACCTCTGGAATGCGTCTACACACTCCTTATACTCATTGGAATCCTCGGGAATCATCGAACCGATTCCAAACAGGTCAAACTTGCCTTCCTTCACGTTGCCGTTGGAATCCAGCATGCAGGATCTGAGCGAGCTTGCAATCGCGTTGGAAGCCATGAAGATATCCACGGTTTCGGTGGCGCTGGGCAGGATTCCGCCAAACAGCTCCTTCTCATTGGAATGCGATTTTGCAGAGATAGCTACGTTGAGGATCTGGTTGAGTGCCTTCGCCTCGTTCGCATACTCTTCATCACTCATTTCACTGTTCGCCATGTAGGAGAAGGTCTCGGAGATCAGCTGCGCAGAGCTGGAAGCATACTGCTCGGGAACTCCGTAGCCTATGATACGATCTGCGGTTACGTAAACCTCGATCATGCCCGCGGTTTGCGGATTGATGGTGCGGATCAATTCCACCAACTCCTCCTCGGTCAGGGTTGCGTTGGGATCGCTGAGTTTGGTAAATACCGTCACTCCCTGCGAAACAGCTCCCATCGTCTGCGAGTAGCTGACGTTCTCACCGGTGGTGGCCTTCTCTGCCATTTGGGTTGCGGTGGTCATATCCAGATCTGCGGTGCTTCTTACCGTCTCGGATTGAAGCACTGCGGTAAAGAGATTCGCCGTTTTCTCGGCACCAACCGAAGCGGTTGCGCCAAGGGAATCCAAAATGTTACCAACCGTATTGGCAACGGTGGTCAGATCCATATTGGAGGTATCGGTTTTGGTCAGCTCGCTTGCGGCATTAAAGATCGAAGCAATCGCCTCGGCCTCCGCCTTCACGGTTTCGGCATTGATCTTGCTTGCGGCCTCCGTGGAATCCACCAACAAATCATTTAGGGTCACTCTTACGGTCACGATCTCCTCGCTCGACTTCAGACCCGCAGTTGCGGTCTTAGCCGTATCCGAAACAGGCTTGGATACCTGAACAGCGGCGATCTTTTCCATCATTACCGGCTTTTCTGCCAGAAGCTCGGAGTACGCGGAGGTCAGAATTTCACTTGCCTGAACAGCAATGTCCTCGGTGGCAGTCAGCTTCACCAGCTGCTGGGTCGCCTTTGCAAGGGTTGCTGCGCCGGACTTTTTCAGCTCCTCCTCGGTCTTGCCCTCATAAACGGTTCCGGCAAAAAGATCGGAGGTATTCAAGGGACGCGTACCGCCTGCGGCCAGGGTGATCGTATTGCTCTTCTCGGCCAGCGTTTCGTCCACGGCGTTCATCGCGTATACCGCAAAGAATGCCTGCACGTCCTCGGTTGTCAGGGTTTCCGCATCCGAGGCCAAAAGGTCCTCGGTCATACTGATCGCGTAGCAATCGATGATCTCACGGTCAATCGGAATGCCCGCATCGTCAAACGCGGTAGTCAAGCGTTCGCTCAAAGCGTCTACGCGCTCGTCCTCGGGAAGCGCACGGATCTCATTGAGACCCGAGGTTACGTCTTTCATAAACTCTCCGTACACCGCTTCGGCGTTCTCGGGAATTTCCAGCGTGGTTGCGATTGCGCGCATTCCCATCTGGGTGATCTCGGGGATCAGAACCTTCATGCTGTCATTGCTTCCGAGCGTGGTAACGATCGATTCAATGATGCCGTTGCTGCTGAGGGTTTCCATCAGCTGCTCGGTATTGGAAAGGTTTGCAAACACACCGTACTCCGAAAGCACCGAAACCATTTCGGCAACGGTTCGGAAGTCCTTTTGGAGTGCGAGATAATTGCGGGAATCCTGATGCAGAACCTTCAATAACGTATTGAAGAAGGGCTCAAAGATCGCACCCTGTTCTCCAAATGTGGGCTTCTCTGCTCCAAGGAAATCCAGATCCTGCAGCCACGCGTCGGTTGCGCCGTAGATGAACTCACCCGCAATGGTGGGAAGCAGGACCGAATCCTCAAAGGAATCGGCAATCGAAATGAAGACAGCCGCCTCGGCAGAGCCGTAGTTGGCAATGTCGCTCTTCGTAAGCTTGAGGATGTTTCCGGCAAACAGGGCAATCGAGTCGATCTCATCGGTAATTTCTACCTTGGTATCGTCGAGCTTAAAATCAAGCATCAGACCGTTGAGAGCCGAGCCGCCCGCGCCTCTGTAAGCCTTTACAAAAACGTTTTCCTGCAGGGGCTGCACGTACTCCTCCACGATCTCCATCACAGTCTCCTCGTTTTCGCCCAACGCATCCGATTCATCCAGCGTAGTGATCACCGGAGGAACCAGACCAAGATAAGCGGTGAGCGGGATCATGATCATAATCACAATCACCAGTCCCTGCACGGCGCCCCATGCAACGGCGCGCCAATGACGGCAGGCACTTTGCTCGTTGCGCGCGCGCATCGCGCGTCTGCGCACCAATGCAACGATCACAAAGATGATCCAGGTCAGAATCGAGAAGACCCAGAAGAGCAGCAAGCAAAGAATGGGAGAGATCAGCGAAACCACAACGTTGATCAGCACCTGCGTCAGTGTGCCCGAAAGCTGCAAGACCTCCACCACCTCGGGCGCGTTCAAGACGTTTTCAAGCAAAGGGACGATATAGGTATCAATCGTCACATCGGAAACCAGGAAGCTCCTCAGGAACAGGGTCCCCACCACCGCCAGGATCGCGGAAACCAGTATCAGGATGCCGCGAAGACGGGATTTGGAGAGGCCGCGCAACAGATTCCAAAGGATGCTGACGATCAAAATCAGGGAAACCAAACCAATTAAAATCAGGTTGCTCATGATCAAATTCTCCTTTTCAGTTCATATTCAGTACATAATATACCATTGTCATAATAGCACAATTCTTTCCAAAAGTCAATAGTTTTTCCTTCAAAATTAATAATTCTTGGAAAAAAGATCAAAGGCAGGCATTATTTCGGATCAATTCGGCACGAAGCTTCTGTACGTCCACGTCCTTTGGCTCCACCGATTCCCGGATCGCCATGGCCGCGGCAATGCCGGCCGCCTGTCCAAACGCCATACAGGGAGGCATGACGCGGATCGCGCCCGCCGCATCGGGCTCCGCGCTGATCGAGCGTCCCGCCACCAACAGATTGGAGCAGCCCTTCGGCACCAGGCATCCGTACGGAATGCCGTAATACTTGCCTGCGGGGAGCGTGATATACTCGTTGCTGGTGGGGCCGTATTTGCCGTGCACATCCACCGAATTCGCCGCCAACAGAATGGAATCCTCCGGAACCCGATAGTTCAGAAGGTCATCCAGCTTGAGCGTTTTGATGCCCTCAATGTGGCGCGTTTCGCGGATGCCCAGCGTGCTTCCGCTTTGCAAAAGTCTCGCGTTCTCACATCCGGGCACGTATTTCACGAAGAAGCGGAAAATCTCATCCACCTGCTGTCTGCCAACGATCTCACCCTCGGTCAGGCTTTCGGAATCGGTGCCGTCCACACCCATGATGCGCGAGGTATTGATGCTCCATTCGTCCTCCTCCACACCGCGGAAAAGGCCGATCGACACGCGATTGAGCGTCCAATCCCCCGCCTCACGCGCCTTGGAGACCCACCAGTGAAGTGAACGGTAGTTGGTGTTGTTCTTGCGATAGAAGTTATCCTTATTCGCCGCGATGTCCTCCTCGATCTTTTGGCTGTCCACGTTTCCAATGCGGAAGAAGAGCGATGCGGGCTGCATTTTTTCCTGTCGTTTCAGATACGGAACCTTAGCCTTTTCGGCCACGTCTGCATCACCCGAGCAGTCGATCACCATTTTGGCGTCGATCGCGCAAAGGCCCTCTTTTTTGTATACGATCACCTTCGCAATGCGGTCTCCGTCCATCTCGGCATCCACAAACGCCGTATGATACAGAACCTTCACGCCCGCCTCGCGGAGCATTTCGTCGATCACAAGCTTCAGCGATTCCGCTTTGAAGGGAGTGACGTGTACGTGTCCCGCAATGAGATAAGAGGTAAACGCCGAAGCGGTTTCCACCTTGGAGGGATGGATCGCGCCTCCCACCTTGCACAACCGGTCTACCACCTCTTCAAACAAGCCGCGAATGAGCATCGTGTCACCCGCGCTGTCGTAGCAGGTCATAAAGGGAGCCACCAAGCCCGCGGTCGCCATTCCTCCGCCGTATCCGTGCTGCTCTACAAGCACCGTGTCGGCACCCGCCCGTGCGGCAGCAACCGCCGCGCAAAAGCCCGCGGGACCTCCGCCAACCACCAATACGTCACAGGTATGGGAAACAGGTAAATTCCGTTGATAAGATACGTTCTGCATATTTCAGTTCCTCCGTTCGGTAAAATCACAGGAAAACAGCTTGATCTGCTCTCCGCCCCACGCCTCTTGAAGCGTGATACAAACTTCTTTGGTGCCATTTGGCAGATCGATCAGATGCGATGCCAAACGGTTGTTTTGGGTTTCATAGAGCACGGTGCCCTCTCCGTCAGTCACCGTAAAAGCCCGCACCAATTCCTTGGGCATCCGCAGGGGCTTCATCCCCGTGTAAACGTGTCCGCGCATAGCAAACGCGCGGTATTTGTGGTGTTCCGAGATCGACGTACGCTCGTAGTCGGGATCAAAGACCAGGTGCAGTGCAACACCGTCGGCAGGGACCTCCAAACGGTACGTAAGAACGCTGCCCGCGTCAAACGCTACCGCATTGGATGCCGATTCGCTCGGGCGGTCAAATCCGCTTTCCAGCACGTCCCGATCGGCACGCGAGAGATCCGATTGCGCCGTTGCATTGATCGGCGAGATCGGACGCGCGACCTTGGGAATGTAGCAATCGTTTTCGAGCAGGATCTGCTGGATGAGCGTGATCTTCTGCTCTGCCGCCTCACGCGGCGACAGACCGTACCGATGACAAACCGCCGCCGCAGTTCCCACCGCCTGCCCAAGCAGCGAGCAGGTAGCCATCACGCGCGTGGAGCTGAGCGCCATGTGCGTGGCGCTGATATTTCGCCCCGCAAAGAACAGATTTTCAATATTTTTCGAATAAAGCGAGCGCAACGGGATCTGATAGGGCGAATGAACGCCGTAATGTGTGGACGAGTAGCCCTCGGCGTCAATCCCGCGCGGATCGTGGTTGTCCATGGTCCATCCACCGTACGCCACCGCATCGGGGAAATCGCCCCCGTCGATGAGATCGTTAGCGGTGAGCACGTAATCTCCGATGTATCTGCGGCTCTCGCGCTTTCCGGGCAATGCGCCGATCCAATCCACCTCAAACTTTTCGGCGTGGTGCTCCCCACGGTTCTTGACGTGGTCCCAAATCCCGTAGACCACGCTTTGCAGCTCGCGACTGACCTCCTCGGTGTCATGCAGGCTGTCACGCTCGCCGCCCCTTTCGATCCACCAGAAGTTGACGTCGGTATTCACCGTGTGAGTCTTTCCCTTTCCGCCGGTTTCGGGACGCGGACGCGCCGAAAAATCGTCATCGTCGGCATAAACTCTGGAAAAGCTTGGCGGAATGAACTCCACAGGGTGATCGGTCTCGCGGGCGTTGATCAGGCAGCTCATGCCCATCGTGTGGGAGTCTGCCACGTCCTGCGCCATCGATTCGTGGTACTCGTCCTTGGCCTCGCGCCCCACGCGGTACAAGGCTCCCGTAGGCTCGGCCAGGATACTGTCACCCGAGCAATCGGCAAAGAGATCGGCCTCAACGGTGTAATACGTATAGGTCGTCAGCTGCCATGCCCGTACGGAGGTAATTCTTCCGTCGGTACACGCGGCGTCCAGGCAGGACGTGTTGAGAAGCAACGTAATGTTCTTTTCCGCCGTCACCTTTTCATACAGGACACCGTCCCACAGTGAGTAATTCAAGGTAGGGTTGCGATAGATATTTTCCAATTCCAGCTCACGCAGAATTCCACCCTCGCGGTTGTATTTTCCGGATGCTCCGCGCACCCAAACGCGGATCTCGCTGGAGGCGTTTCCGCCAAGCACAGGGCGATCGTGGATCAGCACCACCCGACTGCCAAGTCTTGCCGCCACAATCGCCGCACAGATGCCGCTGAGACCTCCGCCGATCACCGCCAAATCGGCTTTTAACGTTTTTTCTTTCATAATACAGTCCCTTCCGGTTTCTATATTTCTGTCACAGTAGATTTTTTGGGAATATCAAACGGTGGGTTTTGCCTCACACACAGAGGAATTTTCGGGGCGCTTTTTCCGCGGCCTGCGCGAAACCGATTTGCCGCGTTTTTTCTTTTTGGGAGCTTGCGGCTTCTTTTTCTGCAACGAATCGCTCTCACACTCGGGATATGCCGCAACGATCATCTCGGGTGTCGCGTGCTTTGCGCGACAGATCGCGCGCAAAAGCATCATCGTTGCGTACGCGTCGCCGTCACTGCGGTGGCGGTTGTCGGGCTTTTCCCCGCACCAAGCCACCACACAGCCTCCCAGCCCGTGCGCATCCCGATGCTCCTCCATCTTGCGGCAGAGCTTTTCGGTGTCAAAGCAACGGAAGGAAAAAGGCTCGATCCCATAGCGCTCACAGGCCTTGCGCATCGCGCGCGTATCGTTGCTTGTGGAAAATCCGACGGCAAGATCCGCACGCTCAAACAACGCCTTGATCGTAGGAAACAGATCGCAAAACTCGGGAGCCGCCTCCACCTCTTCCTTGGGGTACGCCAAAATATTCGCTTCCACGTACTCGTTCCAGGTGGAATTGGGATTGATCAGAAGATCGGTCTGCGGCTCCAGGATCCGAAACTCCCCGTCGGTCATCAGATATCCGAGCGAATAGATCGATCCCGGCACGCGGCCATCCGCGAACTCCATATCAAAAAACAATAGCTTCATATTTTTTTTGCCTCATTCCGCGTTTTTTTGCTTTTTTCTATTTACAAATGAAAAAAAAGATGCTATAATAAATGCAACAATGCGCAAATCCAATCCAAGAGTAATCAATTTTAAGCAAAAAATGACCCTTTGGGCAGGAGGTTTGGTATGTACAAATGTGAACGTGAAAAAGAGATTCTCGATCTTTTGGGAGAAAATGAATACGCCACGGTCGAATATCTCGCTCGAAAAATGAACATCAGTCCGTCCAGCATCCGTCGGGATCTGAAAAATCTGGAGGACCGCGGGCTTGTGAACCGCAGCTACGGCGGAGTAAAGATCGCCGAGGCCTCAGGAAAGCATATCCCCTTTTCTCTGCGCAGTCATGAAAACAGTCCGCAGAAAAAGCAGATCGCAAAGGCCGCGGCTCGCTTGGTGCATCCCGGAGACGTGGTATTCCTCGATGCCTCCAGCAGCGCCTACTTCGTTGCTGAGCTGCTTCCCGCCATCGGAGGTATAACGGTGGTCACCAACAGCGTGGACGTTTTGAGCCTGCTCTCGCACTACGACATCAAGGTCTTTTGCACAGGCGGCTCGCTTTCGGAAGAAAACAAGGGAGCCCTGGTTGGCGGCTATGCGCTCGACTTTTTGAAAACGCTGCACGCCGACATCGCCTTTTTCTCGGTGCAGGCAGTTAGCTCGTCCGGTGAGTTTTACGATTGCTACCCCGACGAGGTTGCCACACGGAAATGGATGATGAAAAATGCATCCCGGAGGGTGCTGCTGTGTGACAGCAGTAAGCTGGGTAAGCGCTCCACCTTTTTGCAGGGAGAGGTCCGCGACATCGAATACGTGGTGAGCAACCGCGATCTGAAGGACTTTTTCGAATCTCCCACGCCCGAAAAGTACGTAATGGCGTAAGCCCCTTTTCCTTCGTGCTTCGTCCAAGCGTAAAAAACTCCCGCTTCATCCATTTATTATAACATATTTATTTTCTGTTTGCAAGGACTTTCCAAAAAAACAACACTTTTCCGTGCAAACGGAATATCTGAACTCAGAAACGAGGTATCGATATGAAAAAAACGGAGCCCGGCGCTTGTACGTCTGCCGTACGCGCCCCCGCCAAAAAAGCTTATGTCCAATACGAAACACAGTTTGATTACGCTGCCGCCACCGAGGGCTTGCGGATCTGTCTCCCTACCCAAAACGGCTATATCAACTACGATCTCGTGCACTCGGTAAAGGAAAGCATTTCTGCTGATCTCTGGCGGATCGGCCGCGCCTTCACCTGTGACGGCCGTTTGGAAACCCTTACTCCGATCACCACGCCCAGCGCAGAGTGGGATATGGCGATCCGTCTGGAGGGACGCGACGATTCGATCGGCGGCTACGCGCACGGTGACGAGGCCTACGTCTCCTTCACCCTCTTCGTGGACGGCAAGGAGACCGCGCCCTCTGCCCTTTCGGAGCCAACTCCCTTTACCGCGCTGCATATGGTACAGGATTCGATCGGCTACGATCCCAACGATCACGTCTCTCGGGTACTTTTGCATCACAAGGAATGGACGGTCACGGCCGAAGGGATCACGCTCTGCCAGCGGATCGAATGGCTCAATGCCTACACGGTAAAGAAAGCATATCTGGCAATGATGCCACCCATGAAGGCTTATACCGATCATTATTGCACCGACCTGACACCCACGTCGGTCCCCTGTAACTTAGAGGAGCAGCACAGTGTCACCATTCCCAACTCCAAGCGCGCGGTGGTACACGGCGAGCGCCTGTACTTTGAAATGGCGGTTCCGAGGTATCCCGAAATGCCGGGTGGAAACTGCTTCCTTTTGACCGACAACGGCGGCGCCCCCTATAACAAAATGTACTTCCGTATGGGTTGCGGCAACTTTTCCGTGGAGCGCGGCGACATTTGGGAAACCGAAACGGTATATCGAATCGAGCACCGTTGAGCCTCAATCAAGTCATGACCACCGGCTAAGCCGGTGGCTTGCTCAGCCCTATAAGGGCATGTTACTGGCGGGGCTGAAAGCCCACCGAAAGATCTGCCAACCGCAAGCGGACTCAAGCTACCGCTAAAGCGGTTGGCTTATTTTTTGCTTGCGCGTACCGGCTCACCCGTAAACGGGTCAACGAGTTCTTTTATACTCATTTGTTCGTACGCCAAATCCTCTTGTAGTTGGTTTCTTATGTACTCGGCAATTGCCTTTTTGTTCTTTCCGACTGTATCAACATAATATCCCCTACACCAAAATTCTCTGTTCCCGTATCTGTATTTCATATTCGCGTGTTTATCGAATATCATCAAGCTACTTTTCCCTTTCAGATATCCCATAAAACTTGACACACTAATCTTTGGCGGTATGGATACTAACATATGTATGTGATCGGGGCAAGCTTCTGCTTCGATTATCTCTACGCCCTTCCATTCACATAGCTTTCTTATTATCTGTCCTATATCGCCTTTTATTTTTCCGTAAATGACTTGTCTACGATATTTCGGGGCAAATACAATGTGATACTTGCAATTCCATGTGGTATGTGCTATACTATTAGTGTCAATTTTCATAATTGACCTCCTTCTATGTGTATTTTTGCTTGCGGTTGGCTAGACCCGCTTTCATTATACCATAGAAGGAGTTTTTGTTCAACGGCAAAAGCCTCTACGGAACCACCCGCTTAGCGGGTGGTTTTCGGAAACCAACAATTGCGCCCCTGTTTTGGAAATCCAAAGCAGGGGCGCAATTCTTTTTATTTTTTCAAAGCGTTGCCGCCATCACGGCCTTGATGGTATGCATGCGGTTTTCGGCCTCGTCAAACACGATCGACTGTGCCGACTCAAAGACCTCGTCGGTCACTTCCATACAGTCAATACCGAACTTTTCGTAGATTTCCTTCCCGATCTTGGTTTTCAGATCGTGGAACGCGGGCAGACAGTGCATAAAGCGGCACTGCGCACCGGCGGCATCCATCAGCGTTTTGGTCACGCGATAAGGCGTGAGCGCTTCAATGCGCTCCTTCCACACGCTGTCGGGCTCGCCCATCGAGACCCACACGTCGGTGTAGATCACGTCGGCGTTCTTTACCGCCTGCATCGGATCCTCGCACAGCTTGATCACAGCTCCCGTTTCCTTCGCAATCTCCCGGCAGGTTTCCACCAACGCGTCGTTTGGAAAATACGCCCGGGGAGCGCACGCCACGAAATGCATGCCCATCTTTGCACAGCCTACCATCAGGGAGTTCCCCATATTATAGCGCGCATCCCCCATGTAAACCAGCTTTTTCCCCTTCAACTCCCCGCAATGCTCGCGGATCGTGAGGAAATCGGCCAGGATCTGCGTGGGATGGTACTCGTTGGTAAGTCCGTTCCAGACCGGAACACCGGCATACGCTGCCAGCTCTTCTACGATCTCCTGTCCAAAGCCGCGGTATTCAATGCCGTCAAACATTCTGCCCAGCACGCGCGCGGTGTCGGCAATGCTCTCCTTTTTGCCGATCTGCGAGCCCTGCGGATCGAGATACACGGGATGCATGCCAAGGTCAGCCGCCGCCACCTCAAATGCGCAACGCGTACGGGTACTGGTCTTTTCAAACACCAGCGCAATGCTCTTGCCCGCGCACAGGCGGTGCGCCTTTCCTTCCTTCTTTTCCTGCTTCAGCTTGGCCGCCAGATCGATCAGCTGCGCGATCTCCTCGGGCGTAAAATCCAGAAGCTTTAAAAAACTTTTTCCCTTTAAAAACATAGTAACCTCATTTCAAGGCGCATGCGCCTTTGATAATTTCGATTGCCTCGGCAAGAATCTCCATCGGAATATTCAACGCGGGAAGCAGACGGACCTTGTCCTTTGCGGTCAAGCAAAGAACTCCCTTCTCCATGCAAGCCTTCACCACGTCGGATGCAGGCTTGGCGGTTTTGATTCCGATCATCAGTCCCATGCCGCTCAATGCCTCCACTCCGTCGGCTCCACGAAGAGCCGAAAAAACGAATTCGCTCTTTTTTTGCACCTCGGCAAGAAACGCGTCATCGATGCGCGACAGTACGCTGAGCGCTCCCGCACAACACACGGGATTGCCACCGTAGGTCGATCCGTGATCTCCAAAGCCGAGCACCGATTCCACCTTTTCGCCCAGCAACGCCGCTCCGATCGGAAGACCTCCGCCCAGTCCCTTGGCCGTGGTCACCACGTCGGGCGTGATGCCGTAATGCATATAGGCATAGAGCTTTCCGGTGCGTCCGTTTCCGGTTTGCACCTCGTCCACCATCAAAAGGATATCCTCCTCGGCCGCCAGCTTGGCAACCGCCTTGACGTAATCGGCATCCAGACCGATCACGCCGCCCTCCCCCTGTACGCACTCAATCAGAATCGCCGCGGTTTTATGCTCCGCGATCAGTTTGCGAAGGGCATCCACGTCTCCCGCCGGCGTATGCACAAATCCGGGAGTCAACGGTTGAAAAAGCTCGTGATAGTGCGCTTGCCCCGTTGCGGCAAGTGTGGTGAGCGTTCGGCCGTGGAAGCTATTCTCCAACGTAATGACCGTATAATAATCCGCGCCCTTTTTCTCAGCCGCGTATTTGCGCGCCACCTTGATGGCGCATTCATTCGCCTCGGCGCCTGAATTGGAGAAAAAGACCTTTTTCATGCCGGTCCTTTTACAAAGCAGCTCGGCAAGCTTGGCGCAGGGCTCGGTGTAATAGAGATTGGACATATGCTGCACGCAAGCGATCTGCTCGGTGATCGCCTTTTGCCACACGTCATCGGCAATTCCAAAGGCCGTCACACCAATGCCCGAGCCCATATCGATATAGCGGGTTCCGTCGGTGGAAAAGACCACCGATCCCTTGCCGTGGGCGATCTCCACGGGAAAGCGGTTGTAGGTGCCCGCCACGTATTGCTTATCCAGTTCCTGTAATTTGCTCATGTCAGTCCCCCGATACCATCGTTCCCGCGCCCTCGTCGGTAAGAAGCTCCATGAGGATCGAATGCGGTACGCGGCCGTCCATGATGACCACGTGCTTCACACCCTTGTGGAGCGCTTCGATGCAGCAATCCACCTTGGGGATCATGCCACCCGAGATCACACCCTCCTTTTGCAGCTGCTCGGCCTGGGAAACCGTTACCTGTGGGATCAAGGTGGAGGGGTCGTTTTTATCGCGCAAAAGTCCGGCGATATCGGTCATCATGATCAGTCGCTCGGATTCCAAAGCGCCCGCAATGTAAGCAGCGGCGGTGTCGCCGTTGATGTTATACGTGTTTCCTTCCCTGTCACATCCCACGGTGGAAATAACGGGAATATAGCCCTTCTCCAAAAGATCGACCACAGGCTGGATGTGGATCTTGGTGATCTCGCCCACGTATCCCAGCTTTTCGTTCTTGACCTTCGCCTCGATCAGTCGGCCGTCCATACCCGAAATGCCCATCGCCTTGCCGCCCTTCATTTCCAGAAGGTTGACCAGCGTCTTGTTCACCTTTCCGGCAAGCACCATCTGCACAATGTCCACCGTTTCCTTGTCGGTCACACGAAGGCCGTCCACAAACTCGGGCTTTTTCCCCAGCCGATCCATCAATTCACTGATCTCGGGGCCGCCGCCGTGCACCAGCACGATCTTGACACCGATCAGCCAAAGCAGAACGATGTCCTCCATCACCTGCTCCTTCAGATGCTCGTTGATCATGGCGTTTCCGCCGTATTTGACCACCACGATCTTCCCCGTATAACGCTTGATATGCGGCAACGCCTCGGTCAGAACCTGTGCACGCTGCGCGTTTGAAAATAGATTTTCCATATTGTGTGTTGACTCCTTCGATGGTATCAGGTGCGGTAGTCGCCGTTGATCTTGACGTAATCGTAGGTCAAGTCGCATCCCCAAGCAGTGGCTTCAAAGCTGCCGCTATTCAGGCCAACCAGAATTTCGATCTCGGATTCGAGCAGGATCTCTTTTGCTTTCTCTTCGGAAAATTCTACGCCCGCACCGTTTTTGCAAACGGCGATCTCGCCCTTTGCCGAACGGAAGGAAACGTCCACGCGATCCACGTCCACGTCCGCGCCGCTGTATCCGATGGCGCAAAGCACGCGGCCCCAGTTTGCATCGGCCCCGAACATAGCAGCCTTAAGCAGGCTTGAGCAGATCACACTCTTGGCCACCGTTTTGGCAACCGAAAGGCTTGACGCGCCGTTCACGCGGCATTCCAAAAGCTTCGTTGCGCCCTCTCCGTCGCCTGCAATGCAACGGCAGAGATATACGGTCACACTGTTGAGCGCCTTCATAAAAGCGTCAAAAGCAACGCCCTCTGCGGTGATCTCTTCGTTCCCCGCCATGCCGTTTGCCAGCACGGTGACCATATCGTTGGTGGAGGTGTCCCCGTCCACGCTCACCATATTAAAGGTGTTGGTGATATCGGTGGAAAGCGCTTTTTGCAGCATGTCCGACGAAATAGCAACGTCGGTGGTGATAAATACGAGCATGGTGGCCATATTGGGATGGATCATACCGCTTCCCTTGGCAATGCCGCCAATGTGGCAGGTCTTTCCGCCTACCTCAAATTCAAACGCGATCTCCTTCTTCACGGTATCGGTGGTCATAATTCCCTCCGCCGCCGCTTCGCCGCCGTCCTTGGAAAGTCCGGCAACCAATGTAGGGATCCCACTCACGATGGGCGCAAGGTTCAGCGGTTGCCCGATCACGCCCGTGGAGGCTACCACCACGTCATTGGCAGAGATCTGCAATTCCTTGGCCAGCGCTTCGCTCATCTGCTCGGCGATCTCGATGCCGTTTGCATTGCAGGTGTTGGCGTTTCCGCTGTTGCAGATCACCGCCTGCGCCAGTCCGTTTGCAATGTGTTGTTTGGTAACGGTCAGGGGCGCGCCCTTTACTAAATTGGTGGTATATACGGCCGCCGCATGTGCGGGGACTTCACTGTAAATCAGGGCAAGGTCCTTTTTGGTGCGATTCTTGCGGATTCCGCAATGCACGCCGTTTGCGGTAAAGCCCTTTGCGGCGCAAACGCCGCCGGATACGGTTTTCATATAGTTTGTGTCCTTTCCAAAAATCATACGTTGAGCCCGGTGGCTTCGTCGGCACCGAGAAGCAGGTTCATATTTTGAATGGCCGCGCCGGATGCGCCCTTTCCAAGATTGTCAAAACGCGCCACCAAAAGGATCCGTTCGCGGTTTCCAACCACCGTGATCTGCATATCGTCGCGATCTGCAAACGCGTTGGCCGCCAGGAATCCACCCTCATCGGCGGAATCGGTATAACGGACCAGTCCCTTTTGATAGTAGCTTCGGTAGAGTTCCCGAACGGCATCCGCATCCCCGTGAAGTTCTTCGGCAAAGAGCGGAACGGTTACCTCCATCCCACTGTAAAAGGGGGCTACGATCGGGCAAAAGATCGGATCGCTTTGCAGTCCGCA
>JAFVOP010000065.1 GCA_017505745.1 Clostridia bacterium
ACGATAACCAAGGTGGTGTTCTCGCATATCCATTATAACACATATTTTGAATTCTGACGAGTACTTTCTCTGCTTTTTTGACATAAATATATGCACCTCCAAAAGTGTCTAACTTTTGGGGTGCATATCATCGCGCGGGGCTTTTTTTTGCTTTCTGCATATCAAAAGCCACCACGAAAACGTGGTGGCTCATTTCAAAATTACCGATAATTTTGCACGCCTTCTTGACATTCTGCTTTTTTATGGTATAATGATAGGAGAATGATGAAGAAAGGATACTGCAAAGACCATGAAAACGGGATGCTTACCAATGACCCTTGCCATGCTTTCGATCCTGCTTTTGCTTCTGGCCACACTCCTGTGCGGATGCAATCCCGAGGCTCCGGACGCAAAAGATACCGAAACCGAAACGGCAACCGAAACCGAAAGCACAACCGAAACCGAGGACGAAGAGCTGCCGGATTTTGAGATTGAAACGGGAACCGAAAGCGAAACCGAGGACGATTCCGAAACCGAAACAGAATCCTCATCCTCCAAGGATTTTCCCAACGAGCCCGAGGACGGATACACCAAGCGCTATTGAGACCGGACACAAACCGGAGACGGCATTCCCGTCTCTTGAAAATGAAAAAAGGGCAAGCCCGCAAGATCATTCTTGTAGGCTTGCTCTTTTTTTCTCCTTGGGATCACATTCCGGCTCCGCTCGGAAAGCAGGTTTGCTTATTTCGCAGCCCGCACCTTGGCGGGGCGGCGCATCTTCTTTTTGATCTGCGCGATCTCCTTTTCCAGCTCCTGCTTGCGAGCCTCAGAGGTTTCGGGATCGGCAAGCTCGGCTAACAGCAGCGTGTGGCGCAGCTCGCGACGCGTGACCACGTGTGTGGTGAGCGGAACCGCCCAACGGTCCAAGCGATAGGAAAGCATCCGACAGACATCGGGAACCGTTAAAAGCTCCAGCGCCTCACATCCCACAAACACGCCGCGGTCCAGCGTGATCCGTCGGTTGGGAAGCATTATGGCCGTCAGCGCGGTGCAATCGGCAAAGGCTCTTTCGCCTACGTGCGCCAGCATCACGGGAAGGCTTAACTGGCGAAGTGCTTCACACTCTGCAAACGCCTGTCTGCCGATTCGGGTCAGGTTTTTCGGAAGACGGATCGAGGAAAGCTCCAGACAACGGAAAAAGGCGTTCTCATCGATTGCCCGCACACTGTCCGGCAGCTCGATGGAGGTCAGGGAAATGCAGCTGTGAAAGGTCTCCTCGGCAATGGAGGGGATCGCGGCCAGGAGCTCCACCTCGCAAAGCGACGTGCAGTAGGCAAAGGCGCGTTTTCCAATCTCGCGGACCGATGCGGGGATCACGATCCGTTCCAATGACGAGCAGCCCACAAAGGCCGCGGGAGCAATTCGGATCACATTGGGCGTGATATCGATCTCCTTCAGCTTTTTACATGCGCAAAACGCGTTGATTCCGATATAGCTCAGGCTTGCGGGAAGCTCGATGGTTTCCAGATTCTCGCAACGCGAAAAGGCATAGTCTCCAATGAAACGGACCAGAGGCGGCACGCGGAAGCTTTTTAAGGAGAGACATTCCGAAAGCACGCCGCTTCCCATATAGTTCACGCCCTCGGGTAGCTGAAGCTCCTCCAGCGACACACAGCAGCCGAATGCATAACGTCCCAACGTGCGCACGCCCGCCGGGATCTCCACCCGACGCAGGGAGCGACAGTTGAAAAAGGTTCCGCGAGGGATCCCCTCCAATTGCGCGGGCAAGACCACCTCGGTCAACGTTTCACAGTCACAGAACGCGAAGGCTCCGATGCGCTCCACACCCGAGGAGAGCACCAGGCGCGAAAGCGAGCGACACCCACGAAAGGCACCGGCTCCAATCGACACCACGGTTTTGGGAACGGTAATCGAGCGCAGCTTGCGACATCCGCGAAACACGTCGGCACCGATCTGCCGAACCCCCGAGGGGATCTGCACCTCACAAAGCTCGGTGCAATCCCGAAAGGCGTTTGGCTCAATGACCTGTACGTTTTTTCCAAGCGTGACCTTGGTCAGCTTATGATTGCCGCGAAAGGCGCCGTCGGAGATCAGAGTAACCGAATCGGGAACCACCACCTCGCTCTTCTTTCCAAAATAGCGAATGAATTCCCCGTTCCGGATCTCACTGTCGCGCAAAAGCTCTGCGTCATCCCGGGTCTGCGCGTTTGCGGCGCGGATCTGCTCGCGTAAATTGTTTTCCATCTTGTTTCCTCTTTCTTTCGAATGCTTCGGACACCGAAACGCACATACTTCGATCGGGGAGACACCTTTGCGTCTCCCCAACCGTTTTATAGCCATCGGTTTGAACCGGGATTATTCCTGCGTCTTTGTTTCCTCAGCGGCAGGAGCACCCGATGCCAGCTTTCCGCCTACCAGGCCGGCAAGCAAGGCTCCGAGATCCACACCCGTGGACTCCTTCATTCCCTCCATGATCTGGTTGGTGCTGTTCATTACGTCCTTTACCAGCTTGGTGGAGTTTCCGTCGCCGTACATCACGATGCGATCGGTCTGGGACAGAGGAGCCGCAGCGTTCTTAACCACTTCGGGAAGCGCGGTGAGGTACATTTCGAGCACCGATGCCTCGCCCATCTTTTTCTGTGCCTCGGCCTTCTTTTCGATGGCCTCTGCCTCGGCAAGACCCTTGGCGCGGATACCCGCAGCCTCCTGCTCCATCATGTAGCGCAACGCTTCTGCCTCGGCCTTCTTTGCCTCGGCGGCCTGCAATGCGCGGTATTTGTCGGCCTCGGCCTCTCTTTGCTGCTTGATCAGCTCGGCCTCGGCCTCTTTTTCCATCTGATACTTCAAGGCGTCTGCCTTCTTGCGGATCTCCGCATCCAACTGACGCTCCTTGAGGGCGATCTCCTTCTCGGCCAGCTCGGCTTCCTTTTCCTTGCGGGCAATGTCCGCATTGGCGCGCGTGACCTCAATGGTCTTACGCTGGTTCTCCTGCTGGATCGAGTAAGCGGCGTCGGCCTCGGCGCGCTTGGTCTCGGACCGCACCTTCATGTCAGCCTGCTGCACGGCAAGCTCGGCATCCTGCTCGGCGATCTTCTTTTCGGCCTCTACGCGAACGGCGTTTGCTTCCTGTTGCGCGTTTGCCGTGGCGATCGAGATGTCTCTTTGCGCGTTTGCTTTCGCAATCTGCGCATTCTTGCGGATCTGCTCAACGTTATCGATACCCATGTTTTCAATGGTGCCTGCGGCATCCTTGAAGTTCTGGATGTTGAAGTTCACCACGTCGATACCCAGCTTTTCCATATCGGGCACCACGTTTTCGGTGATCTTCTTGGCAACGCCCTGGCGGTCCTGAACCATTTCCTTCAGTCCCACCGAGCCCACGATCTCACGCATGTTACCCTCCAGCACCTGGGTCACAAGCGCCACCAGCTCGGGCTGGCGCAGGTTGAGCAGGGATTCGGACGCGCGCTTGAGAAGCTCGGGGTCGGACGATACCTTCACGTTTGCAACACCGTCAACGGTGACGTTGATGAACTCGTTTGTGGGAACCGCCTCACTGGTTTTGACGTCCACCTGCATCACACGCAGAGAGAGCTTATCAACGCGGGTAAAGAAGGGCATGCGCCATCCGGCTTTTCCGATCAGGATGCGCTTTTTCCCAAGGCCCGTAATGATGTAGGCAGTGTCGGGCGGAGCCTTCAGGTACCCACCCACCAGGAGCAGCGCGCCAAGACCTAATGCAACAAGTACAACGATTAAAATTGGATTCATAATGGATTCCTCCTGTTAAAAATTTTCGATATCGGTACCGTATCGTGACATTATTATATCACACAATCACTTGATTGTCAATACCTTTCACAAAAATAATTTCAAAATATTTTTTGATGCAGTCGCGTGACTGTTTTAGCATTCCATCCCCATTTGTTGCATCAGCTTTTTGTTAAATTCCTCGGCGGTGTTGTAGCCCATGCGCTTTTGACGGTTGTTCATCGCGGCGATCTCCAGAATGATGGCCAGATTTCGTCCGGGACGTACCGGAACCGTGATCGCAGGAACCTCAATACCCAGGATGTTGACCGTTTCATCGTCCATGCCCATGCGATCGTACATTTTTCCCTCCACCCAGTTTTCCAGCTGGATGACCAGGTCGATGCGCTCGGTATCCTTGACCGAGCCGATACCGAACAGGCGGCGGACGTCCACGATGCCGATGCCGCGCAGCTCGACGTAGTGACGGATGATCTCGGGCGCCGCGCCGATCAAGGTTTTATCCGAAACGCGCTTGATCTCCACGGCGTCGTCGGCAATGAGGCGGTGTCCTCTCTTGACCAGCTCAATCGCGGTCTCACTTTTACCAATGCCGCTATCCCCGAGAAGCAACAGACCCTCGCCGTACACCTCTACCAGCCCACCGTGTCGGGTGATGCGGGGAGCCAGGTGCATATTCAAGGCGGCAATCAGCGCAGCCATCACCGAGCTGGTGGAAATCTTGGTGCGAAGCACCGGCACCTGTCGAAGCTTGGCGCGCTCCTCCACCACACGGTCCACGGGCAGATCCGAGGTGTACAGAATGGCAACCGGCTTGGCATCTACCAGCTTTTGCAGCATCAAGCGCTTGGTGCTCGGCTCCAGCGATCGGAGATAGTGGCTTTCGGCTTTGCCGATAAGCTGGATCCGTTCTCGGTCAAAGATCTCATAAAAGCCTGCCAGCGCAAGTCCCGGGCGGTTGACCTCGGGCGTGGTGATCTGGATCTCTTCAAAATTGTCGGGGCGTACTGCAACCTCGTAGTGCAGCTCCTCCACAATTTTGGAAAGAGGGGTCTGATACTTTTTTTTCATAGTCTATGCAACACTCCTTTTTTGAGAGCTGGGTTCCTCTCCTATATTTTATCATAAAATCCTTGCAAAGAAAATACCTTTTTAAAAATTTCCCGCCTTTTTTCTTCATATTCATAAAAAATACACATGTATCTTGTATAATGAAGGAAATGATGGAATCGGAGGACCTTTTCATGCGGAAATTCAAGCGTGCCGTGCTTCTGCTTTTGATCGCGGCCTTGCTTTTACCCTCGCTCTGCGCCTGCGCGGACAAGCAATCCCAAAAAGTGATCGGCACCTGCGCGGGATATGACGTGCTTTATGAAGAATTGCGCTACGTGACCCTCTCCTATAAGGATATGTTTGCCGCTACCTACGGAAAGGAGATCTGGGATACGCCCGAGAGCGCCGAGAAATACCGTGCGGAGCTGGAGGGCGTGGTTTGGGATATGATGCTCAACAACTACGCGGTGCTTGCCACCTGCGCTTATTATATGGACGCTTCCTCAATCAACGACAGCGGCATTGACGAGGCGGTAGACGCGCAGGTACAGGAGGCCATGGAGGAATCGGGCGGCAAGAGTGCCTTTCGCGATTCGCTCAAAGAAATGTATATGACCGAGCATTTCCTGCGCTTTTGCCTGCGTGTGGCGCAGCTGGAAAATGAACTGCTCTACGTCCTGTGCGACGACCTCGGAGTAATTGAAAACGATCTGGACCGTTTTATCGCCTGGTTGGAGGACGGAAACTTCCGCTACGTCCAGCACGTGTTTATCAGCAACGATCCCGGGGATGACGTGGAGGAAAACCGTGCAACCGCGGAGGAGATCCGCCGCCGCTTGCTGGAAGGTGAAGATATCAGCACCTTCGTTGGAAGCGCGGTCAACGAGGATCTGCAAAATGCCGCGCCCTATTTCCTGGTAAAGGACGTCTACGTGGATGAAATGGAAAGCGCCGCCTTTTCGATGCACTTTATTGGCGACGTCAGCCGCGTGGTGGAGGTAGACACCGGTTTTTACGTGATGGTGCTTTTGGAACACAACGAGTCCTCTCTGCTTCTGCAGGCCTCCGACCTGCTCACCTCCTATCAGTGGGCAAAGGTGGAGGAAGAGGTGGAGACCTTCCGCCCCAAGATCGAGCTGGAGCTGAATGACTACGGCAAGTCGATCGATCTGCTTGCCATCCAATAAAACCGTCCGGACTGCTTGAGAAAGGAGGAGCGAAGCAATGCCCGCATTGCGCTTTCGCCGCCATCGGCCGCATACTGCCGGTCTGCATCCCCTTGCAACCGTGGGGATCTGTTTGGCTGTTGCCGTTGCACTTACACTGATCGTTGGAAATCTGTTGCGCCTGTGGTTGGATGAGGAAACCTACCGCAAGCTGACCGAGGGCGATGAGGAGCCCTCTTCCCCGCCCCCCTTGGAAAAGACCGACGTACCCAACGTCAACGCCTACCCCTTCTCGCTGGACGAGGAGGTGGATCGCGTGATCGGCTCGCAAGCCGTTTCGGTCCCGCTCAATACCCCCGACGGAAATCTGCTTTATACCTCCAACGTCTCTGCCTATCTCGGCATTTCCGGCGGATCTACTCCTCTGTTTGATAAAATGCGCGAGCTTTCCGCCTTTGTTCCGTACGTCAGCGGCGTCTTTTATCCGCAAGCATTTTCACAATCGCTTGATGACGTGTTCTTTGTTGCCGCCGCCGAGGAATCGGCTCTCCTGCGCGAATTTTTGCACACGGGCGGAGACGAGATCCTTTTGTGCGGTCTCCCCCTCACTGCCGACTCGCTCGACCGTGTGGTGGAGTATCTCACGATGCTCGGGCGCGCCATGCCCAACGACGCCATCGGCGTTGCCGTCCCGCGCTCCGTAGCCGCCGACGCGGAGAACTGGGAGATCCTTGCAACGCTTGTGGATGTATGCGATTTTGTGGTCCTGGATCTCACTGCCGAAGAGGTGGCGGATGAGGAAGAGGTCTCCCCCGGAGAGCCATCCCCTGCCGCGCTGACACTCCTCTCGGATTGCTCCCATCTCATCTCACTCTACCGTACCCGCCTCCTCGTCTCGTCCGCGCAATCCGCGCTCCTTTCTACCCTGGAGGTGCAGATGTATCCCAATTATCAAGTCTTGGATTAGTTATAGTATATTAATTTTCTGGGGGAAACTTCTTGTAAGAAGTTTCCCCCAGACCCCTTTCAAGAACTTTTAAAAAATTTCTGTTATAAAATTGGTGACTGCTATGCGCTTCCTATA